>JAZQEH010000106.1:0-3792 GCA_045538895.1 Eubacteriales bacterium
AATACTTGTATATTTCAAAATTTGTGGTAAAATAGATAAGGATATGTAGGTTTACATATCGGAAAAATGTTTTCAAAATTTTTTATATATTCGGAGGACTTTAAAAATGGCAGTAAAAGTTGCTATTAACGGTTTCGGCAGAATCGGTCGTCTTGCATTCAGACAGATGTTCGGCGCAGAGGGTTATGAGGTAGTTGCAATCAACGACCTTACCAAGCCTTCCATGCTCGCTCACCTTCTCAAGTACGACACCGCTCAGGGCGGTTACTGCGGTGCAGTTGGTCAGAACCTTCACACCGTAACTTCTGATGACGAAGCAGGCACCATCACAGTAGACGGCAAGACTCTCAAGATCTATGCAGAGAAGGACGCTAAGGATCTTCCTTGGGGCGAACTCGACGTAGACGTTGTTCTTGAGTGCACAGGTTTCTACTGCTCCAAGGAAAAGTCTCAGGCTCACATTGATGCAGGTGCAAAGAAGGTTGTTATTTCTGCTCCCGCAGGTAAGGATCTTCCTACCATCGTTTACAGCGTTAACGAGAACACTCTCACCGCTGGTGACAACATCATTTCTGCAGCTTCTTGTACCACCAACTGCCTTGCTCCTATGGCAAAGGCTCTTAACGACTATGCTCCTATCCAGAGCGGTATCATGACCACTGTTCATGCATACACCGGCGACCAGATGATTCTTGATGGTCCTCACAGAAAGGGTGACCTCCGCCGTGCTCGTGCAGGCGCACAGAACATCGTTCCTAACTCCACCGGCGCTGCAAAGGCAATCGGTCTTGTTATCCCCGAGCTCAACGGCAAGCTCATCGGCTCTGCTCAGAGAGTTCCTACCTGCACAGGTTCTACCACCATTCTCGTTGCAGTAGTTAAGGGCAAGGACGTTACTGTTGAGGGTATCAACGCAGCTATGAAGGCAGCAGCTTCTGATTCCTACGGCTACAACGAAGAAGCTATCGTTTCTTCCGATATCATCGGCATGACCTACGGTTCTCTCTTCGATGCTACTCAGACCATGGTTGCAAAGATTGACGACGATACCTATCAGGTACAGGTTGTTGCTTGGTACGACAACGAAAACTCCTACACAAGCCAGATGGTTCGCACCATTAAGTACTTCGCTGAAAGAGTTTAATTTAAAACCAATAAAAAACCTCCGCTTTGGCGGAGGTTTTTTAAATGCTTGCCACCACGCTATCATCCTGAGCGTGGTGGCAATTTTTATACAGGAATTTCAACGTCTTCTTCGGGAGTCACAGCCTTGCCGAATACGGGCATATCGCCGTCCCATGTGAACGGCTGCGCACGTACACCTCTTGTTGACCAGCCGCCCTCGGTTGTGAGCATTGCGTGGTAAACGATGAAATCGGTTTTGCCGTCACGTGCCTTTACAAAAGAGCAGTGACCGGTGCCGTGTGTGCCTT
This sequence comes from Eubacteriales bacterium, assembly GCA_045538895.1. Lineage (GTDB taxonomy): Bacteria > Bacillota > Clostridia > Oscillospirales > CAG-272 > UMGS902. The sequence goes on from JAZQEH010000106.1 coordinate 1,434, forward strand.
CGCTCTCGGAGAATACTGCATGGTCGCTCTTTACCCAGTTCTCGGGATTCATGATGTCACCGCCACGGTAGGTGAGCATGCCGAGGCAATAGTGGCGTGTGCGGCTATGCGATGCGGAGTATACAATGTGAATAGTGTCATCCTTGTAAAGAATCTGCGGACCTTCGTTTACGCAGGGGTGAACTCTGCCGTTGCCGGCGGGACCGCTGCCGTGCTTTTCCCAATCGTAATCGGGACGGGAAAGAAGAACTCTATCGCCCTCAATTTCGGTGGGAGATTTCATCTTTGCGATAAAGATGCACTGGTCATGAGGAATGTATGCGGTTGCGCCTTCTTCCCAGCCTGACCAAACGTAGTAGAGCTCGTCACCCTTTTGAATTACGGTGCCGTCGATTGCAAGGCAATCGGTTTTATCTGTAATCTTGCCAACCATTTCATACTCGCCGTCGGGGGTGCCGTCTTTTGATTTCAGCACAAACATGCGGTGGTGAGTCATATCACCGTCATCACAAGCCACGTGGAGGTACCATTCGCCGCCTATTTCGTGGATTTCGGGAGCCCAAAGATGCTTTGAATACTCCTTGCCCTCCTCGGGCTTCCAAACGCATTTGCCCTCACGGGTAATGTGATGGATGTTATTTGCAACGCTTACTTCTACGCTTGCATCTGCGTTGCTGTAAACGTAGTAATACTTGTCGTTCCAGAAAACAACAAACGGGTCAGCGCCGGCCTTTAAAATCGGGTTCTTGAATTTTTCAGTCATGATTTACCTCCATGATTGCTTTTACTATGTATTCAGCATAAAGTTTTTTCATTTCAAGTGTCAATGCGCAATGTCCGCGACCGGGTATTGTATCATAGGTTACGCTATGTCCTGCTTCTCGCATAGCGGCTACAAATTTTTCCGAATGGCTGTGGATGTTAACCGCATTGTCGGCTTCGCAGTGGAAAATGTGGTACTTGGATTTTGGCATTTTGTCAACAAGGTGTAAAGGAGAAATGCTCTTGAGACCGTCCTCTAAAGTACCGTCAATTCCGTATACCGCACTATAAAGAGTGCGGGGAAGGTCATCACGCTCGGTATAGTGATAAACCACGTCGCAAACAGGGCAGTTTGTCACGCAGGCAACGGGAGTACGCTTTGCATAAGCCATATATGTAAGAGCACCCTGACCGCCCATGCTTCCGCCGGTAGAAACTATCGGAATGTTTTCGTCAAGCGAGTATTTTTCGATAAGCACGTCTATTATTTCATCTGTGAAATCAACGGCTTGCTTGTTCATCCAGCACCATGGGTTGTTGTAAGGGTAAATGTACAGAATTCCTTTTTCGCCGTAGTATTCGCCCTCAACTGTGTCGGTAGCATGGCGTGTCTGGTTGCCAAGTCCGAAGAACTGTATCACAATTCCGCGAATGGGCTTTTTGCAAACGTTGTCATTTACATATGTAAAGCTTCTCAGCGTTTCGTAGGTAATGATTTTTTCCATATCGCACCTCAAAAAGGGTATTTTTCTATATTTTAGCAAAGATAAAATTTTTAGTCAATATAAAAACCGCCGTAAACGGCGGTTTTTATATTAGTGGTTTAAGATGCGGATAAATAGTATTATTTTTTCAATCTTTTAGCTATTGCTATAAGATGGTCTAAATCCTCATTGCTTAATCCTTTAATAGCTAATAACAATTCTTGTGCTTTGGCAGGATTTTTTGCATCGATATCAAAAAACTCACACGGTGTAATGCCGAGATACTCACAAATATAGAAAAACACCGTCATAGACGGAAAAGCAACACCGGCTTCAATATTATTGATGTAGCCATGACTTTGCCCAATTGATAAACTCATATCTCTTGCGGAAACACCTTTGTTCAATCTTAATTGTGAAAGCCTGAGACTAAATTCTTTCTGTTCCATGTTACATCACCATCCCACGTATCTAATTGTACTATATAGAATGTTTGGCAATGTCATGTTTATTCAGTTATTAATATTGACATGTATAAAACAATTAGATATAATGCATCGTAGAATATAATTGGAATATAAAGGAGCGATTTTCATGACTTACACTAAAGAAGATTCAAAGAGATACCTGAAAATGGCAATCGAAAGCTTAAAAAGCAATCCTGCTTGCGATGTTCCCGATGATGAGTTAGACAGAAGATATGACATTCTTAACAATGACGAGAGCCTTGAAGTATTAGCTAATATACTGACAATTTTGACAGCAACATTATAATAGAAATTAATGTTTAGCGAAGTAACGAAGGCGTTCTTTCTTAAGAAGAAAGAACCAAAGAAAAACTGTAAAATATTTAATAAGTAGCCGTGGCTACAGACAATATTTTTTTACAAAAA
>JAZQEH010000107.1:0-4483 GCA_045538895.1 Eubacteriales bacterium
CCCGTATACGTCGCCGGATTTGAGCGAGGTGTACGTCCAATCGGACTCTGGTCAATGCAAATAACCTTGTCAAGTGCCTTTACACCCTCAATAGAATCGTGGTCTCCGGGGAAAGTGTTGGCACGGTTAAGCGTTGCCGCAAGACTCTCGTACAGAATCGAGTTCACAAGCGAGGATTTTCCACTGCCTGACACCCCCGTAACCGCAATAAACTTGCCGAGCGGGAACTTGACGTCTATATTCTTAAGATTATGCTCCCTTGCACCCTTGACCGTGAGATAGGTGCCGTTACCTGCCCTGCGTGAGGGGGGAACGGCGATTTCTTTTCTGCCGGAAAGATAGTCTCCCGTTATTGAATCGGTACATGCCGCCACCGCTTCGGGCGTGCCTGACGCACAGATGTAGCCGCCGTGAATACCTGCACCGGGACCTATATCCACAACGTAGTCAGCCGCACGCATAGTGTCCTCGTCATGCTCGACAACAACAACGGTATTGCCGATATCACGGAGCTTCTTGAGCGTTGCTATAAGCTTATCGTTATCACGCTGATGCAAGCCAATACTCGGCTCGTCAAGAATGTAAAGCACTCCCACAAGTGAAGAGCCTATCTGTGTTGCAAGACGGATTCGCTGTGCCTCCCCGCCGGAGAGCGTGCCTGCCTTGCGTGCAAGGTTAAGGTATTCGAGTCCGACACTGCACAAAAACGAAAGACGTGCCTTTATCTCCTTTAAAATCTCTCTTGCAATCTGCTCCTTTTCGGGTTCAAGCACAAGATTTTCGACAAATGCAAGCATCTCATCTATCGGCATAAGGCAGATCTCGTGAATATTCTTTCCGCCAACGGTAACCGACAACATCATTTTGTTGAGTCTTCCGCCATGGCATTCAGGGCAAAGTTGCTCCTCAAGCAAAGTTTCGTAATACTCAAGACCGTAGCTTTCACGGCGGCGGTCGATCATTGGAATAATTCCCTCAAAGGTCACGGTTTGATGGTGTGCGGCACCGCCGAAATAACGTGTAACCGTATAGGTTTCCTTGCCTGTACCGTAAAGCAATGCGTTCATTGCGGTTTTTGTAAATGTGTTAAGCGGCTGGTCGAGCGTAAAGCCGAACTTTTTACCTACCGCCTCTATAAGCGGGCCGTTCCAGCTTTCCTCCTCCATGGTCTTGAAGCCGTTGCAGCATATGCCGCCCTCACGGAGCGAGAGCGTTTTGTCAGGTAGAAGCTTCTTTTCGGAAACACGGGAAAGTCCGCCAAGCCCCGAGCACTTCGGGCATGCGCCGTTAGGTGCGTTGAACGAAAACATTCTCGGCTCAAGCTCGCCAAAGCTTATGCCATGCTCCTCGCAGGCATATTTGAGCGAGTAGTCATACTCTTTTTCGCCACCGTCACGCGGCATTGTAACAACACGTACCGCACCGTCGGTAAGACCGACTGCAGTTTCAACCGAGTCGCCGATACGCCCTCTCGAATCGGGACGGTTGACAATTCGGTCAATGACGATTTCTACGGTGTGCTTGATGTTTTTATCAAGTTTGATTTCCTCGGAGAGCTCGTAGAGGTTTCCGTCAACACGCACACGTGAATATCCGCTTCTGCGTGCATCTGCAAAAACCTTTTCGTGCATACCCTTTGCACTGCGGACAACAGGGGCAAGAATCATCATTCTCTCACCCTCGGGAAAGCTCATTATACTGTCGATAACGGTGTCAACCGTCTGCTGACGTATTTCCTTGCCGCACACGGGACAGTGCGGTATACCGCAACGTGAATAAAGCAGTCGCAGGTAGTCATATATCTCGGTAACGGTACCTACGGTTGAACGTGGGTTCTTTGAGGTTGTTTTCTGGTCGATTGAAATAGACGGAGAAAGCCCCTCGATGCTGTCAACGTCGGGCTTGTCCACCTGACCGAGAAACATTCGTGCATATGACGAAAGCGACTCAACAAAGCGGCGGTGTCCCTCGGCATAGAGCGTATCAAACGCAAGTGAGGATTTGCCGCTTCCCGAAAGTCCTGTAAGTACGGTAAGACGGTCACGTGGAATGGTGAGGTCAATATTCTTGAGGTTGTTCACCCTCGCACCTTTTATGATTATATCTTTAGCCATAATTGTTACGGGAAATTATTGTTTATGGGAGTAACGAAGCCCCTCATCCGTCGACATACGTCGACACCTTCCCCCGAGGGGGAAGGCTCATTAACAAAGGCTTCCCCCTTGGGGGAAGCTGTCAGCGGAGCTGACTGATGAGGGGTAGCCGCATAGCGGCGTTTTATCTCCTAAACTATAATTTATAATCCCTTTAGCTCCTTTATTTTATCTCTTAAGAATGCAGCCTTTTCAAATTCAAGCTTCTGTGCGGCGGCACGCATTTCGGTATTAAGCTGCTCGATAAGCTTTTCTCTTTCTGCTTTCGAAAGCTTCTTTGTACCCTTTTCCGCATCCTTTTTACTCTTGCCGCCAAGACTTATAACGTCATGCACCGTCTTTACAATAGTCTTTGGTACTATGCCGTTCGCCTTGTTGTATGCATCCTGAATCGAACGGCGACGTTCGGTTTCGTCTATAGCACCTTTCATTGAACGTGTAATACTGTCTGCATACATTATTACCTTGCCGCCTGCGTTTCTCGCCGCGCGTCCAACCGTCTGCACAAGCGAGGTTTCGCTTCTGAGAAAGCCCTCTTTATCCGCATCAAGTATCGCAACAAGCGATACCTCGGGAATGTCAAGTCCCTCCCTGAGCAGGTTTATTCCGACAAGCACGTCAAAAACGCCGAGTCGCAAATCACGCACGATCTCCATTCGCTCCATAGTTTCAATAGTATGGTGAATATATTTTACCTTGATACCGTTTTCGTCAAGGTACCCGCTTAAGTCTTCTGCCATTTTCTTTGTGAGCGTGGTTACAAGCACACGCTCGCCACGCTCGCTTCTTGCACGTATCTCACCCATAAGGTCATCAACCTGCCCCTCAATCGGGCGAACCTCAACTATGGGGTCAAGAAGTCCTGTAGGACGGATGATTTGCTCAACGATCTGTCCGCTGCGGCCTTTTTCATACTCACCGGGAGTCGCACTTACATATACAACCTGATTTATTTTGCTTTCAAATTCATCAAAAAACAACGGACGGTTATCGTATGCACTCGGCAAACGGAAACCGTATTCAACGAGGTTTGTTTTTCTCGCCTTATCTCCGCCGCTCATTCCTCGCACCTGTGGGAGCGTTACGTGCGACTCGTCTATAAACATAAGAAAATCTTTCGGGAAATAGTCGAGCAAAGTATAGGGAGTTGAGCCGGCAGGACGGCGTGAAAGCACACGTGAATAGTTTTCTACTCCCGAACAGAAGCCAACTTCACGGAGCATTTCGAGGTCATACCGTGTACGCTGCTCTATTCGCTGCGCCTCAATAAGCTTGTTCTGCGACTTGTAGAACTCGATTCGCTCGTCAAGCTCATCTTCGATTTCCTTAAGTGCCTCTTCCCTTTTATCATCGGTAACGGCATAGTGAGTCGCCGGGAAGATAACCGCCGTATCAAGCAAGCGGATAAGCTCACCCGTAACCGAATTTATCTCGCTTATGCGGTCGATCTCGTCACCGAAATACTCAACACGAACGGTTTTTTCATTCTGCGATGCAGGAAAAATCTCAACCGTATCGCCACGGACACGGAATTTACCACGCACAAAGCCCACGTCGTTTCGCTCATAGCCAATCATAACAAGACGGCGAAGCAGCTCGTCACGCTCCATCTCCATTCCGGTTCGCATAACTATCTGAAGTTCCTGATACTCCGACGGGTCACCGAGCGAGTATATACAGGATACACTCGCAACGATGATAACGTCCCTGCGTTCAAAGAGTGCACTTGTTGCACTGTGACGAAGCTTGTCTATCTCATCGTTTATCATTGCATCCTTTTCTATATAGATATCCTTTCCGGGGATATACGCTTCGGGCTGATAATAATCATAGTAGGAAACAAAGTATTCAACTGCATTTTCGGGAAAAAATTCTTTGAATTCCGTGCAAAGCTGCGCCGCAAGAGTTTTGTTGTGTGCAAGCACAAGCGTTGGACGGTTGACGTTTGCAATAATGTTTGCCATTGTGAACGTCTTACCGCTTCCCGTAACACCAAGGAGGGTTTGCTCCTGCAGCCCCGCATCAACGCCTGCAGAAAGCTTTGCAATAGCCTCGGGCTGGTCGCCCGTAGGCTTATATTTGGAAACAAGCTTAAAATTGCCCATAAAAACTCCTCCTGTAGAAACTTTCAAAAATTGCGACACTTATGGATTATATTATTATAACACAAGTTGAAAGAAAATGCTATAGTAAATTATTGTTTACATTAACAAGCCTTCCTCAGACGAGGAAGGTGGCGCCGCAAGGCGACGGAAGGAGGGAACATTTCTAATTGTTACTTTTTCCCTCCCTCAGTCAGCGTTCCGCTGACAGCTCCCTCGTCTGAGGGA
>JAZQEH010000108.1:0-12291 GCA_045538895.1 Eubacteriales bacterium
GGGTTGTAATAAAGGCTCCCTCAGACGAGGGAGCTGTCAGCGGAACGCTGACTGAGGGAGGGAAAAAAGTAACAATTAGAAATGTTCCCTCCTTCCGTCGCCTTACGGCGCCACCTTCCTCGTCTGAGGAAGGCTTGTTAACATAAACAATAATTTATGTTACGGCTGTGCATTTGAGAGGTTCGAGCTTTTGACTATACAAAACAAAAAGCACCCTGCAAGGGTGCTTTTTGTTTTGGTGGACCATCTAGGGCTCGCCTTTCTGCGGAAAGAGCGGTGGCACGGGAAAACCTGCCCCCGGCAGGTTTTCTAACACGTGCCCTTCGAGCCCGTCATCGCTCAACACAAAATAAAAAACCCTGTCAAATGACAGGGTTCTTCATTTTGGTGGACCATCTAGGGCTCGAACCTAGGACCGACCGGTTATGAGCCGGTAGCTCTAACCAACTGAGCTAATGGTCCATCGCTTTTACCCATCTATTATACACCGCAGTTTTTCATTTGTCAAGCATAATTATGCTTTGCAAAAAAAGTTTTGTTCAGAAGAAACGCTGTTATCCGACAAACTCACCGTTTTCCCATCTACCTTCTTTAACGGTGCCATCGGGCCGAGTGAGTTTGCCGTAGCCGTGTCGCTCGCCATTAAAGAAATCGCCTTCGTAGCAATCTCCGTTGGCAAAAGTATATTTACCCTTGCCGTGCTTCTTGTGATATATCCAATCACCTTCGTATATATCGCCATTGGTGTAAATCATTTTACCTTTGCCATTTTGCGCGTCTTTAGCCATTTCACCTTCGTACACGTCGCCGGAATTATAAACTCTTTTGCATATTATAGTGCTATATTTATCTGCTACAAATTCACCGTGTATCCATGCCCCGTTCTTAACCGTACCATTGTTAAAAGTACATTTGCCATAGCCATGCCTCATGCCATTAACAAAATCACCCTCGTAGATCCAACCCCGATTATCAGTAAGCGTACCTTTGCCGTGCCACTGGCCTTCAACATAATCGCCATCGTAATATGTACCGTCGTGGTAATCTATTCTACCGTGACCATGCCATTTTCCTTCAACATAATTGCCTACAAAAACACTTCCGTTGTTGTAAGTTTTCTTTCCTTTACCGTGTGGCACACCGTCAACAACTTCGCCCTCGTAAACGCCATACTTATCAATGATTCTTTGGAAATGAGGTTGCGATTTTTCTGTGACAGATGTTTTTTCTTCAACGGGATTTACAACTTTGATAGGCTCGGCTTTCTTGGCTGGTTCCGCTTCTACAACAGGTGGCTTTACCTCTTCAACCACCTTCGTATCAACGCCCACTACCGCTTTTATGCTATTGACAAGGCTTTCGAGTGCCTCGGATTTCTTTTCATACGCTTCTATACGCTGGCTGCGTGAAATCAAAAAGTCAAAATCGTCGGTTATCGGGCAGTTTTCAATAAGAAACGGGATAATAAACTTTCCGTTTTTAAACGCATTTTCAAGCTCAGCCGAAACCCAGATAGAGCTTTGTGCCTTTTGCGACAGAATAAGTAAAAACACCTTACAGTCCTTTATGCCTGCGGGAATTGCCTTTGTATAGTTAGAGCCTGCAGGTATAGACTCGGGTGCAATCCAGGTGGAAATTCCGTTTTTGCGAAGCACAGAGTCAATATAGTGTGCTTCGTCACGCTCCGCAGAGCTGTAGCTGATAAAAACGTCCATTTGTATCTCCTTTTATTTTGTATGTGGGGTGAAATTAGTAAATTATTGTTTAGGGGAGGAACAGCGACGAGCAATAATGTAGGGCGGGGGTTTATCTCCCGCCGCAAGCCGTCATTAGATGTTATACATGCGGCAGGAGCAAGCCCCTGCCCTACCGGTTTGTGGTTTCCATTTTACAACCATAAACAATAATTTACTTCATTACAAATTTATTCTATCATATAATAATACCGCTTTCAACATTTTTCGCACGGTGATGTTTTTGTTGACAAAAACGTTTTGAGAGAGTATACTGAAAGGGTAATACATACATACGAAAGGATTTTCACCATGAAAAAGATTTTAGCTTTGGCACTTTGCCTTGCAATGTGCGCATTTATGTTCGCTTGCGGCGATACCGCAGAAACCACCGAGGCAGTTACAACTACTGAAGCGGTTACAACCACAGAAGCGGTTGTTACTACCGAAGCAGTTGTTACCACAGAAGCAGTTGCTACCGAGGCTGTTGGCGGCACTGCTAACCTTGAAGAAGCTGTTGCCGCTATCGACACTGTGCTCAGCACCCTCAAGAACGGCACTGTTGAAGAATACGCAGCACTCACCGGTATGTCACTTGAAAACGCTGACCCCATGACAGTTGCTATGGTTCAGGCAATGTTTGCAAAGTTTGACTACACTCTCGGTGCAACCAACCAGCTTGATGACACACATGCAACCGTTGATGCAAGCATCACTTCTCTTGACATCATGAGCGCACTCATGCAGTACATGACTCTTGCAAGTGCTGCTGAAGATGCTGAAAACTTTGATACTGACGGTGCAGTTTTCATGGGTATTCTCACCGCTGAGGATGCCGCAACCACAACTTCCGATATCAAGATCAAGCTTGAAAAGATTGACGGCTTGTGGAACATGAGCGAGGACAACGAGGATTTCCAGAATGCACTCGCAGGCGGTCTTCTCGAAGAGTAATTAAATTAAAAATCCGCGATAGCATCGCGGATTTTTTTCAAGTAAAGATATGTCATTTTTTAAAAACTTAAAATGGAGTTTGCTGCCGACAATAATCACGCTTGCGTGGCCGACGGTGCTTGAGCAGTTTATGCAGACGGCGGTGCAGTATATTGACACCGCCATGGTAGGCTCGCTCGGCACGGCGGCGGTTGCGGCGGTAGGCTCCACAACTACGATAAATTGGCTGATAAACGGCACGGTTTCGGCACTCGGCGTTGGATTTTTGTCATTTGTAGCACAGAGCTTTGGTGCAAATGACAAAGGCCTTGCAAAACGTGCGTCAGCACAGGCGGTTTTTGTAACGCTGCTTGTCGGCACGGTTTTCACCTTGCTTACGACCTCGCTTCACCGTGCGGTTCCCGTGCTTATGCAGGTTGACGTTCCGCTACGCAGTATGGCGGCGGAGTATTTTCTCATTTTGTATATGCCGATGCTGTTCCGCAGTGCTACATTGATTTTCGGTACGGTACTGCGTGCGGCAGGCGACACGAAAACGCCGATGCTTGTCGGTCTGGTTGTAAATCTTACAAACATCTTGTTGAATTTCTTCCTTATATATGATACACGTACTGTCTTTATTTTAGGCAGGGAGGTTTTGGTTTACGGTGCAGGTCTTGGCGTAAACGGTGCGGCAATAGCAAGTGCCATTGCATTTACCGTCGGCGGCATAATTATTACTATTGCACTTTTTACCCATCGTGAAATTTCTCCGCTTGGCATGCGTATGCTGCCCGATATGCAGATTCTGCGGCCATGCCTGAAAATTGCACTGCCTAATATGTTCCAACGCTTTGGCACGTATCTCGGATACGTTGTTTTTGCCTCGATGATAAACTCGCTCGGCGACACCGCAACTGCAACACACACAATTGCAAATACGGTTGAATCGGCATTCTACATCCCAGGCTACGGCATGCAGACTGCGGCAGCAACCCTTGCAGGCAACGCCCTCGGCGCACGTGACAAAGAGCGTATGCGTGATTTTTCAAAGGTTATTCTGACTCTGGAAATCGGGCTTATGATAGTTTCGGGCGGACTTTTGTTTGTGTTTGCCGAGCCGATGATGGATATTTTTACCGATGATGCGGCGGTTATCGCACTCGGTGCAACCGTTTTGCGTATGGTTGCACTCTCGGAGCCTGTTTTCGGTGCGGCGATAATTTTAGAGGGCATGATGCTGGGAGTAGGCAATACGGTCATGCCGTTTATCTACAATATCATCGGCATGTGGGGTGTGAGAATTGTTGGTACGTTTATCTGCACCGCCTTTTTCCACCTTGGACTCGTCAGTGCATGGGCGTGCATGATTGCACACAATCTGATTCTCTTTACTCTGTTTTTAATCCGCTATTTGAGCGGCAAATGGAATCCGCTGTAAAACAAAAATCCGAAAAAGCAAGTAACGGCAAGGGCTTGAAAAAGCCCTTGCCGCATTTTGTTTTAACGCAAAGTGGAAAATTATTTCTATTTATTAGCTTTGCTTTTATTCTTACTTGCGGTCTGACGTGTTTGTCAGCACGCTTATAATACGCAAGAAAGAAATTCTTTGGTACGCTCGTTTTGGGGATTTGTAAAAATCTCTTCCGGTGTACCTTCTTCAATGATGTTGCCGTCTGCCATGAACAGAACTCTGTCTGCAACGTCACGTGCAAAGCCCATTTCATGGGTAACAACTATCATTGTCATGCCGGCAGCCGCAAGCTCCTTCATAACCGCAAGTACCTCGCCAACCATTTCGGGGTCAAGCGCACTTGTGGGCTCGTCAAAGAGCATGAGGTCGGGATTCATCGCAAGCGCACGTGCAATAGCAACACGCTGCTGCTGACCGCCCGAAAGCTGATTGGGATAATTGCTTGCCTTGTCTGCAAGTCCTACACGCTCAAGAAGCTCCATTGCCTTGGCTTTCGCCTGTGCTTTTGTCATTCTCTTAAGCTCAACGGGAGCAAGCATTATGTTTTCAAGCACGGTGTAGTTTGCAAACAGATTGAACTGCTGGAACACCATGCCGATTTCTTCACGTGCCTTGTTGATGTCAACCTTCTTGTGAGTAATTTCAAGCTCGTCAACGAAAATCTGACCGCCCGTTGCTTCCTCAAGACGGTTGATGCAACGGAGAAAGGTTGATTTACCGCTACCCGAAGGACCGATAACGCATACAACCTCGCCCTCTTTTATCGTAACGTTGATGCCGTCAAGAACAATGAGGTCACCAAAGTGCTTTTCAAGATCTATAACTCTAACCTTTTCGCTCATTGTTCATCCTCTTTTCGATATAGTTTGACAGCACCATAAGTGCGGAAATGATAACAAGGTAAAATACTGCAACTACGATATATGTTTCAAAGAAGCGGTAGTTCATACCGATACCCTTCTTTGCATTGTTTACGATTTCATTAAGGCTGATTACGGACAGAATAGAGGTGTCCTTAACAGTGATGATAAACTGGTTTACCATCGAGGGGATGGCAATCTTGAATGCCTGAGGCAAAACAACCTTTATCATGGTTTTGAACGCAGAAAGACCGAGCGAGCGAGCCGCCTCTGTCTGTCCAACGGGGACTGCCTGAATACCGCCACGGATAATCTCCGAGAGGTACGCACCTGCGTTAAGAGTGAGTGTTACTATACCCGATACGTAAGGGGAGGGAGTAACACCGGGGAAAAACTGCGGAATGGCATAGAAAACGAAAAATGCCTGTACGATCATAGGTGTTCCGCGGATAATCCAGACATATGCTTTGGAAATCGCTCTCAGAATAGGGTTCTTGGAAATACCCATAAGGCAGGAGATAAAGCCCACCAGAAGACCTGCGAATATTGAGATAAGAGCGATTGAGATGGTAGTCTTTGTACCCTCAAATAAAAGGGGAAGAGTATCGCTTATTACTCTTGAAAAATCCAAATTCATAATAACATCCTAACCGCAAAATTTAGCATGATGCCTTTTTTAGGGCATCATGCTAAACAAATGCGAAAAATTTGTGTGGGGTTGGTAATTACATACCGTATTTAGCAAGGATTTCGTCGTACTTGCCGTTAGCCTTGATGTTTTCAAGACCCTTGTTGAACATCTCGATGAGTTCGGGATATGTGCCCTTCTTTACAGCAAAGCCGTAGGGAGCAGGATTGATAACGTCGCCAACAGTCTTGAGGTTAACGGAACCGTCCTTAATAGCGGAGCCGATAACTGCACGGTCCTCGAAGCAAGCTACGCAGGAGCCCTGTGCAACTGCCTGATACATCTCTACAGAACCCTCAAACATGGTGGTGGTGTAGCCGTAAGCTTCCTTGTTAGCTTCAGCGTATTCAAGGCCCATGGTACCTGCCTTGGTAGCAACTACCTTGCCCTTGAGGTCTTCCATGGAGTCGATGTCGCTGTCAGCAGCAACAACCATGATCTGACCGTCTTCAAAGTAACCAACGGAGAAGTCGAAGATCTCTTCACGCTCGGGCTTAATGGTCATACCTGCGATAACCGCATCAGCCTGACCTGCCTGAACCTGACCGAGAGCTGCGTCGAAACCAACGTTAGCCATTTCGTACTTGAAGCCCTGATCCTCTGCGATAGCAGCGATGATGTCCATGTCTACGCCAACGTAGGTGTTGGTGGTAGCGTCGAGGTATTCAAAGGGAGGGAATGCATTGTCGGATGCAATCTTATAAACCTTTGCGTTGTCTGCTTCGCCGGTAACGTCAGCTTCACCTGTTGTTTCTGCGGGAGTGCCGCATGCTGCGAATGCGAAAACAGCTACGAGCATCACAGCAAGAACTTTAATAATGTTTTTCATGTTAAAAACTTCCTTTCATGCTTATTTTTATAAGCGTATGACTCATGATATCATCAAAAATTCATTTTGTCAACCCATAAAGCCTATTTTTTAATTAAAAATACATAATTTTTGCAAGAAGATGCAATTCTTGTTGCATTTTTGAGAAAAAAGAGGCATCAAGCTCTGCACTTGATGCCCGAAATGAGATAAATTAAGGTTTACATTACGGCTACGCACCAACCTCGGTAGGGGACGGCGCCTTCGACGTCCCGCATGAACCAAGGCAAAACGGGATGTCCAGGGGCCATCCCCTACGGTTTGTGATTTCCCATTTGCTCTCATAACCAATAATTTTCCTTATTATATCCTATCAAAACGCCCATTCGCCGTCTTTGAAGATTTCAACCTCTTTGCCGTCACGTGTGGTTGCAACGATACGCAAATCTTCCGAGCCTATCATAAAGTCCTCGTGGATAATCGAATCGTTAACGCCCATTGCCTTTTGCTCCTCCTTTGTGTACTTGTCATAGTCACGGAGCGTGTTGGTATAGCCGGCACCGAGTGCAAGGTGGCAGGATGCGTTCTCGTCAAAGAGCGTATTATAAAATAGGAAGCCAAGCTGATTTATCGGTGACGAATAAGGCACAAGCGCAACCTCGCCGAGATATGCTGCCCCCTCGTCCATGTTTATCATGGTGCGGAGAAGCTCTTCGTTTTTCTCCGCCTTAACCGAGGTGGCTTTACCGCCCTCGAAGCGGATCGAAAAGTTCTCGATAAGCTGACCGTTGTAGGAAAGCGGCTTTGTTGAGTAAACAATGCCCTCTGCCTTGCCTCTCATTGGGGAAACGAAAACCTCCTCGGAGGGAATGTTTGCTTCAAAGGTTTCGCCTTTACCCTGTGTGTCCTCGCAACCGCCGCAGAAAATGCCCTCGGGAATCATACCAACGGTAAAATCGGTGCCGTTTGCAGATGTGTAGTGCAGCGACTCTATGCCAAGACTGTTGAGATAGTCACAGCGAGCCCTGAGATCTGCGTTGTGTGCCTTGCGTGCGGCAATGGGGTCATCACCGTCGGCACGTGATGCATAAAGAATCGCTTCCCAGAGTTTTTCAACTGCTGCCGCAGGAGTGAGATCGGGGAAAAGCTTCTTTGCCCACTTTTTGCCGGGGACTGCCGCTATGCACCACTTGTATTTGTTCTCCATTTTGTCACGGAGCGGCTTTATAATCTTACTTCTTGCCTGCGATGCCTTTGCATGCTTTGCAAAATTCATGCCGTTAAGACCGTCGGGGTCTTCACTTATAAGCCAGATTCGTGCAGGGAGCGTGTCGATATAATGCTCATAACGCTTTACCTCCCAATCCTCAACCTTTGAGAGAGTGGTGAGTGTGCGGTGGCGGACGTGCAGCTTTTCAAGCGGCTGGTGAGTCCACTCAACGGTCACCTTGCGTGCGCCTGCCTTGTAGCAGGCGTCAACTACGTACTCAACAAATTTAGGCTGGTCAAGCTCGGCTACGATAATTACGTCGTCGTTTTTTCTGACCGCCGCACCCGAGCGTGCGATAAGCTCGGCATATTTTTTTAATACTGTAACTTTCATATTTGCTCCTTATATAACGTGGGGTGCTTTTTGAAAAAAGCACCCCACACCCCGCAAAAACTTTTGAAAAAGAAAATGGCTATACCAATTTACTTTTATTAAAGTTTTTTGAAAGGGTGCGGGAAAAGCTTTTTTACAAAAAAGTTTTCCCGCCATTCTTTTTATTCTTACTTCTTACTCGTACTACCGAAGCCGCCCTCACGGATGCCGTCGGAGTCATCGTCGAGTGTTATGCCGTATTCAACGAAGATACCCTGCGCAAAGCCGTCGCCTGCGTTAAGCGACACGGTTTTACCCTCACGTGAGTCATTGGTGATTTTTACAAAGAGGTGTCCCTCATTTTTTGCATTATAGTAATCGCTGTCGATGATACCGACCGTGTTGTTAAGCTGGAGGCGGAACTTAAAGCCGAGTCCGCTTCTGGGGTACACCTTAAATACCCAACCTTCCTCCATCCATACACGAATACCGGTAGGAATTTTTGCACTTTCGCCGGGAGCGAGAGTAACGGCAATGGGGGTGCATATGTCATAGCCTGCGCTGCCCTTTGTTGCTCGGCGGGGCATGGTTATAGTGTCATAAATATCGCTGCCGTCTGTGCCGAACGTATCCATCCAATCGGCGGTGAACTGTTCTTTTGATACTTTTTCGAACTTAGCTATTCTTTTCATATTCCCTCCAAGGTCACGTTTTATGTATTAATACTTTTCAATGTCGATTTTCTGTGCATTCACCGTTTTGCCGCCGAGGAAAATTCTTGCCACGGCGTCGAAGTTCACAGGGCTGTCGCTGACGTAGAACTCGGAGCAAGCACCGCCATGAGATTTAAGCTCCTTTGCAACCGCTTTTGCGGCGGCGGCACCCGAATTTATCAGCGTAACATCGGGCAGCTCGTCACCGATGATGTCGGCGATAATGGGGAAGTGCGTGCAGCCGAGAATCAGCGTGTCGGCACCGGACTCTTTGATTGCTTTCAGGTAGTCACGTGCAACGAGCTTTGTTACCTCGCAATCACGTGCGATGTAGCCGTTTTCAACAAGCGGCACGAACAAAGGACATGCCACCGAAACCACTTTCTTTGCGCCGCCTGCATAGAGCTTTTTCTCAAAAGCACCGCTTGAAACGGTTGCGCCCGTGCCGATAACTCCGATGATGCCGTTTTTGGTAGCCGCGAGCGCTTCTGCGGCGGATGCGTCAACAACACCGATAACGGGTACTGCGTATTCGCCCTTGATTTCGTCAAGCACCACCGAGCTTACCGTGCCGCAAGCGGCTAAAATTGCATCGGCACCCTTTGAAATCAGAAAGTTGATATCCTGACGTGCATATTTGAGCAGGATCTCGTGCGAGCGGGAGCCGTAGGGAACACGTCCCGTATCGCCAAAGTATACAAAATGTTCGTCTGGCAGCAGAGTGTGCAGTTCACGGTAGGCGGTAAGCCCACCAAGACCGCTGTCAAAAATTCCAATCAAAGCATTTTTCCTTTCAGTATGGCGGCACGGAAGTTGCCGCCGTAGTCATAAATTGCGGTAAAGTCAAAGCCATGCTCATTTGCAAGAGCGGTGGCAGCGTCCTTCTGGTCATAGCCGAATTCAAATGCGAAAAACCCGTTTTTGTTCAGTAGAGGTTTAAAGTTTTTCACAATCGCACGGTAAAAGTCCATGCCGTCCCCGCCGCCGTCAAGTGCAATGCGTGGCTCGTGCGAAAGCTCCTCTTCGAGCGTGTCAACAACGTGCGAAGCGATGTACGGCGGATTTGAAACGATGCAGTCAAACTTTTCGTCTGTGTCGGGAGCGTTTTTTACATCGGTTTTGAAAAACTCAACTGTGGTAACACCGTTGTGACGTGCATTTTTCTCTGCGATTGCAAGCGCCTTTTCGCTGATATCGGCGGCTTTTCCGCTTGTATCGGGACGGTTTTTGGCAAGGGATATTGCAATGCAGCCGCTACCTGTGCACAGGTCGAGAAAGCTTGCGCTCTGCGGCAGATTTTTCACAAGATGGTCAACCAGCACCTCGGTGTCGCTGCGTGGAATCAGGCAGTCGGGAGAAACAAAATATTCCTCTCTGTAAAAAAACCATCTTCCTATTATATATTGTAACGGTTCGTGCTTTATGCGTCTTGAAACGGCGTTTTCAAGCTCCTTGCCCGAAAACTCCTCGCACAGTATACGTGCTTCGCCGTCGCAGTTTTCAATACCTGCGGCGGCGAGCATGGTTTTTATTTCGTTAATCGTCATCTTCGTCGGAGTCGTCATCGTCATCATCGTCGTCATCTTCGGGCAACGAAGCTTTGATGGTTGCTTCAACCTCGGCATAGTCAAATTCATCGGGCATTGCCGCTTTTGCGGCGGTGATTGCGATTTCAAGCTGGCTGAGGTCGGGCTCACGTGTGGTTACACGCTGCATCCAGAGGCCGGGGGCGGACAAAACTCTTGTAAGAATGTTGTCGTGCTTGCCTGCGTAAAGGATAAACTCAAAGCCGAGTCCGCAGATGAGGGGCATGAGCGGAAGCTTGATTGCGTAGCGGAGCCAGATGTTGTCCCACGGAACAAAGGGGAGAGAGAACACAAGCACGCTGAGAATGAGCATTACGAATATGAAGCTTGTGCCGCAACGTGCGTGGAAACGTGTGTGCTTTGCTGCGTTTTCGGGGGTAAGCTCCTCGCCTGCCTCATAGCATGCGATGGTCTTGTGCTCTGCGCCGTGATATTCAAACGTGCGACGGATGTCGGGCATGAGTGCCACGAGCAAGATGTAGGCTACAAAGATTCCGATACGGATGATGCCCTCGCAGAGCGTCTTTGCCCATCCGAGCGAAAGGCCGCCGAGAGAGAGCAGGTAGTCAATACCTTTGGTAGCGGCGGTGGGGAGCAGGAAGAAGAGTCCCACTGCGAGGAAAACTCCGAGCACTCCCGCAATCGCCATTATAATATTGAAGATTTTGTCACCGAATTTGTCGAGCAGCCATTTTTCAAACTTGGTTTCGGGTTCATCAAGGTCCATGCCGATTGCCTCTGCGGAGAGGGTAAGCACCTTGAACGAGAGCTTGAACGATTCCACAAGCGAAACAATACCGCGGATAATAGGCAGGTTGAAGAACTTGTGCTTTTTACGCAAGGAGGTGTATGAGTGGTTCGATACGGTAATCGAGCCATCCTCTTTTCGGGAAGCTATGCTGTAGCGGTCGCCCGAACGCATCATAACGCCTTCAAGCACTGCTTCGCCGCCCACTTTGCCGAGGCGGCAGTTACTTTCACAGTTTTTTGACATCTATATATCTCACTTTCTTTTAATACTCTAAAATATTGTAGCATAACAATTCGGTTTTGGCTATACTTTTTTGAAAGTTTCACAGAATTATCATTTATATTATATATGCGTGTGTGGGAGGGAAACTACAAATTGTGGTTGTAAATGGAAAGAATTACTATATAATGTGGCAGCAAAAAAAGTTCAAAAAAATTGCGAAAAAGTGCTTGACAAAAGGCTTTACGCGTGATAGAATGAAAAAGCTCACCACTTTGGGCTTGTCCGATTGGTTTGAAAAATCGAATAAATTTTGAGAAACCTATTGACAAGGCATACCGTGGTGTGTATAATATACAAGGTTGTGCAAAAACACAGCTTTGAAATTCGGTCATTGAAAATTGAACAACAAAGAGAAAGAAACACGAACTGCAAAGTTAAGTGTAGATCTCGAACAATTCTTTATTGAAACTAGTAAAAAACTTATGCGAAAGAGCAAGCGATTGCTTGAGTAGAGATTAAACAACTCTAAGATTTGTGTACATCCGAAAGGATGTTTCAAATACAATTATTTAGAGAGTTTGATCCTGGCTCAGGATGAACGCTGGCGGCGTGCCTAACACATACAAGTCGAACGGAACTATTACGAATGAAGTTTTCGGATGGATTTTGTTTTAGTTTAGTGGCGGACGGGTGAGTAACGCGTGAGCAACCTGCCTTTGCAATCGGGATAACAGCCGGAAACAGCTGCTAATACCGAATGATGCACATTGGCCGCATGACCGATGTGCCAAAGATCCGTTGTGCAAAGATGGGCTCGCGTCTGATTAGATAGTTGGTGAGGTAACGGCTCACCAAGTCGACGATCAGTAGCCGGACTGAGAGGTTGAACGGCCACATTGGAACTGAGATACGGTCCAGACTCCTACGGGAGGCAGCAGTGG
>JAZQEH010000109.1:0-28704 GCA_045538895.1 Eubacteriales bacterium
TAGTAAAACGAAATCCTCGGGACCGCACTTTGTGCGGCAAAATGGGATGGGACCCATTTTGCGAGGAGTTCCAAAGCGAACACACCTGTGTTAAATATTAGCAGGAATTATACGTTCGCGATGCCTACATCACGCATCGCCTTGAGCAATACCGCCTTGGTGCTTTCCTCCATAGGTGTAAGGGGCAGTCTGAGATAATCCTCGCAGAAACCCATAGCCGCCATAGCAGCTTTAACAGGGATGGGATTTACTTCACTGAAAAGTGCATCAATAAGATAGTGATACTTGTATTGAAGCTCTGCTGCACCCGCAACGTCGCCGGCAAAATAGCGGTTGGTAAGTTCAACCGTTTCTTTAGGGAGCAGGTTGGAAATAACCGAAATAACGCCAACACCGCCGAGTGACATAAGCGGAACGATCTGGTCATCGTTGCCGGAATAAAGGTCAAGCTTGTCATGCACAAGCGACATTGTTTCAACGATTTTGGAGATGTTTCCGTTTGCTTCTTTTATAGCAACGATGTTGGGATGGTCTGCAAGAGCTGCGTATGTTTTAGGCTCAATGTTAACACCTGTACGTGAAGGCACGTTGTAAAGAATTACAGGAACTGTGCTTTCATCGGCAATAGCGGTGTACATCTGTATAAGACCTTTTTGCGTAGCCTTGTTGTAGTAAGGAGTTGTAACAAGGATAGCATCTGCGCCTGCTTCGCATGCATGGCGTGTAAGCTCAAGTGCGTAAGCGGTGTCGTTTGAACCTGTACCTGCGATAATCGGCACTCTGCCAGCCGCACGCTTAACCGCATATGAAATTGCAGCACGGTGCTCATCGTCAGTAAGGGTAGAAGCCTCGCCGGTAGTGCCGCAAACCACAAGTGCGTTGATTCCTTCTTCAATCTGCCAGTCAATGAGTCTGCCAAAGGCATCAAAATCAATTCCGTTTTCGGTAAGGGGGGTGATAAGTGCGGTCGCAACACCCTTAAATACTGTTTTTTTCATAAATATTCCTTTCCGGTAGAAAAAACAGCCAATCCAACGGATTGGCTGCTCAGCAAATACATTTTGTTTAAAAGAATTTCAAAATCTATTAACCGATAGCCCTCCGCCTTTTCAGGCGACAGTCGCACACATCTTATTATGTGCAACCAGAACAACATTTTGCATATGTTGCCTTCGGCGTCCGCCTCTTTCGCAGTGACAACGGTTTGCAAGACCTTTCACGTCACAGCTACTGACGACCAAACGCGCCTCTACCATTTGATAGAATTGTAATATATAATTCGACGTTTGTCAACACTTTATCACAAAAAAGTGTTTGCAAAGCAATAAAAGTATGATATGATATTAGTATCATAATTAATAAAATGGGAAAGTAGGGGGGATTGTTTGAAACGATTATTATGTATTCTACTGATAATTTTTCTGCTTGGTTGCTATTTATTTTCTATATTTAAAATTCTTATGTATTTTAGTGTAGATCAATCTGAATTTTTAGAACTTTCAAAAGAAACACCAACACTTTATGGAGATGAAATGTGTTTTAGTGATGATGAGTTTTTATACTTGGTTAATACAAAAAAAGGAAATATATATGTTTTCAATCATGATGGCAATTATGATGGTGAGTTCAATTATACACTTCGCATTCCTACAAATGGCGGAATTGTATGGGCAGGGATGAGCGATGTACTATATGTATATGCCGTGCGAACTAATTTGCTGATTAGTATTAGCGGTGAAGAATATAATCAAACCGATGCATATTATTCTTCGCGAGATGATTTTTATGATTCAATTAATTTGCCTAATGTAATAGATACATATTGTGGCGAAATGGTTTTGAAAGCGAAATATGAGGTTTTTTCTTTAGAATTATGTATGTTTTTAATGGCAACTAGCTTTTTAAGTGCGTTATTACTCATAAGTTATTATCGGTCAAAGTATAACACAAATGCTGATTCTGTGCATGATAGCTGACAAAGACTTGCAACTTGTAGGGGCGATTATTAATCGCCATACAATAACCTCGGTAATGTGCTCACCGCGGCAAAAACACACAGAATCGTCCTCCGTGTTCCGACCAGGGTTAATAATGTACAAAAGGTAATTGGTAGGGAAATAAAATGAATGAACTAAAGATAGTTGGCTTTTCAGGGTATGCAGTTTGCAATGCTTCTTTTGGTAAGCATAATATAAGTTTTGATGAAAAGGAGCTTTCTTTTTCATCAGGAATAAATGTATTAGAAGGTTCTATTGATTCTACTGCTTGGGCGATTAGCTATACAGTTTCTATGTATGGAGAATCCATCGAAGATTTCGTTGGTTTTGATGAACCTGAAATTATTTTTAACAAAGAAAAAATCACCTTAAAAGAAATCGTCGATAAATCATGTTATATGGATAGATGTTATAGCATGCATTCTTCTGAATGCCCCATTAAAGATATAATAGAACAAGAACTTGTAAGCCGAAATAGCAGTATGAGTGCTGGCGAAGTTTGTGAATTGTTTGGTATATCAAAAGACAGGGCAGAGATGTCTGTTAAAAGGGTAGGAAATGAAAAGTATAGATGTATGGCTGCTATAGGGTATGCATGTGAGAAGAAAATTTTCTGTTTTCCTTGGACTAGTAAGAAAATGATGTTATACTATGGTAGAAATATGACGGATGTTTTAGAAACATTAAATTCATTAGATGTAATAGTGCTTTTGCCTACAGAGTTTATTTTTAAAGGCAATGGGGTGCCGAAAAAAATACATGATTTTGATGTAAAAAAAGATTCCTACCTATATGAATGGTAATCTGGACGGAGGAAAAAAGAATTGATTAACCAAACACACACAGAACCGCCCCCCGTGTTCCGGTGTTCCGGTGATTTAGGAGATATGTATGATTAGTTTGAAATTACAAAATACAATTAGATTTATCCCAATAGTTAACTTTTTTATATGCGTATTTTCGTTGTTGTATTGTTTATCTAAGCATAATGTAACAAATACTTACAAAATGAAAGTATTTGTAAAGTTTATTTTGTATGGTGTGGTGACATATTTGCCTTATTTGGTATTTTACAAATTAGGAATTCAAGGAATGTTATTAAATATTATATTTTTTTTAACAATATATTTGGTGCTTTTTGTAGTTGCAACTTTTTCAATAAAAGAACAAAAGTTATTACAGAAAAACTCAGACTAACTATTTAAAACACAGGGTACATTTAAAACACAGTACGTGTACATTTTTCGGCTCGTGTAGAACAGGGAATACATTTGGTGAACATATTTTCGCACAAGAATGGGCAAATATGACGGGTAGCACTGTTAAAGCAGCACGTGGTTTGAATGGAAGGACTACTTATGTCAATATTTTCCCAGACGAAAGAAGCAAGATAGCAAAAGGTATGATAAAGTTAGGAATTATTAAGTATGTAAAACCTTTACGAGAAAGCATGAGAGAAGATTATGGATTTTCTAAAATCGGGTGCTTAAATTATCCGCAGCCCACATCGTTTTCTCGTTGGGAGATATTTACACCACATTAAATACCATTTATATATAGGAGGACTATGAAACATAATAGGAAAAGTATTCATAAAAAAAGTATTATTTTTATTAAAAGTTTTTTTATTGTTTTGTCATTGTTTTTACTTACCTTCATGATTCCGACAAAAATTTGTTTATCTGCCTTGCCTTCAAATAACAATAAAGAGTATTATATTGTAAATTCAGGCACAAAACATATTATTGGAGATAATGGCGGAATGTATAATGATAATATTCGCCGAGAACTTTTTGTTCCAACGTATATATGGGATTCGAAAGTGTATTCTGCAGTTTTTAAACCGTTATCACGAGATATATGGATGGGAATGGATACATTGTTTATCATATATGGAAAGGCAACAATTGAAGAAGGCGTTGATGAACACGGAAAAGTCCTCAAATACTCAATTGATGTGAATGATTGGGATATTTATGGCAGAATAGTAACCAATAATAAATTTAGAACACTGTTTCCTAAAAATTATTTAACAATATATGATTATTATTGGTTTGATTATTTTCGCGACTATTTGTTTTATTACTATGATGGGCATGTGGCCAACTTTTAAGAAAACAGAAAACAAAAACACACGAAAACACAGGGGACGGATCTATGCGTTGACCATCGCTGACGGCGGGAGCAAGCTGCCCTGCAGTCATCATTCCGTGCAAGAACTTGTTACGAAAGTCAGATTCAAATATACAATAAAAACGGCACCTCATCGAGGTGTCGTTTTTGCATATATTCTTATCTCTTTAAAAAACCATCTTTAACAACTTCGTTTTTCTGGTCGAAGAGTGTCATCATGCGATAGGCGCCTGCCCATGCGCAAAGGCAATCGTTGTAGTGGCCACGCTCCTCGCATGTTGGGCGGTACTTTGTCCAACGGCAGTGGAAGAAGCCCTCGTTCTGTGAGCCTACAGGACGGTCTTGATAGTGGAATGTACGCTTTTCTTCGGTAGCAATACCCTGAATAGCATTTGCCCACATGGCGTGCGCACGCTTTCTCCAACGCTCGTCGCCCGTGTAATGTGCAAGCGCAAGGAAGCCTGTAACGGCTGCGGAGCCCCATGAGTCAATGGTATGATGCTCGGTTGAAACACTTGTGCCGCCCTTGGTAGAATAGCCGTATTCGGTGAATTCGCTTTCGCTTGGATAAAGCACGTCATAGTGGAATGCCCAGGAGAAGAAGTAGTATGCTGCTTTTTTAGCATAGTCAAGATACTTTTCGTCTTTTGTTTCCTCATAGAGTATAATGGAAGAATTGATAAATGGATATGCAGTTTCCTTGTCTATACTCTGGCAGTCAAGTGCGCCTGCCGAGCAAACAAATCTGTTAAGGTCACGCTCAAAGTAGAAATCAATCGCTTTGACTGCGGTTTCGAGATACTTTTTGTCGCCTGTGATGCGGTAGGTTTCAAGCATGCCAAGCACCATGAATCCGCCTATTGTACCGTTTGGCATTACACATTTGCCGTCAAGCGTCCACGCCTTGCCGAAAGCAAACTTGTCGGAGTAGTTTTCGCAGAAAAAGTCGCACATTTTAACGGCAAAGTCCTTGAACTTAGGTTTGTCGATGCCGTTTTCTTTAAGGAGAGTGTACATTCTCGACATTTCCGCCGCACCCCAACCGAAGTTGCAAATGTCGGGATTGGCGAAATCGTAGGCTTCTGTTTCGTAGTATTGCTGGAACTGTGTACGGATAAGTCCGTTTTCCTGCTGCTTGTCCGCCCATGATTCAAATATACCGATAGCAATGTCAAGCTGTTTTTTGTCGCCACGTTCAATAGCATCAGCGGCAAGCATGCGTGAGTTTAAGAGGCCTTGGTCAGCCCAACCCATTTCAAAACGCTCATCAAAGCAACCGATTTCGGTATAGTATGGGTCTTTCATTCTGTGTGCCATTTCCTCGCCCGTTATCTTTGCACCGTGCTGCGAACGGAAAAGCCTTGGAGCGTAGTGAGTGATAATCATTTTGTGTCCCTTATAGTCATAGAGCAGGGCATTAGCATACTTGATTCCAAGGTCCCATACTTCCTTTGGCGTAAGACATGTGTCACGCTCAAGGTTGAAAATATCAGCCGCACGGTCAAGCAGATTTGCCGCCGCATAGTTTTCATACATCGGTTTGCACGCAAAAACGTACATGGTGAATGTAATTTTTTCACCTTGTGTAAGCGTGATATATTCATCGTATCTTTCGGTGAGAATATTTTTGCTTGAATATGTATACGGTGCTTCAACAACCGGATGGAAAATACGCTGCGTAAAAGTTCCGTCACTGTTTTCGATAAGCGAGCAAGCAGAACGAAGCGATGCTTCATCGCAGTCGCTGACAAATGCCGCAACGCCGAAATCCTTGGTTTCGCAAAGTGTACAGGAGGGAATACCCATACGGTCATATGCGAAAATCCAAGGGCTTCCGTCACGGGTAAGCCCCATCGGAGTGTTTTCTCTGCAACCGTCATTGCCGTTGTAATTTACACAGGGGATAAGATAGCGTGTGGGAACAAAAGATGTTTTAACCTCAAAAATATCACGGAAAGTGACGTCGCTGTCGCTTACGTTTTCGATAACGCGAACAACCTTTATAAGTCCGTTTACTTCATCAATATATGTATCGTTTACATTAAGCTCGTCAAAATCATCTGCGGGAATTTCGCCTCCACCGATAAGCTCAATCTTTGCCGGGCATATATTGCATACTGCGGTGCCATTTTCTCCGTCAGTGACAAAAGTACCGTTAGTATAATTTATAGTAAGCATAGTATCAACTCCTTTGTGATTACTTTACCATGTTTGAAAGATTAATTCAAGTCAAAGGTTGAAAGACAGTCTGTAATTATGGTATAATTGGTTAGACTCGCTTTGAGAGGAGCATAAGACATGGATAAAATGTTTTTGATAAAAAGAAAAGGTTTTAATTATTATTCGGATTATATCGAGTTATATTTACATAGGTCTTTTGAAAAAAGAGGGTATTATCTTGTCAAAGAAAAAAGCAAGCGTTTATTTAGTGTAATCGTAGATGTTTCTAACGATAAATACATGGCTGTTTTGTCATCTTATTTTGCTACACTTTCCGAAGAAGAAGCGAAAGACTTTGCAGAAGTATTAAGTGCAAATTTCAAAAGTGAAGTAATTGTTATGCCTTGCTTTGATAAATATGAGTTTAAAGGGACTCCGTGTTTGTGTAGGTTCAGTGATACTTATAATGCCTTTGAAGAAGATCCTTATGTTCAGGATTTGAAACCAGAATTTGTTCAAGAAATTTTTGATAATTGCCAAAGTCAAAGACCGTATGTTGTAGAGTATATAAATTACGGCGGTGCATTTAAAGGATTGGAGATAACTTTAGCTTTTGATAGTGATGATGTGGAGCTTGAAGAAACGAGTTTCAATTATTATAAAGGAAAAGAGAGAATATCAAAAGAAATTACTTTTGAAAAATCAGGCAATGTTTTTAAATGCAGTGTGCCTGATTTTGGCATGGAAAAAGGACTTAATAAATACAGTGCAGTGTTTAGAGGAAAAAAAGAAGTAAATGAAAAAAGGGATCATAGTTTCTATGTACGAGTTATTCCTAAAAGTAGCTCGCCAACGCTTGTTGTTGAAACAACAGTTAAACCGTTACTTTTGATTTGACGTGATATATAACTGTCCACATAAGGAGATTTTTTATGACCAAAAACAGAAATATCATAGCGGCTACCGTGTTTGTGTTTTCGCTTCTGGTTACGCTTGTTGATGCTTTTTTGCATCCCGACTATTTTACTAAAATACCGATAAAAATAGTTTTCTTTTTACTATTGCCATTACTTTTCTTTGTAATCAATAAAGACGATTTCGGCGACTTTAAATCGCTTTTTGCCTTCAAACGCCGCGGCTTGCTAAAGGCATTCGTCCTCGGACTTTTGGTGTATGCGATTATAGTTGGCGGATATTTTGCTTTGAGAACGGTGATAGATTTTTCAAACGTTACGACCTCTCTGACGGGTAATATGGGCATAACGGCAGAAAACTTCTTGTACGTATCGCTGTACCTTTCAATAATCAACTCTTTTCTTGAGGAGTTCTTCTTCCGTGGATTCGGCTTCGTAACGTTGAAAAAATATTCGGGAGGCACAGTCGCACACGTGTTCAGTTCTGTGATGTTTGCGTTTTACCATGCAGGCATGATGTGGGGAATGTTCGATATCTTTACATTGATGCTACTGTTTACGGGACTTGTAGTTGGCGGTTTGATTTTCAATTATCTCAACGATTCAAGCAAAACCGTATACCCATCATGGTTTGTACATATGTTTGCAAATTTCGGCATAAATACCGTAGGCTTTATACTGTTCGGAGTTGTTTGAAATGGAAATACTGAAGTTTTTTGAAAGCATAAGGACTCCTTTTTTAGACAGATTCTTTTCACTTATCACGCATTTCGGTGAAGAAACCGTGTTTATAATAATAGGTTTTCTTTTACTGTGGTGCTTGAACAAAAAGAAAGGCTATTACGTCCTTTTTGTCGGCATTTTCGGACTGCTTGCAAATCAGTTCTTGAAAATAGCTTGCAGAGTACCGCGACCGTGGGTAAAAGATAAGAGTTTTACGATTGTAGAGTCCGCAAGGACGGAGGCTACGGGGTATTCGTTTCCAAGCGGACATACACAAATCTCGGTTGGAGCATACGGCTCGATAGCAAGAGCTTTTTGCGGCAAGGTAATGCGTGTGATCTGTATTTTGCTTTGTATACTCGTTCCGCTTTCGAGGTTATATCTCGGCGTACATACACCGCTTGATGTTTTCGTTTCGGTTGGCATAGCACTCGTGCTGATTTTTGTGCTTTACCCGTTAATAGTTAAGTTTTACGAAAGTAAAACGGGCATGCGAGTGCTTTTTGCACTTTTGTGTATATTATCACTTTCATATGTTTTTTATATGGAGTTTTTTTCGTTCCCCATCGGTACCGATGCAGAAAATCTTTTGGATGCAACGAAAAATTCATACAAGATTTTGGGTATAACTCTCGGTGCGTTTTTGGGATTTGAACTTGATAGAATGTTTATAAATTATGATACTGCGGCACCTTTTTGGGGGCAAGTGCTAAAACTCGTTTTGGGAACGGCGGTTGTTTTGATAATCAAAGAGGGGTTAAAATCGCCACTTTATGCACTTTGCCAAGGACACGTGCTTGCAGATGCTATCCGATATTTTATAATCGTTGTGTTTGCATGTTGCGTATGGCCGCTTGCGTTTAAATTTTTTGCTAAAAACTGCAATAAAAAAAGAGCCGATGTAAAACATAAAGATATATCTAAAGAGGAGATAAAATGAAACTTGTATTACTCACGGCGTTGGGCGTTGGCGGGGCAACGATAATCGGCTCGCTGATAGGGTTTATATTCAAAAAGATTTCGCATCGCTTTTCTGATATAGTTCTGTCTTTTGCAGCAGGCGTCATGCTTGCAGCGGCTGTCTTGGGGCTTGTTATGCCTTCAATTGAATACGGTGGTAAATACGGAGTTGTTATAACCGTAATTGGAATATTTGTCGGTGCATTTTGTCTTAATCTTATTGATAAAATTGTGCCTCACCTTCATAAAATAGTGGGTGCCGATATCGAGAGTCACAATAATGCAAATTTAAGTAAAGTGTTATTGTTTGTCATGGCGATTGCGATACACAATTTTCCGGAGGGGATTGCCGCCGGAGTAGGCTTTGGTTCGGGTGATACAACTCAGGCATTATTGATAGCCGGCGGTATTGCACTTCAAAACGTTCCGGAGGGCATGGTGATAATTTCACCCATGCTTGCCGCAGGAGTATCTCCTAGAAAAACGTTTATCTGTGCTATGTTAACAGGTCTTGTTGAGGTTGTCGGAACTGTGATAGGCTATTTTGCAGTAAGTGTTTCGGCTGCCATTCTCCCATTTGCACTTGCTTTTGCGGGCGGAACTATGCTGTACGTCATAAGCGATGAGATGATTCCCGAAACTCATGCACACGGAAGCGAGAGAGGAGCAACGTATTCGCTTTTGGTAGGCTTTTGCTTAATGCTTGTGTTTGACGTTTTGCTCGGTTAATTAAAAGAGCCGTTTTAGCGGCTCTTTTATCTTGCAAAAAACAAAAAAATATGATAATATTATAATAATTGAAAATTTACAAAAGGAGGGAAAACTTATGAAACTCATTATCGCCGAAAAGCCGAGTCTTGCACGAAATATTTCGGGTGCAATCGGTAATCAGCAAAAGAAAAACGGTTATTTTGAGGGCAATGGCTATATTGTAAGCTGGGCATTCGGTCACTTGTTTTCTCTCTGCGATATAGAGGATTATCTTGACAATCCTCCCCCCGATGCACGCTGGACTATTGACAATCTGCCGTGCTTTCCGAAAGAATTTCGTTTCACTTTGAAGCGTGGCACGGATAAAACGGTTGATACAGGCGTTGCAAGACAGTTTGAAACGCTTAAATACCTTTGCAACCGTCAGGACGTTGATGCAATTATAAACGCAGGGGACGCAGACCGTGAGGGCGAGATTATAGTTCGCCTTTGCGTTATGCATGCGCTGAACGGAACGAAGCCGTTTTTGAGGCTTTGGTTACCTGACCAGACAAACGAAACAGTGCGTGCAGCTCTTGAAGAAATGAAAAACGAGAGTGAGTATGAAACGCTTGCTAACGAGGGGTTCGCACGCACTTATATAGATTGGCTTTACGGTGTTAATTTAACGCGATTTGCAACGCTTAAAACAGGAAAGCTTCTTCGTGTTGGCAGAGTTATAGTACCTATCGTAAAGGCAATATATGACAGGGATATGGCGATACGGCATTTTGTACCTGAAAAATACTATGTTGCCAAGAGTGCCGAGGAAACCAAAGGTGCGGTTGTTGAGCTTACAAGCAAGGTTAAGTTCGGTGCAAATGAGCAAAATAAGGTGCTTGCACTTTGTACGCAGTATAATCAAACTGGTGCAAGAGTAACTCACGTTAAACGCAAAAAAGACGAGATTTTGCCGGGCAAGCTTTATTCTCTTTCAAAACTGCAGAATGTGCTTGGTAAAAAATATAAAATGTCGATGGGCGAGAGCCTTGAAATAGTACAGAATCTTTATGAACGTGGGTATCTGACATATCCCCGTACAAATTCCGAGTATCTTGCCACCGCAGAGCAGGGTAAGGTGAAAAAGATTCTTGAAAACGTGGCGGCACTCGGCTATCCCGTTGAGTTCAAGTTTAAAAAGAGTATTTTTGACGATTCTAAAATCGAATCGCACTCGGCACTTACTCCAACGTATAAAATTCCTAAAAAGGGCGACCTTACCGAAGCCGAGAATAAGGTGTATTCGACGGTATTCCGCCGCTTTGTAGCCGTATTCTGTGCACTTGAGTGTAAGGCGGAGAAAACCGAGATTAAAATTGCAGTTGGCGACCTTGAGGAGTTTGTTCTCAAGGGAACCGTGATTTTAGAGCCGGGCTGGACTAAATTTGATGATTATTCGCAGAAGGACAAGGTGCTTCCACCTCTTGAAAAAGGCGATGAAGTCAATGTTAATTTTGTTCCTGCCGAAAAGGAAACCACACCTCCTAAACACTATACCATTGAAACCCTCAATAACTACTTGAAAAATCCTTTCAAAGAGGAAAAGGCGGCGGCAAAGGACGGCACCGAGGAGAGCGACGAGGAGGACTATAAGGCGATTTTCGAGGGACTTGAGCTTGGTACCGAGGCAACGAGAACCGGTATCATTGACAATGCACGTAAAAGCGGATATATTGAACTGAAAAAAGACGTTTACTATATTCTTCCGGGGGGCGAGTTTCTGATACAGTCTTTGCTTCAGATGGGAATATCCATGGACAAGTATAAGACGAGTGAGCTTGGTAAGGCTCTCAAGCAAATCTTTAAGGGTAATATGACAGTTGACGGCGGTGTTAAACTTGCCGAAAAGGAGATAAGCGAGGTTTTTGCCAAGCGGGACATGGTACCCGAAGATGATTTTGACGACGGGTTTATCGGTGATGAAATTTGCGACTGCCCGTTTTGCGGCGGTAAAATCCGCAGAACTACATTCGGCTACGGTTGCTCAAACTATAAGGACGGATGCAAATTCGGTGTAAGCCGTGTTATATGTGGTAGGGTTATTTCAAAAAAGAATGTTTATCTCTTGTTGAAAGAGGGAAAAACTTCTAAAATTAAAGGTTTTATCTCAAAGACGGGCAAACCCTTTGATGCGGTACTCAAACTTGAGGACAGACAGGCAAAATTCGATTTCGGTTAAGGAAAATAGTATGATTACTTTTGAACAAATTAAGAAAAATGAAGCAGTAAACGTGTATATTGATGAGGCAAACCGTGCACTTGATGCGCTCGGTTACACCGAACATAGCTATGCACATGTGACCAAGGTTGCAACCGTTGCCGGCGATATTCTTGAAAAACTCGGTTTTGATGAACATACGGTTGACCTTGCGAGAATCGCAGGCTACATGCACGATATCGGCAATATAATCAACCGTGTTGACCATTCACAAAGCGGTGCGGTTATGTCCTTCCGTATTCTTGATAATCTTGGAATGCCTCCCAAGGATATTTCACGCATAATAAGTGCGATAGGCAACCATGACGAGGGTACGGGAGTGCCCGTAAATGAAATTGCAGCGGCACTTATTATTGCGGATAAAAGTGACGTTCGCAGAAGCCGTGTACGCAACGAGGACGTTACTACTTTTGACATTCATGACAGAGTTAATTATTCTGTTTATTCTACCGACCTGCATCTTGACGTGGAGGAAAAAACGTTGGCTCTCCGTCTTGACGTCGATACTGCTTTCGGCTCGGTAATGGATTTTTTTGAAATATTCCACGGCAGAATGATTATGTGTAAAAATGCGGCATCAACACTCGGACTTTCATTTGGAATTACTATAAACGGTCAGTCGATGATGTAAAAATTCGTAAATATTTTACTATTGCGGATTTTTTGGGGATATGGTATATTAAAAATGGCGTGAAAATGTCCATAATTATATACTTTTTGCGAAAAAAGGAGAATTAAATGACTATTTTTGATGTGTTCACTCTGCTTGGCGGACTTGCTTTGTTCCTTTACGGAATGAAGGTAATGGGTGATGCTCTTGAAAAGAGTGCAGGTCGACAGCTTAAAAACATTCTTGCAAAGCTTACATCAAACACCTTTAACGGCTTTTTGCTCGGACTTGGTGTAACACTTGTTATTCAGTCATCTTCCGCTACTACGGTTATGGTAGTCGGTTTTGTAAACGCAGGTATCATGACGCTTCATCAGGCAACCGGTGTTATTATGGGTGCAAACCTTGGCACGTCCGTAACTGCGTGGCTTCTCAGTACCGCTGGCATTCAGGGGGGCGGTATTCTTGAATTCTTTAAGCCGTCAAGCTTTTCTCCTATCCTTGCTTTCATAGGTATCATTCTCGTAATGTTCCAGAAGAACGCAAAGCGTAAAGATATCGGTCTTATTTTCGTTGGTTTTGCAGTTCTTATGACTGGCATGGAGCTTATGTCAGGCTCCGTAGGCGGACTTAAGAACAGCCCCGCTTTCCAGAGCGTGTTGCTTAAGTTTGCAAACCCCATTCTCGGTATTATCGTAGGTACGGTATTTACCGCTATTATTCAGTCGTCCTCTGCGTCTGTAGGTATTTTGCAGGCACTTTCGACGACGGGCGTAATTTCTTATTACACCGCAATCCCGATTATTATCGGTCAGAACATCGGTACTTGCGTATCCGCAATGCTTTCTTCAATCGGTGCGGGTAAGAACGCACGCAGAGCGGCACTTGTTCATCTTTATTTCAACATAGCGGCGGCTTGCTTGGTTGGCGGCGGCTTCTATATCGCTAATGCGTTTATAGACTTTAATTTCCCCGCAACCATTGATCATTTTGGCATTGCACTCGTTCACACCGTATTCAAACTTATTGCACTTTTGTTCCTTATGCCCGCTTCTCGCGTGCTGGAAAAGCTTGCGGTGCTTACCGTTCCCGATTCCAAGGATGAAGCCGAAACCGCAGAGCTTCTTGACGACCGCCTTCTTGCAACTCCTGCGGTTGCTATTGAAACCTCCCGCAAGGTTGCATTTGATATGGCGAAACTCTCTGTTCGCTCTCTCAAAAACTCTATTCTTCTTCTCAACAATTATACCGATAAGGGTATGGAGTCGATCAAGGCGGAAGAAGATAAGGTTGATAAATATGAAGATACACTCGGAACCTATCTTGTTAAGATAAGCTCACAGGAGCTTACCGAAGCAGACGGTCACGAGCTTACCAAGCTTCTTCACATCATAGGTGACTTTGAGCGTATTTCTGACCATGCGGTAAATATCGCCGGTACTGCACAGGAAATGGCTGAGAAGAAAGTTGCTTTCTCCGAAAAAGCACAAAAGGAGATCAACGTAATGGTTTCGGCTGTTGAAGAGATCCTCGACAGTGCACTTGATGCTTTCTGCAACGGTGATATGAAACAGGCGTTCTCGGTTGAACCTCTTGAAGAAGTAATCGACTATCTCAATGCAAAGATTAAAAAGCGTCACGTTGCAAGACTTCAGCGTGGCGAATGTACCATTGAACTCGGCTTTGTTCTCAATGACCTTATCAACAACCTCGAGCGTGTTGCAGACCATTGCTCAAACGTTGCAGGTTGTGTAATTGAGATGGAGCACGATGCACTCGACCTTCATGACTATCTTGAAAAACTTAAGAGCGAGGAGAACTCCCATTATACAGAGTTGTATAACGATTTCAGGGATAAGTACGTTCTTCCTCCCAAGGACGTTATTGTATAATGAAAAAGGTTCTTGTTACAGGTGCTTCCAGAGGCATCGGCTATGAAATAGCAACCGTATTTGCTAAAAACGGATACAAGGTTTTTGCACTCTGGCATAATGCTCCGGAAAAACTTGAAAGCATTGCAAATCTTGATATAACTTTAGTTCAAGGTGATGTTTCAAGCCTTTCTTCGATGCAAAAAGTGCATGAGCAAATCGGCGACGTTGATATACTTATCAATAATGCCGCAATTTCTCATTTCGGTCTTGTTACAGACCTTTCCGAAGCCGAGTGGGACGATATTATGTCGGTTGATTTAAAAAGTGTTTTTATAACCGCTAAAGTTTTTTTGCCCGATATGATAAATAAAAAAAGCGGAAAGATTATTAATATTTCTTCGATTTTCGGTGTTGTCGGCGGTTCGTGCGAGGTTGCGTATTCTACCGCCAAGGCAGGCATGATAGGCTTTACCAAGGCACTTGCCAAAGAGGTTGGACCAAGTGGTATACAGGTTAACTGCATTGCACCCGGCGTTATTGCGACCGAAATGAATAAACGGCTTTCCGAGGATGATTTGAAATCACTTGCCGATGAAACACCGCTCGGACGTATCGGCACGCCGAGGGAGGTTGCGTCACTTGCACTTTATCTCGCGAAGGACACCTTTATTACGGGGGAAACTATAAATATCGGCGGCGGATTTTTAAGATAAAAACAAAGAAGCGACGGCAAAGCCGTCGCTTCTTTGATTAATTCAAAAACATTTTCATTATGTCAATCACTTCGTCACGGGACTCAAGTTCTGCTATTGAAATTATCCGCTTGAGTCTATATTTGATCGTACTTTCGGATACATGTAAAATTTCAGCAATATCAAAATATTTGTACCCGTTGATTATAAGCTTCAAAAGGTCGATATCTATGGCATCGCATGCTGAAAGAATTTTTTCGGCAAGGAATATTTTAGATACTGTCGGGTCATTATGTACGTTCAAAGCAATATCTGCAAAGGCGTGCGATGTTCCGAGTGTTTCTTTCTTTACGGGGAGATTGTCCGTGGTATCGCCAATTATTAGGTCACAGCGTATTTTTGTGCTGATGCTTGAAATGTTAGGTGATGAGGTCAGATGGTGACACATTTTAACCGTTTGCTTACCGACCTCAATACAATTCAAACGGGCCATAGTAAGCGACTTTTTACCGCTTGAGCTTACCGCCATGTCACCGAAAGAGCAGAGAAAGAGGTCTTCGGGAACACGAATACCTTTTTCTTCAAGTTGATGCAAAAGTATGACTGCACTTGCGTCATTTGAACAGATTACTGCATCGTAGTTGCGGCTTGCTTCCATAAAACGCTCGCAAGCACTGTTCATAAGTCCGTCTGCACCCATGTAATAGAAAACATCATGCTCACGGCACTTATCGTAAGAGAGAAAGGCATCCTTTTTAATCATGTCTGTAGCCGAGTCGGTACTTACGGCAAAGAGGGCTATCCGCTCCTTTTTGTATGCACGCAAATATTCGATAAGCTGATAAGTTGCTTCACGGTAGTCCATAAAGACGTAGCTTGCATGGCGAAAAGCGTCTCTTGAGGCACCGCCGATAACTATCGGCTCAATTCCCATATCGGAAAGTATACGGGCGGCTTCTTCTATCCATGCACGTGAGGTAGAGAGTATGCCTGCACATACAGGTTTTTCTTTTTCAAAAGCGGCAACGGCATCTTCGATTCCAAGTATAGAAACCGTGTCGCCCTTGCGTTTCGCCTCGGAGTGTATTCCTTTTAAATAAAGCTTGCACCAGTGTGTTTTTTCGGCACCCGGTTGGCAAATAATGTTTATTTCCATGACATTTTCCTCCCTAAAAAATGAGAGTCTAAAATTGGTTTTAAATTATATCACAAACATTTATTTTTGTCAAGACCAAAAAGTGAAAACCGACTACTTTTTATTGATATTGTGAAAACGGTTATACGGTGATAAAATCAAATTGTATGAAACAAAAAACTTTAATTTTCAAGGAGATTTTGAAAATGGCTAAGAAGACTACGGCACAGTTCCAGGATCTGGTCATTCCGACCTACAAACCCGGTGCGTACGAATCGCTTCCTATGTTCTTTGAAAAGAAGCCCTATCAGGGTGCAAGCGGACATCTTTATCCGATTCCGTTTACTACAAAGATCAGCGACGAGAAGCAGGACGTAACTTACAACGCAGCTATTCTTGAAAACGAGTACATCAAACTTGAAGTTCTTCCCGAAATCGGCGGTAAGATTCAGCGTGCACTCGATAAAACAAACAACTACGATTTCGTTTATCATAACGAAGTAATCAAGCCCGCAATGGTTGGTATTGCAGGTCCTTGGGTATCCGGCGGTATTGAGTTCAACTGGCCTCAGCACCACCGTCCTACTACATATATGCCTGTAGAAGCTACTATCACCGAGCGTGAGAACGGTGAAAAGACCGTTTGGGTTGGTGAAGTTGATCCCCTCCTTCGCATGAAGGGTATGGCTGGTATCACCATCGTCCCCGGTAAGTCCTATTTCAAGGCAGAGGTTCA
Source organism: Eubacteriales bacterium (assembly GCA_045538895.1). Taxonomy (GTDB): domain Bacteria; phylum Bacillota; class Clostridia; order Oscillospirales; family CAG-272; genus UMGS902. Next base: position 16,903 of record JAZQEH010000109.1, read on the forward strand.
GGTTTACAACCGTACTCCTTATCCCCAGCCCTTTATGTGGTGGGCAAACCTCGCTGTAGAAATCGACGAAAACTACCGTGTTGTATTTCCGCCGGATGTAGAATGGGTTAACGACCACGACCGCAGAGCTATCCTCGAGTGGCCTATCGCAAAGGGTGTATACCATACCGCACGTCCGTTTGACTTTGGCAAGGGTACTGACATTCACGTTCTCGGTAACGTTCGTGTTCCTTCTTCTTACCTTGTATCCAAGGGACAGAGTGATGCTGACTATATTTCCGGTTACGACCAGGCAAAAGAATGCGGTATCGTTACCGTTGCTAACCACCACATCTCTCCCGGTAAGAAGCTCTGGCACTGGGGTAACCATCCCTTCGGTGACAAGTGGTGCGCAAACCTCACCGACAACGGCTCTAAGTATGTAGAGCTTATGACCGGTGTTTACACCGATAACCAGCCTGACTTTACTTGGATCATGCCTTATGAAACCAAGACATTCGAGCAGTACTGGTATCCTGTAAAGAACATCGGCGAAGCTAAGAATGCTACTATTGATGCTGCTATTAACGTTGAAAAGCGTGACGGCAAGCTCTTTATTGGCGTATATGCTACCGGCGAATACAAGGACGCAAAGCTTGTTATCAAGCACGGCGACAAGACCATCAAGGAAACTATCGCTGTTATTTCTCCCGAAACCACATTCACAAAGCTCTACGACATCAAGGGCCTTGATATGAAGAAGGTTTCTGTTGACTTTACTGATGCTGATGGTGTAAAGCTTGTTGACTACCGTCATTATGAGCGTGGCCACAAGAAGCCTATCGAGCCCAGAAAGCCCGCACTTCCTCCTAAGGAAATCAAGACTGTTGAAGAACTCTTCATCAACGGCCGTCATCTTGAGCAGTACAAGCACTTCGCTTATGAGCCCGCTGATTACTTCCTTGAAGCACTTGAGCGTGATCCCGGCGAAAGCCGTTGCAACACTGCAATGGGTAATATCCGTCTTAAGGAAGGCCGTTTCGAAGAAGCTATCGAATACTACGATAAGGCAATCGCTCGTCTTACCCAGCGTAATGACAACCCCTATGATGTAGAGGCTCTCTATCACAAGGGTATTGCTCTCCGTTACCTCGGCAGACTTGACGAAGCTTACAACTATATTTACAGAAGCGTTTGGAGCTACGATTATATTGCTGCCGGCTACTATGCACTTGCAGGTATTGACTGCATCCGCGGTGACTATGAGCAGGCTCTCAAGCATCTTGATCTCTGTCTTGATGCAGGTGCAAAGAACCTTGAAGCACTCAAGCTTAAGGCTGAAATCACTGGCGACCAGAGTATCTTTGAACAGATCAAGGCTATCGACCCCTTGTTCGATGAGCTTCCTGCTGATAAGCATGAGTACTATATTGACCGTGCTATCGAGTACATGAACGCAGGTATGAACGATAAGGCAATCGCAATTCTTAAGAAGGCTAATAACAAGGCTCCTCTTGTTAACTACTACCTCGGTTACCTCACCGGTGACAAGAAGTACTATGACAAGGCTGACAAGTGCGATTGGTCTTGCGCATTCCCCGCACGTCTTGAGGATATCGCAATTCTTAAGGCTGCTAACACCGGCATGGCTAAGTACTACCTCGGCTGTCTCTACTATGACAGACGTCGTTACGAAGATGCTATCGCTCTTTGGGAAGCTGCTGATAAGGAAGTTGGCGGTCTTGCTCCTGCATGCCGTAACCTCGCTCTTGCTTATTTCGATAAGCGTGAGGACTTCACCGCTGCAGAAAAGATGCTCTTCAAGGCACTTGAACTTGACAAGGGCAAGAATGACCGTATCTTCTTCGAGCTTTCTCAGCTCTATAAGAACGGCGGCAAGAGCGTTGAAGAAAGACTCGCTCTCCACGAAAAGTATGCAAAACTCAGTGCAATGCGTGATGACTGTACTCTCGACCACTCCATTCTCCTTACTGAGCTTGGCAGATACGAAGAGGCAAAGGCACTTCTCGATGCTCACTGGTTCCACACCTATGAAGGCGGCGAGGGTAACCTCACCCGTCACCATGCATGGCTCATGACTCTTATCGGTAAGAAGCTTGCTGAAGAGGGTGACCTTAAGGCAGCTATTGACGCTTACAAGAACGGTTATGTATTCCCGCTTTGCTACGGTGAAGAGAAGAATTACTTCGCACAGGAAAGCCATCTTAACTACGGTCTTGCTATGGCTTATAAGGCATCAGGCAACAAGCGTGATTATGAGAAGTTCATCAAGGCTGCTTGCAAGGATACTGCAGCTCCTTCTGAAATCAGCTACTTCCGTGTAATGGCTCTCTATGAGGTTGGTGAAATCACTGCCGCAAGAAACCTTGCAGAAGAAATGATCGAAAAGGGCGAGCAGACTATCCGCGATAAGGATATTAACAACTACTACGGTGTAGGTTCTCCTTGTCCTTGTCCTTTCGAGTATAACTTCCCCAAGATCAACACCGTTAAGGGACTTGTACTCAAGGCATTCGGTAAACTGGCTCTCGGTAGAGTAATCGAGGCTAAGACCGATATTGAAGAAGCAAGAAAGCTCGACGTAACCAACTTTGCCGTTGCAATGTTTGACATTTTTTGCAAATAATTGAATATTGAAACAAAACCCGATTAACCTCGGGTTTTGTTTCAATATTATAAAGTATGCTAAAATGACGGTTGAAGAATAATTTGTACAAAAAAACAGTATAAAAAAATTAATTTTTTTGATGACAAATTGTATAATATGTAGTATAATTATCTTATAATTCCTATTTTATGGAGGGTAATATGAAAAAGTACTTAGGCATTTTTGTAGCATTGATTCTTTGCGTTACCATGGCATTTGCCGCTTCTGCTGCTGACGTTTATGTTAACGATGGCGGCGCAGGCGACGGTTCGAGTGCAGACGCACCTCTTGGAAGCATGACCGATGCTATCAATCTCATCGCTGAAGAAGGCGGTACCGTACACATCGTTGACACTTACACCTGTGCTGATGAATATGTTGAACCTGAGCATGCAGGCAACATCGTTATCACCGGCGGTAAGTATGTGTTTACTAACGGCAAGTACAACCGTTGGTACTTAAGCGGTGCAGGTTCTACCACATTCGAGAACATCACTTTTGAGTACGGTGCAGGTAGCACTTCACTCTACGTTGCTCGTTACAACGAACTCATCATGGGCGAAGGCATTACAATGCCCGAAACCAGCGGTTATGTAATCGGCGGTTATCAGAAGACCGATGATTACAAGACTCTTGATGAAATGGTTACCACTCTCGGTCTTCCTACTGACAAGGATTCTCACATCACTGTTAAGAGCGGTTCCTACCACCTCGTTGCGGGCTTCAACCGTGGCGATGACGGTGCAAGATCGAGCACAACTCCTTTCACCGGTGTTTCCAACATCACTGTTGAAGGCGGTACAATGAAGACCGTTTACGGCGGTAACATCAACTGTAACGCTACTTCCGGCGGCGCAAACATCACCATCGCAGGCGGTGATATTATTTCTGGCGTTCGTACTGCAGGTGAATCACAGGTTATCGCACAGGTTGTTGGCGATGCTAACATCGTTATCAGCGGCGGTAACATTGCAGCTCTTGTTATGAACAACGTTCTCGGTAAGATCAATGTTGAGACTACCGGCGGTATTATCACCGTTGCAGAAAAGTCATTGCATGAGAGCCTTACTGCTACCGACGGTACTGCGACCTTGACTGCATCCGGCGAGGCAAAAGTTTCTCAGTTGCTCGCAGATGTATTCGATACATTTGTTGGTGAGATTTTCGTTCCCCAGCTTCCTGTATTCACTACTCCCGTAGAGGAAGACACTACTCCCGCTGAGGAAACCACCGAGGCTCCTGAAGTTACAACCGATGTTGCTCCTGCTACCGATGGCGGTGTTAATCCCATCGTTATCGTAGTAATCGCAGTTGTTGTAATTGCTATTGTTGCGGTAGTAGTTGTAGTGGCAAAGAAAAAGAAATAAGTTTTTGAAAAAATGACCAAGCTTCGGCTTGGTCATTTTTATATATTTCGCTAAAGTTTGTACATTTTGATTATCAAATTTTGCAAATGCTTAAAATGCGTTGTTTATGCACAAAAAATATTGTACAATAAAAGCAAATATATCATGGAGGGAAACTATGAAAAAGTTATTATTTGTTTTTCTTTTTGCAATTTTTTGCTTTGCAATGACATTTGCGGCTTCTGCAGCAGACGTTTACGTTAATGACGGTGGAACCGGTGACGGAACCGCTGCAACTACACCAATGGGCAACCTTTACGATGCATTTGCATCTATTGCTAACGAGGGCGGAACGGTACATATTGTAGATACTTATACAAGCACAGAGCCTTTTCATGAACCCGAGCATTCTGCACCTATAACGGTTACCGGCGGCGAGTTCATTTTTCAGTGCGATAAAAACCGTTGGTATCTCAATGGCGAAACTACCTTTGAGAATATTGTAATAACCGAAACAAATGTAAAAAATGGTGCAGTAATAGCTGCACAATTTCATCCGATTGTGATTGGTGAAAACGTAGTAACCCCTGCTAAAACATATCTGCTTGGCGGTCACCAGATTGACGGAATGAAGACCGATACCGAGGCAGCTCTCGCTGCCGAGGGCAAGCGTGTAGATCTTGATTCGTATATCACTATAAAGAGTGGTACTTACCATGTAATTTCAGGTTTCAGCCGTGGTGCTTCGGATGCGTTTTATACCGGTACTTCCCATATAAACATTGAAGGCGGCACTATTAATCTGCTTCTCGGCGGTTCCTGCAATGGCAGTACAGCTAACAATGCAGAAATCAACGTTTCCGGTGGTGAAATCACTACACTTTATACTTCAAGCAACCAAACCTACCGTCTTAACGGCGATTGCGTTGTAAATATCAGCGGCGGTATGGTTAATACACTTTCTCTTACAAATATCATGGGAAAGGGAACTGTTAACATAAGCGGCGGTAGTGTTGCTGTTGCCAACAAGAGCGTTGCAGATGAACAGTATCTGGTTGACGGTACTGTTACGTTGAATATTCTCGACGGCGCAGAGGTACTTTTTGCGGTGTCCAAGGCTTTCGATGTTGTTAACGGTGAGATTTCCACACCCAAGCTTCCTTTCGAAACCGCAGAGGTAACTACCGCAGAGGTGACTGATGTAGTTACAATGGAATCGGCAGAGGTTACGACCGCTTCGGTTGCTGGCGAAGATGGTGGCTTTAATCCTATAATAATTGTAGTTATAGCAGTAGTTGTTGTTGCTGCAGTTATAGTAGTTATTGTTGCCAAGAAAAAGAAATAATAAAAAACTGAGGATTTTTCCTCAGTTTTTTTAATCGAAAATATTATAAAGTTCAAACGGATCGTACGAGCCGATTGATATGCGTTTTGATCCAAGCAGACGTTCGTTTTTATCTATGTAGTATTCCACAACGTCTGTTTTGATAAAACGGCTTGAATCAGCGTAAAATTGAACCGTGACGGTGGTTGTGTCACCGGATTCTTTTTCACCAATGATAGAAAACTGTGCATAGCATGTCTGGTTTGCGGGGCGTGTTTCAATATAACGGCGGCTATCGGCTATTACTGATTTGATTTCGGATTCTACGGCAGTAATTCCAAATTTATCGGTAAGGATTTTTTTAAATTCCGAAACAAGGATTCTTCCGTTTTCGCCGTAGCGGTGTATTATATAGTCAGCGCACACGTCTTGGGTTCCGCTGACCGCTTTCCCGAATTCAGGCATGGACCAACTGTTTGTTGATTCGATCCAGTCCGTCACAATCTTGCTCGCTTCGCTTTGTGGTGTAAAGTCTTCCTTGCGAGGGTCATTTTTGACAAAATCAAGTGTGCATATTTCTCTATCGTGAAAAATAGCGGTATAACTGCCTTTCGGAAGTGTGTCGAGGCTTGAAGAAATAACGGTGAAGTTGAAAGAAAGGTCATTGTCAGCGTATTTTTCTGTGTCACGCACAATTTCCCAATCTCCAAGTTCAACCGTTTTGAATTCTTCAAAGTCCGATTCGCCTCGTATTATCATACGTAAGATATCATAGCATTGACTTGAAAACTGATGAGCACCGTCAAGGGTGTTGTTGAACTCGTACCATCTATCAAGCGTAGTTATCGTAACGCTTGTATCGGTGACAATTATTTCTTCTTTTTCTTGTGCCGAAACGTTTTGCGTCACTGTTTCACTCGGTGGTACGGTTTCGTTACTCGTGCAAGAAGCGAGCAAAAATACAATGCATATCGTTAAAATTAGAAGTTTTTTGTTCATAACTACCTCCGTTTAAGGTCTTTATATAGTGTATCATATTTGAAAATTTTTTTCAATCGTCAAAGATTGATATTTAAATGAATGTTTGATATAATGATTGCAAAAGAATGGGGGAATTTATTGTGTACTCGTTGTTGCTTGCTTTGATTTATGTTGCATTTATAAGTCTTGGTCTCCCTGATTCGCTTCTTGGTTCAGCCTGGCCTGTTATGCACAAGTCTTTTGATGTTGCTATTCCGTTTATGGGAATTATCACTATGTTCATTTCAGGCTCTACCATTGTTTCAAGCGTTTTATCTGACAAGGTAACACGCAAATTCGGCACAAGAATTGTTACAACTGTTAGTGTGTTTTTGACGTCTGTCGCTTTGCTCGGTTTTTCATTTGCAACAGAGTACTGGCAGCTTATACTGCTTGCTGTTCCGTATGGACTCGGTGCCGGAGCAATAGATGCCGCACTTAATAATTATGTGGCATTACATTATACCTCGGCACACATGAGCTGGCTTCATTGCTTTTGGGGTGTTGGTACAATTATAAGCCCTTTTATAATGAGTGCTGCTTTGGCAAATTCTACGTGGAATGACGGATACAGAACGGTTTCGTTTATTCAACTCGGTATAGCACTTCTGTTGCTTGTTACTTTGCCTGTGTGGAGAGTTAATAAGGATATCCACGATGACGGTGGCAGTTCAAAAGGAATCGGAATTGTCAAAGTCCTTAAAATCAAGGGGGTTCCGTCAATTTTGATCGGCTTCTTTGCGTATTGTGCCGCAGAAGCAACTGTAATGGGCTGGACAAGCACGTATTTTACCACTGTTAAAGGGATTGACAGCGAAATTGCTGCCGCATATGCATCGCTTGTGTTTATCGGTATGACTGTTGGGCGATTTGTAGGCGGCTTCTTTATGGATAAAATAGGTGACAGAAAAATGATTGTACTTGGTACAACTATCGCGGTTTGCGGAATTGCTTGTTTGCTGTTACCCGTTGAAAATGAAATGCTTTCGGTAGTTGGTTTTATTGTTATCGGACTTGGATATGCTCCTATTTACCCGTGTATTATCCATTCTACACCGAACAACTTCGGCAGCGATAATTCGGGTGCGATTATAGGTATACAAATGGCGTGTGCGTATTTCGGTTCAACATTCATGCCTCCGCTTTACGGCTTGCTTGGAAAGCTGATTGGCTATAGAATCATGCCGATTTATATTCTGGTATTTCTGTTGATTATGATTTGCTTGACTGAAAATACTTTCAAAAAAAGAAAGTAAGTGTTAATTTCCGCGAGGTGTTACTATGAATCTCAAAAACGGTTTTCATCCATATGCAATAATAACTATTCTGTTTTGGTCGCTTGCATATGTCTTAACGCGGTTGACTATGCAGCATTTTACTGCTTTTTCTTTGGGATTTTTGCGATATTTGATTGCTTCGGTAATGCTACTTGCGGTTGCCGCCTTTACAAAAATGAAAATGCCTTGTGTAAAAGACATTCCGTTGTTTATAGTATCGGGGTGCGTTGGTTTTTTCTTCTATATGATTGCTTTTAATCAGGGGCAAGCCGTTGTTTCGTCGGCTACAGGAAGTGTTGTGATTGCAACCGCTCCCGTTATTACGGCATTGTTTGCCCGTTTGGTATATAGAGAAAAACTAAAGGGCTTTCAATGGATTGCTATTTTGATTGAATTTGTCGGTGTTGCGGTTTTGACGTTGATGAACGGCAAGTTCTCCGTCAACAAGGGACTTTTTTGGTTACTTCTTGCCTCGCTCGCTTTAAGTGGTTACAATCTGCTACAGAGAAAATTAACTAAAAAGTATACTGCATTGCAGGCATCTACATACAGTATCTTTTTTGGAACGATTATGCTTGCGGTGTTTGCCCCAACTGCTGTGCGTGAAATATCACACGCACCTGCTATACAGTATGTTTATCTTGCCATATTGGGTATTTGCTCTAGTGCTATTGCCTATGTTGCGTGGGCAAAAGCATTTTCTAAGGCGAAAAAGACCTCGCAAGTCAGCAATTATATGTTTGTTACTCCTTTTTTAGCAAGCATGTTTGGATTTTTGCTTGCCGGTGAAGTTCCGGATGTGGCAACTCTTGTTGGCGGCGGAATTATCATTCTGGGAGTGTTGATTTTTAATTTCGGGGGAAATTTTTATAAAGAAAAGAGCTGCTAAAGCAGCTCTTTTCTTTTGTGTGAGAACGCACAAATTGATAGAAAAAAGGGTGCAAAGCCGGTGTCTTTTACATAAAAGATTTTGTAGTCTTTAATGAATATTCCCGTGGAGAGATATTCATTTTTCTTTTAAACACCACACAAAAATATGACCTTGAAGTAAAACCGCAGACTTCGGCAATTTTTTCGATGGATAATTCGTTTGCTGATAGAAGTATGCACGCTTTTTTTATTCTTTCTTCCTCTACAAATTCCCTAAGAGTCTTTCCGGTATAACTTTTAAAGCATGTATGAAAATATATAGGGCTGAAATTTGCCGCTTTTGCCAAGGTGGCAAGTGACAGGTCGTCTGCAAGGTTGTTTTTAATATAATCCACATGTTTTTGCATATTAATATGCTTTGGTCGTTGTGAGTTATTTAATCTTTCCTGCCTTTCTGCATCAACTATAATCATGTGTAAAAGTTTTAATGCAAGCTGTTGTACAAGTATAGTATCTTTTTCGGCTTTACTGTTAAAATGATAGCTTATTTCGGAAAATATGTTTAAATAGCTTTCTGTGTCAATATTATAAATATAGTTTGGAAGGCTGTCGAGTATATGTTTTATGTCGCTGTCTTCGTTGGCAAAATGTATAAAGTGGCATCTGTGCGGCAACGTTCCCTGTTTTCGTTGACCAGGTTTAGTTAGTATCAGCATGTTTTCCCTTATTTTGGTAGGCTCACCGTTTATGTATTTAATTCCGTCACTCATCAAAGGCAGATCTATCTCATAATAAAGAACAGGTCGGTCATTTGTCATTTTCATATTTTTGTTTTTGTAGTAACTCCACATATTTGAAATGAATATACCGACTTCAACGATTTCTGGCAAAACCATGCTCATGCTTTCTTCTCCTGCGATAATAAGATTTTAAACAAATATTGATAATATAATGAATTGAAACCATTTTGTAAATATTGTATAATTTTTTTGAAAAAATGTCAATCGTATTATGCTTTTGATGTTGAAAAACATAAAATTATATATTAGGAGGCTAATTATGAAGAAGATAAGAATGCTTGCATTCTCACTTTGCATGGTAATGATTTTAAACATTGCGGTGCTTGGTGTGAGTGCATACGGCACTACCGGGGAGCAAGAAAAAATTGAGGTCAGAGTTTATCCTTCGGTTGAAAGCATAGACTACGTGCAGTATTTTTACGCCGAGGGCGAAACAGTTGACATTTCGAAGTGGGAAATCCCCGAAATGTATTACGAGGGAGAGCCAATGGTCTTTGACTGTTGGATGGATGAGATTCTCAAAAACAAGGTAACAGAGAATTTTGTCATGGGAAATCAGTCTCTGGCTTTTTATGCAACTTATAGTGCACCTCGGATTTTCTCATGGTCTTCTATCGATGGCGAGGAAGGCGCCTATGTAAGCGATAGGGCAGGCGTTAAGGTTGTTAAGGAACTTGGTGAAGCACAGTATGGCACGGTTTCGGCTGATTTTACGAATGTAACAAAGAACGGCGGTCTTATTTTCAACGCCACTTTGTCGGACGAAAACTATCCTTTTGAAAAAGGCTGTGCATATTGGTATGTCCACGTAAATCCATCAAACGGCAACACTCAGCTTGCTCTTGTGGATTATATCAACAACAGTTATTATAAGTCTATAAATATTGTGGAACTTGAGGATGCTCCTGCGGCATGGCAGGAGAAGGTTGTTAAATTAAACAATGGCGTTGAGGACTCGTATAACTTAAAGGTTGAATTCAGCAAGGATGCCATTTCTTACTATATTGACGGTAATCTGTTTTACACCTATACAGGCTCTTACCTTGGTGCACTGTCCGGCACGGGAGTAGGCATTCGTGCTGCAGGATTTGGCAATGTGGCAAAAAATATCTCTTTAACTCCTATTGATTATTCCGGAACTGTCCGTCTTTACGAGGCAGAGGACAGTAATACATATACAGAGCTTACATACCAAAAGGGCGATACTGTTGACATTTCCAAATGGATAGTTCCTGAGTACACTGTAGATGGTGTTACCGCCGAATTTTTAGGCTGGGTAAATAAGGCGACGGGTGAAGCGATTACAGAAAATTTTGTAATTAACGATGCTATAGATGTATATGCAGACTGGGATTTTCCACAGCTTTATAACTGGGATTATGATGCCGAAACAGGGACTTACACCTCAAATGGCTTCGGCGTTATTCCTCTTGTCGGTATTGAGGGAGCGGCATACGGCACACTCTCGGCAGATTTCGTAAATGTCAGTGCAAACGGAGGCTTCATTTTCAATGCAACTCTTACCGATGTTGACTATCCCGCCGAAGCCGGCCAGCAATACTGGTATACTCATATCAATCCCAAGAGTGGCGCTACTCAGCTTGCTTGCGTTACTGCCACTTCCGAAACGACGTCGAAATATGGCAGTATAAAAATTGTAGCTCTTGCTGATTCGGCACAGTCGTGGCAGGATAAGGTTGCAGCACATAATGCAGGTACAAAGGCATCATATAATCTTAAGGTCGAGTTTATGCCTGATCGTATTTCTTACTACGTAGACGGCAATCTTTGTTACACATACACGGGCAACAAGTTGAATACTCTCGACGGTATAACAGTAGGTCTCCGTGCGGCAGGAGCAGGTAATACTGTTAAAAATGTTACATTTACTCCTGCAAGCACCGAGCAGGAAACGGTTTCGCTTTGCCTTTATGAAGCACAGGATAGCACTACGCATGCCGAGCTTTCGTACACAAAGGGAGATACTGTAGATATTTCCGAGTGGCAGATTCCCGAATACACGGTTAACGGCAAGACGGGCACATTTATAAACTGGGTAAATAAGGCGACGGGTGAAGCGATTACAGAAAATTTTGTAATTAACGATGCTATAGATGTATATGCAGACTGGGATTTTCCACAGCTTTATAATTGGGATTATGATGCCGAAACAGGGACTTACACCTCAAATGGCTTCGGCGTTATTCCTCTTGTCGGTATTGAGGGAGCGGCATACGGCACACTCTCGGCAGATTTCGTAAATGTCAGCGCAAACGGAGGCTTCATTTTCAATGCAACTCTTACCGATATTGACTATCCTGCCGAAGCCGGCCAGCAATACTGGTATACTCATATCAATCCCAAGAGCGGTGCTACTCAGCTTGCTTGCGTTACTGCTACTTCCGAAACAACGTCGAAATATGGCAGTATAAAAATTGTAGCTCTTGCTGATTCGGCACAGTCATGGAAGGATAAGGTTGCAGCACATAATGCAGGTACAAAGGCATCATATAATCTT
>JAZQEH010000110.1:0-42216 GCA_045538895.1 Eubacteriales bacterium
CATTTTATGTCCCCTCCTTATTTAGCGAACGGAGCGCCCATAAGAGTGAGGAGCTCACGTGCTTCTGCATCGGTCTTAGCGGTAGTTACGAAAACGATGTCCATACCGCGAACCTTTTCGATCTTATCGTACTCGATTTCAGGGAAAATAAGCTGTTCCTTAAGACCAAGCGCATAGTTACCTCTGCCGTCGAAACCGTTGGGGTTGATACCCTTGAAGTCACGTACGCGGGGGAGTGCGAGGTTGAAGAGCTTATCCATGAATTCGTACATGTTCTCGCCGCGAAGTGTTACCTTTACGCCGATCTTTACGCCTTCACGAAGCTTGAAGTTAGCAACCGACTTCTTTGCATAGGTCGGAACTGCCTTCTGGCCGGTGATCATGGTGATTTCTTCGATAATAGAGTCGATAACCTTGGAATTTTCTTTTGCGTCGCCTGCACCTACGTTGACAACGATCTTGTCAAACTTAGGAATCTGCATGGGGCTCTTGTAATTGAACTTCTTCATGAGAGCAGGAGCGACGTCCTTCTTATACATTTCTGCATATCTTGACATGTTTCTGCACCTCCTTAAAGTTCTGCGCCGCACTTAACGCAAACGCGAACCTTCTTGTCGCCGTCTACCTTATGTGCTGCTCTGGTAGCCTTCTTGCACTTCTCACAGTAAAGCTGAACCTTATCTGCGTAGAAAGCACCTTCTACCTTCATAATGCCGCCTGCTTCACCCTGTCTACGGGGCTTTGCATGCTTGGTTACAATGTTGACACCTTCAACAATAACCTTTTTCTCCTCGGGAGAAACTGTGAGAACTTTACCCTTCTTGCCCTTATCATCGCCGGAAATAACAATAACGGTATCGTCCTTCTTTACATGAAGTTTGTTTGCCATTTTTCGTTACCTCCTTGATTAAAGTACTTCGGGAGCGAGAGAAAGGATCTTAAGGAAGTCCTTCTCACGAAGCTCTCTTGCCACAGGGCCAAAAATACGAGTGCCTCTGGGGGTCTTATCGTCTTTGATAATTACTGCTGCGTTCTCGTCGAACTTGATGTAGGAACCGTCCGCACGGCGAAGGCCCTTAACACTTCTAACGACAACCGCTTTAACAACGTCGCCTTTCTTAACAACACCGCCGGGTGCTGCCTTCTTGACGGCACAAACAACGATGTCACCGATATTTGCATATCTGCGACCGGTACCGCCGAGAACTCTGATACACATAAGCTCTTTCGCACCGGTGTTATCGGCAACTTTCATTAATGTCTGCTGCTGAATCATTTAGCGTTTTCCTCCTTATTTCGATAAGTGCTTTGACCTATCTACTTATTTCGCCTTTTCTATGATGGAAACGAGTCTCCATCTCTTTGTAGCGGACAGCGGGCGAGTTTCCATTACAGAAACGGTATCGCCTACGCCACATTCGTTCTTTTCATCGTGCACGTGAATCTTCTTTGTGCTCTTGATGATCTTGCCGTATTTGGGATGCTTGATGTTATCCTCGATAGCTACAACAACGGTCTTGTCCATCTTGTCGCTGATAACCTTACCAACACGGGTTTTTCTAAGATTTCTTTCCATTGTTTTCACCCCTTACGCGTTCTTCTCTTGAAGAACTGTCATTACGCGTGCAATGTCTCTCTTAACATCGGTAATCTTATGAGGATTCTCGAGCTGATTGATTGCATGCTGGAAACGGAGATTAAAAAGCTCGCTTTTAAGCTCTTTAAGCTTTGCCTGGAGCTGGTCGGCAGTCATGTCTCTAAGTTCTGTAACCTTCATGGCTTATTCCTCCCCAACTTCTGTTGTTTCCTTCTTCATGAACTTGCACTTGATAGGAAGCTTGTGAGAAGCAAGACGCATAGCTTCTCTTGCAACGTCCTCAGCAACGCCGTCCATTTCAAAAAGTACTCTGCCCGGCTTAACAACCGCTACCCAATACTCGGGTGAACCCTTACCGGAACCCATTCGAGTTTCAGCAGGCTTCTCAGTGATCGGCTTGTCGGGGAAAATCTTGATCCAAACCTGACCGCCACGGCGGATGTAACGTGTCATCGCAATACGGGCTGCCTCGATCTGGTTGGATGTAATCCATGCAGGTTCGGTGGCAACGAGACCGTAAAGACCATTAGTAATGGTATTACCACGCATAGCCTTACCTGTAAGTCTGCCACGGTGAACGCGACGGTACTTAACTCTCTTAGGCATCAACATTAGCGGTTGCCCCCTTCCTTGTTATTGTTTCTTCTGCCGCCCTCGCGGTTATCGCGGGGTGCACGGCGGGGACGTCTGTCCTCGCGAGCCTGGTTCTGACGATTTACTTCGTTAAGAACTTCGCCACGGTAGATCCATACCTTGATACCAATCTTACCGTAGGTAGTATTTGCTTCCCAGAAACCGTAGTCAATGTCTGCACGGAGAGTCTGAAGCGGAATAGTACCTTCATGGTAATGTTCAACTCTTGCGATTTCTGCACCGCCAAGACGGCCGGAGCAAGTTACCTTGATACCCTTTGCGCCAAGACGCATGGTTCTGCCGATTGCCTGCTTCATAGCACGGCGGAAGGAAGTTCTCTTCTCGAGCTGAGATGCGATGCTTTCTGCAACGAGCTGAGCGTCGAGATCAGGGCTCTTAACTTCTACTACGTTTACTACAACATTCTCAACCTGACATTCAGCAACCTTTGCAATGTCCATCTTGAGCTTGTCGATCTCTGCACCGCCGCGGCCGATTACGATACCGGGCTTTGCACAGTGGATAAATACCTTGATGCGGTTTGCATCACGCTCGATTTCAATCTTAGGAACACCAGCATCCTGGAGCTTCTTCTTAAGATAATTTCTGAGCTTGTAGTCGGAAACAAGTGTATCGCCGAAAACTTCGTCTTTAGCGAACCATCTTGAGTCCCAGTTCTTAATTACACCAACACGAAGACCGTGGGGATTTACTTTCTGACCCATCTGTTTAACCTCCTTCTATTAGTTTTTCTCGCTTACTGCGATTGTTACATGGCTTGTTCTCTTGTTGATTCTGAACGCTCTACCCTGTGCTCTGGGTCTGATTCTCTTGAGAATAGGACCGGGGCATACGAAGCATTCGGAAACATAGAGCTTAGTTACGTCCATGTTGAAATTGTTTTCTGCATTTGCGACTGCACTTCTCAGCAGTTTGGTGAGATACTCGGATGCACTCTTGGGGGTATTCTTAAGAATAGCCATCGCTGTTGCTACATCCTTGCCTCTGATGAGGTCAAGCACGATCTGCACCTTTCTGGGAGAAATTCTCGCATATTTAAGATGCGCTTTTGCTTCCATTTAAGGCTTTGCCTCCCTTCGCTTTTATGCGACTTTCGTAATTTTTTGATTATTTACCATTGTTCGAGGTTTTAGAACCTGCGTGACCTTTGAATGTTCTGGTGGGTGCGAATTCGCCAAGTTTGCGACCAACCATGTCCTCAGTTACATATACCGGAACATGCTTTCTGCCGTCATGAACAGCAATTGTGTGGCCCACGAACTCGGGGAAAATGGTAGATGCACGCGACCAGGTTTTAAGAACTTTCTTATCGCCCGATTCGTTCATAGCAACGATTCTGTTAAAGAGCTTCTCTTCAACATAGGGCGCCTTTTTAAGACTTCTGCTCATTTAATGTGCCTCTCTTTCCTTATTTGCTGTTGCGACGCTTAACTATAAACTTGTTGGTTCTTGCCTTCTTGTTTCTGGTCTTAAGACCAAGAGCAGGCTTACCCCAAGGAGTTACAGGACCGCTGCGACCGATAGGTGCGCGTCCTTCACCACCACCGTGAGGGTGATCGCAGGGGTTCATTACCGAACCGCGAACGGTAGGACGGATACCCTTATGACGGGTCTTACCAGCCTTACCAACCTTAATGGTATCGTGCTCGATATTACCTACCTGACCGATAGTTGCCTTACAGTCAAGACGAATGATACGAACTTCGCCGGAAGGAAGTCTAACCTGTGCTACGCCGTCTTCCTTAGCCATGAGCTGTGCTGCACAGCCTGCGCTACGAACGAGCTGACCGCCCTTGCCGGGGTAAAGTTCAATGTTGTAAATGAAAGTACCAACAGGGATATTAGCCACAGGAAGTGTGTTACCGGGCTTGATATCCGCATCTGCACCGGAGTAAACTACGTCGCCGTCGGTAAGACCTACAGGAGCGATTACATAGCTCTTTGTGTTGTCCTCATGCTCGAGGAGTGCGATGTAAGCTGTACGGTTAGGGTCGTACTCAACGCCGATAACCTTTGCAGCACCCTCTGTGTTGCGCTTGAAGTCAACAATACGGTACTTCTGCTTGTTTCCGCCACCGTGGTGACGAACTGTGATTCTGCCGTAGCTGTTACGGCCGGAGTGCTTCTTCTTAATAACGATGAGGCTCTTCTCAGGGGTAAACTTTGTGATTTCCTCAAAAGAAGGAACTGTCATACCTCTGCGGCCGTTTGTCGTCGGCTTATACTTAATAGTAGGCATTCTTCTTTATCCTCCTATCTTAGTTCATGCTGTCGAAGAACTCGATGGTCTTCGACGAAGGCTTAAGGGTTACGATAGCCTTTTTCCACTCGCCCTTGTAACCTGCGTGAACGCCGAGTCTCTTGGGCTTCTTCTTCATGCTGATTGTGTTAACGCTTGCAACCTCAACGCCGAACATCTCTTCGATTGCTGCTGCAATCTCAGGCTTTGTTGCGTCATCAGCTACCTTGAATACATAGCGCTTGTCAGCGAGCATATCCATGCTCTTTTCAGTGATGATAGGCTTAATGATAATGTCCTGTGAAAGTTTCATTATGCATATACCTCCTCAATCTTCTTTACTGCAGCAGCATCAACTACAAGAGTGTCGCAGTTGAGGATGTCATATACATTGATGGAATTGTAAACAGTGGTGTTTACACCTTCAATGTTGCCGCAGCTCTTAACAACCATCTTATCAACCTCGGGAAGAACAACAAGTGTCTTCTTGTCAGCACCGATAGCGCTGAGCATTGCGGTCATAGTCTTGGTCTTGAACTCAGTTGCCTTGATCTCATCTACAACGATGAGCTTGCCCTCAGCAACCTTAGCGGAGAGTGCGCCGAAGAGTGCAACTCTCTTGGTCTTCTTGGTGAGTGTGATGTGGTAGCAACGAGGCTTAGGACCAAGTGCGATACCACCGTGTGTCCACTGAGGAGCACGGGTTGAGCCCTGACGTGCACGGCCGGTACCCTTCTGCTTCCAGGGCTTCTTACCGCCACCGCTTACTTCGGTGCGGGTGAGAGTGGACTGTGTACCCTGTCTCTGGTTTGCAAGGTAAGCTTTTACAGCAGAGTGGAGGACTGCGCTCTTAACGTCTGCGCCGAACACTTTATCGCTGAGAGTGAGCGTGCTCACTTCCTTACCTGCCATATTTACAACTTTAATTTCTGGCATTGTGTTTTCCTCCTTCCGTTATGCTTTTACCGAGTCGCGAATGAACACGATACCGCCCTTGGCACCGGGAACGGCACCCTTAACAGCGATGATGTTCTTTTCTGCGTCTATCTTTACAACAGCAAGGTTAAGAACAGTTACCTGCTCGTTACCGTACTGTCCTGCCATCTTCTTGTTCTTGAAGATTCTAGCGGGGTCGATAACACCCATGGAACCGGGCTGACGGTGAATGGGACCAGTACCGTGAGTCATACGGAGAATGTGGTTGCCCCATCTCTTAACAGTACCAGTGTAGCCGTGGCCCTTTGTTATACCGGTGATGTCGACCTTCTCGCCTGCGGCGAAGGTATCGGCAGATACAACGTCACCAACGTTCATTTCACTAGCATTGTCAAGTCTGAATTCCTTGAGGTGCTTCTTGGCTTCAACGCCGGCCTTCTTGAAATGGCCGATCTCAGCCTTGGTCATGTGCTTTTCCTTAACGTCGCCGTAAGCGAGCTGTACTGCATCATAACCGTCTGTTTCAACTGTCTTCTTCTGTGCCACTACGCAGGGGCCAGCTTCAATCACAGTTACCGGAACAACACTGCCATCTTCAAGGAAGATCTGTGTCATACCGAGCTTCTTTCCAATGATTCCCTTTTTCATTGTTTTCCTTCCTCCATAAAGGTTATTGGTTGATGTGTTTGTATTTCGGTTTCCCGTTCACACCAACTTGACCGATGAGGTCTTTGGGTTTTTAGATGATTTCTATTTCAACGCCTGCGGGAAGTTCTGTAGCTGCGATAGCTTCAACAACTGCCTTAGAGGGCTTGATGATATCGATCAATCTCTTGTGTGTGCGCATCTCGAACTGCTCACGGCTGTCCTTATACTTGTGTACCGCACGAAGAATGGTTACGATTTCCTTCTCGGTGGGGAGCGGTACAGGACCGGAAACGGTTACGCCGCTTCTCTTTGCAACTTCCACGATCTTCTCTGCCGCTGTATCGATAAGAGTGTGGTCGTAGCTCTTCAGTCTGATGCGAATCTTTTCATTAACTGCCACTTTGTTTTGCCTCCTTCTAAATTAATTAGTGGGGCGATACACTCAACACGGTGCCGTGCGTTTCAAGCGTTCCCTTTATGAACCCGGCATTTACCTAACCCAAAACAGCGGAATGGGGACAGCAAATACCGGCACGGAAAAGCTTTTTGGCACCGCACGGTGCATAAGCGTGATCTTGTTTTCGCCCGGTTATCGGACATACTCCACGGAAATTACCCGCAATTTCTTACGGCAACCTCCCGCTTCATCGCATATCAAGCCCTATCATTATACAGTAAAACGATTTCAAAATCAAGTTTTTTTACAGAAAAAAATATAAGAACTTTTCATCGCTTTTTTGTGCATTATGCACAATCGCCCAAAATCACCCCTCCCCCCTTTCGCCTTGACAAAAAACATAAGCCGTGCTATAATAACCTCAAATATGCCTATAATATATAAGGAAGACTTTTTAAAAATCAATAGAGGAATTCATATGAACATCAAATTTTCCGTTTACACAAAAATAGCGACTTTTGTAACCGCCTTTTTCACTATCGCAGGCGTTGTTCTGCGAACCGTGCTTATGCTGTCATTTTATAACGGTGACGATGGCTTTTATACAAACGGCACACTCCACCTTGTTTTCAGATATATGCTCATCGTTTTTGCAGCTGTTGCCTTTGCAGCAGCATATATATATATAAAGGAAGGAAAAAGTCAGATTTCGCAGCCGCTTTGCCCGCTCGTACGCAAGGTTTCGCTCATCCCCGCATGCGTTTTTACAAGCTTTTTAATCTACACCTTTGCAAAGGTTGTTATTCCTACCCTTAACGCTCCCACCGTAGCAGACTTGTTCATGGCACTCTTTGCTATCGCCGCTATTCTCTACTTCTTCTCGCTCAACTCAAATAGCAAGTTAGGCGATGCAAGTGCTATTCTTTGTGCGGCGCCTGCACTCGTTTTGCTTGTGCTTGTGTTCGGTCTTTATTTCAACCCGACCGTTTCTTACATCAATCATTCGATAATTCTCTGCTATGCGGCTTCGATTTTCCTTATGCTTGCAACCGTTGCAGAAGCAAACGCATTTCTCGGTCGTCCGTTTTTGCACCGCTACCTTGCATATGCCCCTACCGCAGTAGTTTTATCCTTCTCTCTTGCGATTCCCGACATCGTTTATGCCCTGACCGCACTCAAGGCACCGCTTACCGATGTTTTCTATGATGTTATTATTCTCACACTTGGCATCTATCACCTTATAAAACTTGCAGTAACCGCATTTTACAGTCCCAAAGAGGAGCAAAAATGAAAAAATTACTCGTCATTGACGGAAACAGTATTATAAACCGTGCTTTTTACGGTGTCCGCCCGCTTACGACAAAGGACGGCATGCACACAAATGCCATCTACGGCATGGTAAACATCATAGGCAAGCACTTAAAGGCAGTTGCCCCCGATTATGCCGCAGTCGCCTTTGACCTGAAGGCACCGACGTTCCGCCACAAGATGTATTCAGAATACAAGGCAGGCAGACGTGCAACTCCCGAAGAACTTCTCATGCAGTTTTCTCCTGCAAAAGACATTCTGCGTGCAATGGGACTTACGGTAGTCGAAAAGGAAGGCTATGAGGCTGACGACATTATCGGTACTCTTGCATATGAAGCGGCGGCAAAAGGCTGTGAAGCGTACGTGCTTACGGGTGACCGTGACTCATTACAGCTTATAGGCGACAACGTTACGGTGCTTCTCTGCACCAATTCAGAAACCATCAACTTTGACCGTGCGGAATTTTTAAACCATTACGGTGTTGATCCGACTCAATTTGTTGATGTAAAAGCCATAATGGGCGACAAATCCGACAATATCCCCGGTGTCAGCGGTATAGGCGAAAAGGGTGCTTTAAAGCTTATCAGCGATTTCGGCACACTTGAAAACGTTTATGCAGAACTTGATAGCACCGACAAAATCAGCGAAAAGCAAAAAGAAAAGCTACGCACCGACAAGGACAATGCGTTTTTATCGCAGACGCTTGCACGAATCGACACCTCCGCCCCATGCGGCGTAAGTGTTGAGGAAACCGAAGTTAAAGAAACCGACCGTGCCGCTTTGTATTCGCTTTTCACAAGGCTTGAGTTTTCTGCATTTATTAAGCAGTTCGGCTTAAGCGAAAGCGATGCCCCAAAAGCCGAAGCAGAAAAAGAAGACTTTATCAGCGTAAATGCAAAAGAGCTTACAGAAAAACTCGGCAAGCCTTTTGCTTTTGCACCGTTTGGCGAGTCCTTTTCATTCTGCGACGGTGAAAACTCATATATCACAGATGCAAATCTTTCAGAACTTTCGGACCTGCTCAAAAGCGATGACCTGATATGCTACAATTTAAAGGAACTCTGTGCTACGCTTGCACCACACGGCTTTTTGCCGAGCGAAAAAGCGTATGACATAATGCTTGCGGCATACGCAATAAATGCAGGCGAGGGCTCGTTTGATCTGTCCCGACTTGCCGCTGCATACGCAAACGAAGGGTATGAGGAAAGCACTCCTGCGGCAGGAGTTATCTACAGAATATACAATGCCACCAAGGAACGCCTTATCAGCGACGGTATCGAATCGCTTTACAGCGACATCGAGCTTCCCCTTTCACGTGTACTTTACGAAATGGAGCGTGACGGCTTCAAGCTTGATACAGACGGTCTTGCCGCATACGGCGAACAGCTTAAGTCACTGCAGCACGAGCTTGAAGAACGCATATACATGCTCGCAGGCGGAGAGTTCAATATAAACTCTCCAAAGCAACTCGGCGAGGTGCTTTTCGAACGCTTAGGGCTGCCGGTTTTAAAGAAAACCAAAACAGGCTACTCCACTAATGCCGAGGTGCTTGAAAAACTCCGCCCATATCATCAGATAGTTGACGAGGTACTTGAATACCGCAAGGTTGCAAAGCTTGCCAGCACCTATGTTGACGGTCTTTTAAAGGTTTGCGACAAAGAAAACCGTGTGCATACCGTCTTTAAGCAAACGGGTACCGCAACGGGCAGACTTTCCTCTGCGGAGCCAAATCTACAGAATATTCCGATAAGAACCGAGATGGGACATGAGCTTCGCCGCTTCTTTATTCCGTGCGACGAAAACCATGTGCTTATTGATGCCGACTATTCGCAAATTGAACTTCGCTTGCTTGCACATATCGCAGGTGATGAAACCATGATAAATGCCTTTCTCTCCGGTGAGGATATCCACGCTTCAACCGCTTCTGCGGTTTTCGGCGTGCCGATAAATGCCGTTACAAGCGAGCTTCGCAAGCGTGCAAAGGCGGTAAACTTCGGTATAGTTTACGGTATCGGTGCATTCAGCCTTGCCATGGACCTCGGAATCACGAAAAAGCAGGCTGACGAATATATCAAAAACTATCTTGCACGTTTTGGTGCCATTGACAGGTATTTGAAAAACACCATAGAATCAGCATACGAAAAAGGCTATGTCGAAACTATTTTTGCAAGACGCCGTTATATTCCCGAGCTTTCCGCATCCAACAAGAACATGAAAAACTTCGGCGAAAGAGTGGCAATGAACAGTCCTATTCAGGGCAGTGCCGCAGATATCATCAAAATTGCGATGATAAACACACGCAGAGCTTTGAAAGAGGCAAGCATTGACGCAAAGCTTATTTTGCAGGTACATGATGAATTGCTTGTTGAAAGTGCAAGGGACTGTGCAGATAAGGCGGCAGAAATACTCCGCCGTGAAATGGAAAACGCAGTTAAATTGTCTGTTCCGCTGTCGGTAGAACTCACAATAGGCGACACCTGGTATGATAATAAATAGTAAGAACGAAAAAAGATGCAGGGGAGCTTTTTGAAAAAAGTTCCCCTGCACCCCTCAAAAACTTTAAAAGAAGACCTCGCAGCGCAAAAGCTGCGAGGTCTTTTTCTATTCTACAATATAAAATGGATCATTAAAAAAGCCGTTATACAAAGAAACTGCAACCGTGTCGCCTTTCTTTTTGGAATAATACATTGACTGTTTCACTGATAATTCCATCAGTTCCCCGTTAACATCTATAAAAAATTTATATCGTGTTAGTTTTCGACTTCCCATATCAAAATCACAATCTACTATTTCAAACTCTTGTACATTAGGAGGAGTACTGTCCAAAGCATAATTAAGGTTCAATACTGACGTCCAGCCCACATAAAAGCACAAAATAAAAGATAACAATAGTGCTCCTATACGATTTCCTAATCCTTGGATTGCAGTTTTTTTAGCAAAAATCAAGCACCCGCAAACAAGAGTACCTATTATAGCGACAACCATTCCAACCTGCCAAAAATGCACACCGTCAGACGAATTTACAAATGAATAGTATATGGAATCTTTAATA
The DNA here is from genome assembly GCA_045538895.1 of Eubacteriales bacterium. Classification (GTDB taxonomy): domain Bacteria; phylum Bacillota; class Clostridia; order Oscillospirales; family CAG-272; genus UMGS902. Next base: position 10,832 of record JAZQEH010000110.1, read on the forward strand.
TTGGTTGCAACAAAAAAGCATAAAGTTATCGTCAATACTGCATATTCTGTTCCCAAAAACACACAGCAATAGACAACGGTTGCTATCAAAAACAAAGTTGCAACAAGGTCGATTATCAAAACGATTTGCGAAGTGTGAACAACAAACGGAAACCATATTGAAAGTGCCGCAAGCACGAGTGAAATCTTTGCTATATACGGCATTTTTCGCTCTCGATATGTAAAAAACAATATCAAACCGCTTTTAAGCAAACAAGATACTATCACAAAAATCCAAGTCTGCCGCATCTGCTCAAGTTCTGGAGCCGTTAATATATAAAGAACCCCGAAAGAAAGCACCAATATCCCCAAAAAGCCCATTAACGTGACAAACCAAGGATGTGAAATAAGTAACTTATCAAAGCCCGAAAGATCCCCGTATTCTTTTCTACCATTACGGATATATGGCTTTCTACCTGTTTTCAATTCTACCTCCTCTTAACACTGTCAACTATTCCTCAGAATACAATTCGTCATAATACCATTTGCTTGGATTTTCATAAATATATTTTGATATTTCTTCATAATCTTCACGACAACGAACAATGTGCTCATAAAAAGATGTTTGAAACAGTTTTCCTGAAAACCCAAACTTTTTACATTCTCGCATTGTCAAAGATTTATATGCACAAACGATATCCATAATTGTAGGGCGGGGGCTTGCTCCCTCCGCTTCATCATCCTCAAGAATGAATATAGCGTGTATATGATTTGGCATAATAACATATTGGTCGATTTTCAAATTCCGATATCTTTCTTCTAACAATAACAATTGCTGCTTAGCAATCTCGCCTATTTTAGTATATACGATATCATTTATTTCGGCGGGAGCAAGCCCCCGCCCTACGATACGAGATAACATACATCGTCTATTCTGGGTGCAAATTGTTATAAAGTATGCGCCTGCCAAACTATAGTCATAATTGGTAAGACGAGGATGTTTTCTATTTTGCATTTCCTTCGTCATTCCCTTTCAAAGCCAAGATACCTTGTGCCTTGGAAGGTGAGCTTTCCCTCGTCGCCCTCAACAAGCAATCCGAACTCACTGCCGTCCATCTGAAGCTCCATGCGGTCACCGCTTTCCACCTCAAACGTTACAAAATAAGTAGACGAGGTTGTACGGTGTGTATGGTGGCTATGGCGATGATTATGTACGCTTGTATGATTGCGTTTTGCAACAACCTTTGCATGCACGGTAAGACGGGGCGAATTATTATTCTTGTTCCAAGTAGAAACACCTTTTACCGCACTTGCCACAAACGTACCTATCACAATTACAAAAATAACAATAAAGAATATGGGGAATATCACTTCAAACAATCCAAACATAATTAGTCCTCCGGAAGTTTTATCGCAAGAGCATGGTTTGTATAGCGGTTATCGTCGGTAACCTCACGAATAATTCTCACAAAATCGGGAAGGTCAACGGCTGCATCCTCGCTCGGCATTTCAACCTCCATAAAAGCCTTATCGCTCCAGAACGGGAACACGTCAATTTCAAACTCAAAGCCTTTATACTCAACGCAATAACGAACCTTTTCAATCACACGGCATCTTTTATCGGCACGCTTCAAAAGCTCGTCATATTCGTCCTTTGAAACCTCATCCTCAAGCTCGATACGCTTCATAGCGGAGAGTTTGATTTTTGTATTATGAGTATATACGGTAACGCCTGCGGTCGTTCTCGCACGCACACGCTCGCTTGTTCCCTTTTCGCCGACAAGATAGGTCTGTACAATTTGCGAAAAGTTACCGTTTGAAAGTTTTTCAAGCTCCTTTAAATCAGGATACTCAATCAGGAACTTCCGTTCTATTTCGAGTGGCAATTTCGATTGCATCAAGGTCTTCCTCCTCGTAATATCTTTGCATTCTCTTAAGCAGCATCTTTGCATCGGTGTTGCCCATCTCCTCGGCAATCTTTACCGTTTCGATTGCCTTCTCAATATCCGCCTCGGTGCCTGTACCGTTAAAAATACAGATGCCAAGATGCAGATATCCTGCGGAGCTGCCTGCCTCCGCCGCTCTTTTGTACATTTCATAGCAAGCGGTAGGATTTTCGGGAATACCCTTGCCTCCACGATATGCGGCTCCAAGTGCGACCATTGCGTCAACGTTACCGAGCTCTGCCGACTTAAGCCAAAGTTCCTCGGTTTTCAGCGAATCGTTTCGCACGCCCTCTCCGTTCATATAGCAAACGCCGAGTTCATACAATGCATCCCTATGCCCCTGTGCCGCCGCTTTTTCAAGCAAGGCAACAACCTCGCTGTAATCGGGATATCCGAGTGCACCGCCAAGCAGATACATTGCATACGTATACTGCGCCATGGCATCACCCTCTGCCGCCTTTTCTTTTGCCGCAGAAAGTTTATCAATAGCCTCATCATCGGGCATTTCAAAAAGGCAATCACCAACTGCAAAAGCCGCATAATCAATGCCTTTCGGCTCAAGTCCCTTTTCTTTCAGGTGAGCGTAATCATTTATACGGTTAAGCATTTCGATAACGGTACGCTTTGTTTCTCGGTCACGCTCCGAAAGCATCAATGCCGTGAGCATCTCTATATCTTTTTCCGTATCGCCGGTAAGTTTTTCGGCTATTTCGTAGCAGTTCATTCTGTTTCTCCAAAAAAGATTTTTTCTATGCCCTCCGAAACTCCGCCGTCATCAAGCGAGGTGCGTAGCATAGCATATTTGTCAAGGCTTGGGGGAGCCGAGTGCATAATGACACTTTTGTTTGCAAATTTTAGCATCTCAATATCGTTAATACTATCACCGAAAGCGGCAGTATTTTCATACGGAATCGAAAGGCGGTCACAAAGCAGTTTCATGCCGAAAGCCTTATCGTAGCCGTACACTATCTGCTCACTGTATCTGCCAAAATTGATACAGCGTACTTTTGGAAACCTTTTTGAAACTTCGATTGGAATTTCACGGTCGCAGGTCATCTTTGTGACACGCATTTCCGACGGCTCGGCTAAATATGCATCCATATCGTCAGTAATATTGGTGCAAGGGTGATAACAGCCACGGTTCACACCGTAACTTTTCTCCTCACCCTCAAGGAGCAGTTTCATACCGGTTTCAAGAGCGTATTTGCAAAAGCCCCTGATAGTATCATCGTCCACCAATACTCTATGCAAGACCTCGCCGTGATACTCCACATAAGTAGAGCCGCAAACAAACCCGTCAAACTCCACTGCATCGGTGAAGCTTTTGGGGATAATCGAGCGACTGCGGCCCGTGTTTAAAAATATCTCATGCCCTGCGGCACGCAGTTTTTCGAGTGCCTTGACGTTAGCATCGCTTATATTCGCATTACTAAACGAAAGCGTTCCGTCAACATCAAAAAATACAAGGTGTTTTTCCATAATCACTTTAAAAATTCGGGCAAAAACTCTGCGGGAATTGTATTCTTGACATAGCCTATAAGCTTATCAAGAGTTGTGTAATTGCCGTAATACGCAATTCCGTGTTTCTTTGCCTGCTCCTCGGTATAGTGCTCAAGCAAGTAGATGTGATTGTTATAAAACGAACGTGTGAAATCAAAAACCGTAGGAATAAACAGAGGATTTTTAACCTCCGCCTTGCCGTTTTCACCAAGTTTTTCGATATCAAACGAAATCATACCGCCGAGAATCTTATAGTCCTTTTCCATCTCGGACATAAAATTGCCGAGCGAATAAACGCAGAGCGTTTTATTTGTATCACATTCAAGCCATTCAACAGTCTGTATCGTATGCGGATGGTGGCCTATAATAACGTCACCGCCGTTTTCACATATTACGTTTGCAAGTGCCTTTTGCGTATCATTATGCTTGAAGGTAAATTCATTTCCCCAATGCATCGAAACAATGGTAATATCGGCAACATCCTCAGCCGCCGCAACCATCTCGGAAACAAGCTCCTCTGTAGCATACGGGATATACATCTCACTGCTTTGTGGCAGTTTGAGTCCGTTTGTATGCTCGGTAAACGCGAGCAGTGCGATCCTGATTCCGTTTTTCTCAATAACCTCGATTTCACGGAACTCATCCTCATTTCGGTAAGCACCTATTCTGATTACGTCCTGCGTATCCCAATAATCAAGCGTTGCGCTAAGACCGCTCGCTCCCTTATCAAGCACATGGTTGTTAGCCATACACACGATATCAAAGCCCGCATCTACAACCGCATCGCCAAGCTCCCTCGGCGAATTGAATCTCGGATAATACGAAAGATCATATCCGTCACCGCACATAAGCGTTTCCTGATTGATAAACGCAATGTCTGCCGAAGAAATAATAGGCTTTACCGAGGTATACGACGGTTTGAAATCGTATTTTGCATCGGTTCCCTGTGCAGCCTTTGCCGCATCACGTATATTGCCGTAATATGCCATGTTGTCACCTGCGGCAACAAATGAAAGCGTGTGAAGCGTAGGCATTTCAATAGGCTTAAGCGGTTCTACCTTTACCTCACTGACTTCTGTCACATGCGGCGTTGTTTCCACTGTCGTGCAGGTGGTTTCCTGTACAGTGTCATTGCACGAAAAAAGCATCAGTGCAACAAGACATATTGCAAATATTCTTCGCATAATTTAACCTCAATGAAAATCTTTATCTCCGACGAGTACCGCAGTACGGAGTATCGAATACTCCTCTCTTAGCACGTCGTCCGAGAGGATTCCGCACTCGCTTTTAAGCACCTTAACAAGATACTCGGGATTTAAGAATCCTGCACTGTCAGCCGCAAGGCGGCAGTTTATAACAATGCACTCTCCGTCGAACGTAAGTGCTGCGTGCTTGATCTGCGATGAAATATCAACGTCCTTTTCACCGCTTTTTGTGCGTTTAAGCACCACAAGCGGTTCTTTTTTAAGTGCCGCTTCACACTTTTTCGCAAGTTCCTCACTTGCATTTGCAGTAGCTATCTTTATTGTATAATCCGAATGGGTTATAGTGGAAAACTTGCTTTCGGGCAAATACACTTCCTTGATTTCAAGACCGTCAATATCACTCTCGGAAAGCTTCCAACGCAAAACATCAAGGTCAACGCTCTCACGACTGCCGTTGATAAACACATCCATGTATTCGCAAACGCTCTCGGCACCAACCGAAAGCGGAGTTGCAAACACCAGTCTTGGATGGGGAGTGAAGCCCTCGGAATACCACACGGGTACCTGACGTCTTACAAGCAAACGTGAAAACGTACGGTGCAAGTCAAGATGCGAAATATACTGTAAAGCACCCGTCTTCGTAAACTTTATACGAAGTGCTGTATGCTCAACCTTTTCTCTTACGGGCAGCATGTACGCTCACCTCCAAGCTTATTTGCACCGCAGCCGTTACACTGCTCACGGCAATTCTTTGTAGTTTCACCGTTATATGCCTTACAGCGTTCACGAAGCAGAAATTCTTTTGTCACGCCGCAGTCAATGATATCCCACGGAAGCACCTCGTCAAGTCCGAAGCCTCGTGTTGCATAGTAATCGGGAGAAATACCGCACTCTGCAAATACTTCTTTCCACTTTTCAAAGTCAAAACATTCGCTCCATGCATCAAATTTCATATCCTTATCGGCTGCTTTGAGGAGTGCCGCAGAAAGACGGCGGTCGCCGCGTGCAAACACCGCCTCGAGGAAAGAAACAGTTGCATCATGGTAATTATAAACTATCTTTTTATCGGTAATTTTGCTCTTTAAATACTCCTGCTTACGCATGAGTGTATCGTAGGTATCCTGCTTTTCCCACTGGAAAGGTGTAAACGGCTTTGGAACAAAGCAAGAAACGCTTACGGTTACAGAGGGGCGGCGTTGCTTGTTATGATTGGGATTCTGATAAAACTCCTCAATCACCTTTTTGGCAAGAAGTGCAATTCCCTCGATATCTTCATCGGTTTCCGTAGGCAAACCGTTCATAAAGTAAAGCTTTACACTCGTCTTGCCAACGTCGTATGCTACGTTAACTGCTTTAAGCAGATCAGCCTCGCAAACGTTCTTGTTTATTGCATCACGAAGCCTTTGCGTACCTGCCTCGGGTGCAAACGTAAGGCTGCCCGTACGCACGGTTGAAACCTTATCCATAAGCTCCCTTGTAAAGCTGTCAAGACGAAGCGACGGAAGTGAAAGGCTGATATGATTCTTTGTTGTCCAATCAGCAAACTTATCGGTAAGCTCATCAATTTTAGAGTAGTCGCTGATAGAAAGCGACGAAAGTGTCATTTCATCGTATCCTGAAGACGCATACATGCACCTTGCATCGTCAAAGAGTTTGTCAACACTCTTTTCACGCACAGGGCGGCAAACCATGCCCGCCTGACAAAAACGGCAACCGCGGATACATCCCCTGTAAACCTCAAGCACCATCTTATCCTGAACCGTTTCTATATACGGCATGTAACTCTTAACGGGATAATACACCTTATCAAGGTCCTTTATAATACGCTTGCGTATCTTTGTGGGGATGTCATCGTATACGGGGGTATACTTTTCAATCGTTCCGTCTTCCTTGTAGCTCACCGTATAAAGTGACGGCACGTAAAAGCCTTCGATTTTAGCGGCAGCATGCAAAAAGTCTGCCTTTGTATACTTGCCCGACTTTTTCATATCAATATAAAGACGGCAAAGCTCTACTAAAGCCTCCTCGCCCTCTCCGATTGAGAAAATGTCAAAAAACTCCGCAACAGGTTCGGGATTGTATGCGCAGTGTCCGCCGCCGATTACTATGGGGAACTCCTCGCCACGCTCGCTCGCCTTAAGCGGAATTCCCGAAAGCTTCATCACATTAAGAACAGTTGTGTAGCAAAGCTCATACTGCAAGGTAAAGCCAAGGAAATCGAAGTCCTTTACCTTGTCACCGCTTTCAAGAGCCGTGAGTAAAAGCCCATGCTCTGCCATCTGCGCTTGCATATCAAGCCACGGCGCAAACACTCTCTCACACCAGATATCACGCTCGCTGTTGAGTGCACCGTAAAGCACTCGCATACCGAGATTTGACATACCAATTTCATAAGTATCAGGAAAACAAAATGCAAATCTGCAATTTACATCCTTTTTATCCTTGACAATCTGACCGCACTCGCCGCCGCTGTATCTACCGGGCTTGAGTACGCTTTTAAGTATAGTAGAATTCATTTTTCCTCGCAAAGTCAATCAGTCACAAACTAAAAGTTTGTGACTGATTTTTTTATAAGTTTATTTTGGTAACCAACCAAGAAGGAATCAGCCAGAACAAATGATATACAAATACGTAAAGCGAAGGTATAGCATCGGTCATCTTAAGTGCACTCATGGTAAGCATTAAAATAGCACAGATTACCGCAGTTGCAATACGCACCGCACGCATTGTTGAAATCACTTTTGCAAGACGGTCGCACATCGTAACCGCCGAAACAAGATCGCCAACGCTTCCACGTGATACAACTCCGCTATCGGCACGGTCGCTGTGAGCAGCACCGTCGCGGCGTGAACGTCTTACAACCTTAACGGGATATCTTGAAATATCAAGCGATCTTGCAAGAAGTTCATCATTTATATTGGAGTCGCCCGTAAGGATAACAGAGGCAATTCCATGACGCGCAAGCTTTTTGACAATGCTCTCAAAGCCGCCGTCAAGAGTGTAACGGATGAAGAACTTAGCACGTACTCCGTTTTTATCGGCAAGATACATGGTTGAAAAATGCTTGCCGCCGATTTCCTCTGTGGTATCTATTACGTTAAATCCGTTTTCCTGCATAAATGCGGCACTGCCTACATGAAGTACCACACCGTCAACAACCGCCTTTATACCGGTTTCGTACACTTCCTCAACCTTTACTTTATATGGTTTGGGGCAATCACTTGTCATAAGTGTAAACACGTTTTTGAGCGGACCGCCGAGTTTTGAGAAAATCGCACCCATCTGCTCGATGATGGTTTCAATATCGCTGTTACCGTAGATGCGAAGGCTCTCAAGTCCCACACCGTAGGAGGGGAATGCATCTGCATCGTCAAAGCAGATCATAGTTGTGCCGGAATAATCGTCAACTGCACTTTCGCCTATAATTGTGCTTTCGCTTCGGTAAAGCTTTTTAGTAGCCTTATAAAGCGGGAATGCAGATGAAAGCAGCACGAGTGCGGGAAGACCTATTGCAAAGGTCATGTTGAACGTACCGAATGCATGTCCGACCGTCGCACCGCCTGCAAGAGAAATCACAAGCGAAACAAGTGCAACCGCAAACAAAACCGGAACAACGTATTTATTGCTTACCGTATCACGCTCGCTACGTTTTTGTGTGCGTGCAAAATAGTTTTCTACAAACGTACATTTTTCTGTACGGAGAATAAGCGAATCCTCGCCGGTATAATCCTCAAGTCCCTCAATCTGTTCAACACTCTCTCCGGAGGCATTAAGTACAACGTACTTTTGCGACTGAACCGAAGAAACAATGTCAAATGCAAGCATCTCACGGCGAACGTCGAGAAAATCAAATACTCTTATTACAAGTGCGATAAGTGCTGCAGAAAAATGATAAACAACGGTATTTTCACCCGCCGCGCAGCAAACTACCGAGCAAACTGTGCAGAAAAGTATCGAAATACCAAGCAACGTACCCGATGTAAAGCGGAATTTCAGAAGATCAAAAAATCCGTTTGCAACCTCACGGTAAGAAACCGCACCGCAAAGCCACACAAGCTGAAGCGTAGTCATTGCGTATACCAGAGGATATGTGCTTGTATTTAAGAAAGACGGAAGCGATACGCCAAGCGCAGGCAAGCACTCTACAACAAACAGAATAACAGCAAAAATAGCCGTCAAAAGCAATTTTATACCCGAAGAACGGTTAGCCTTTGAATAGTGCGTCATAATGTCCTCTGTCTGACGCTGATATGTAAATTCAGCGTGAGGAGTATCAATAGTCTTAGGCTCACTCGGAATATCAACCTCAAAGTCCTGCGGTTCGTTCTCGGTTTTGATAACCTTTTCCATACCAAGTGCCTGCTTGATAAGCGAATAGTCGACGTGGTCATAGTCAACCGACTGCTTCTGTGCTTCGTTTTGCTTGCGAAGCGAGTATTCTTCTTTAGTTTCTGCTCTTAAAATATAGTACGCCTTGGAGCTTGAAACCTTTGGAGCTTCGTAAGTATCAGCAGGAGTTTCGGCTACTTTAGGCTCCTCTGCTTTAGGAACATCCAGCTTGTCAATTCCCCAAGCGGCAAAAATATCATCATCGTTAATCTGCGCAGTAGGCACCTCGGGCTCTTCTTGCACGACCTCGGGTTCTTCTGCTGCTTCAGCCACATGATCCGCTTCCGTAGTTTCGGCTACAGGCTCTGTTCCGGCATCAGCCACGGTTTCATCTTCTGTAGCGGAAGTTTCCTCTGCCGGTTCGGTCTTTTCTGCACTGTCAAGTGCCGCTGCAACCGCCTTTTTTATTTCATCGTCATCATCGTTTGAGGAGGCGACCTCATTGTTATCAGTCTGCAGACTTGCTTTTAGCTTCTCAAGCAATTCGTCTACAGACATATCATTGTTCTTGTTTTCGTCCATGAACCAAAATCCCTTCCGTTAAAATGGTTTCAATGTCTGTGTCCCGACACTTCTGCAAGCACTACCGCCGCCGCGCAGGACACGTTAAGCGAATTGACATGACCGTAGTTAGGAATACTTATCTTGAAATCACAGTTTTCAAGCACCAAACGGGAAGTTCCGTATCCCTCGCTGCCAAGTACTATGCCGATAGCACCGTTGCCATAATCAACACTTTTATAATCTTCTCCGCCAACCTCGGCGGCATATATCCAAAGCCCATATTCCTTGAGCTTTTTAATTGTATCAACAATATTTGTGACCTTTGCAACTGCCATATGCTCAAGTGCACCGGCAGATGCCTTTTCAACTACAGCCGTAATTCCGCTTGCACGACGCTTGGGAATTACTATACCGTGAGCACCGAAAACGTCTGCACTACGGATAATCGCACCCAAGTTATGCGGATCCTCAACACCGTCAAGAATAATTATAAACGGCTTTTCTCCACGGCTTTCTGCGATTTCAATTATTTCTTCAATAGTCGAATATTCTTTTTGAGCCGCCATTGCCACCACGCCCTGATGGTTACCGCCGCCCGAAAGCGAGTCGAGCTTTTGCCTCTCTACCTCAACAACGGGGATTCCTCGTGACAGTGCCTCCGCAACAAGTACGGTTATAGAGCCCTCACGTTCTCCACGAAGCACAAAAATTTTATCAACAGCTCTACCGCTTGCAAGCAGCTCACGCAGAGCATTTCTGCCGACTACAGCTCCCTCTGCGGGAGTTGCGTCCCTGACAATAGGTTTACGCTTAAAATTTCCTTTATTTTGCATAACAACTCCAGAATAGCATAGTTAAACTACTATATATAGTTAGTATACCACAAACAGATTGGTTTGTATATAATATATTTGAAATATTTTAAGAAAAAAGATAAAAAAACACCCGATTGCCTAAGCAATCGGGATGCTTTTTGGGAATAGTAAATTGGAATTACTGGTCCGCTTTTCTTGCAGCAAAACATTCGCTGCAATATACCGGTCTGTCATTTGAAGGCTGGAAAGGAACTTTAGCTTCCTTGCCGCAGTTAGCACAAACGGTAGTAAAGTATTCCTTCTGAGCGCGAGCCTGGCTCTTGCGAGCATCTCTGCAGGGCTTGCATCTCTGAGGCTCATTCTGGAATCCCTTCTCTGCGTAAAATTCCTGCTCACTTGCTGTAAACACGAATTCTGTGCCGCAGTCCTTGCACTTCAAAGTCTTGTCCTGATACATTGTTTGTTACCTCTCTTTATGGGTTGATTGTTTTTTGCCCCAAGACGGATTTAAACCGACACCTTTGTAATTCCAACGCTCTTTGTTTAAGCTATTCGGGCATATCTATATTAGGGTATCCCCCTGATATACTAAAATATTCTCTTTAGTTTTTCCTTTACACGCCTGAGTGCATTGTCAACCGATTTTTCACTCTTGCCAACTCTCTTTGCAATTTCGGAATAGGAATAGCCGCCGAGATAAAGCTCAAAAATACGATATTCAAAAGCCGACAGTGCATCACGGATTTTCTCCATAGCGATTTCAAAACCCGCTTTGTCAAGCATAAGGCTTTGCGGAGTTTCACCGTTCTCCGGAAAATCATCGTCAGTAAGAGTGTCTATGCTGACATCACTTGTCTTTTTGCCAAGATAGCGAAGCGTATCCGCAATGCCGTTGACAATGCAGATTTTTGCATAAAGACCAAACGTAACACCCTTACCGGCACGGTAAGAAAGCGCAGCGTGGTAAAGTGCAACAAGTGCGCCCTGACGCAAATCCTCAATATCTGCATCACCAAAGCTGCCTGCGTATCTCGCAACCTCGCTCTCAAGCAAGGGCTTGTACTTCTCAGAAAGTTTTACAAATGCACCGCTGCTGCCGCATTGAATATGCACGAGCAATTTAGCAACATCATCAATTTGCACATTACCTTTGTTCACTACTATACCTCGTGCGTATTTTTAGGTTTATAAAACAATTATACCATTATTTTACATAATGTCAATAGGAAAATGTAAATATTTTTTTGTAAAAAATGCACAAAAAATCGCAAAATATAAAGAAAGACGAAAAATCAAATCGAAAAGCGTCGATAAAATTTCCCGTCTTCAAATCAACTCAAAAGATAGTCCACTTCTCCGGCAAGCAATGCCATAATTCCCTTATAAATTACGTCAGGGCGATCCTCGAAATTCTCCTTCATGCGTTCAATTCTCGCCGACGAATCATCGACAAGATTGATGTGCAGAATTTCCTTATCCATCTCGGTAATGATGCACTCAATAGCCATTTTTCCGTCTTCACGCTCGGTGGTCTTACAATGAACCTCGGCACCGCGTTTTTTAAACGACAAAAGCCTCATCGCACTCTTAAGACTCGTTTCACGGATAGAGCGAAGCAGATTACTCTGCAACTGGCTTACAACCGCACTGCCAAGCGGCGAAATACGGTAGAGTGTCTTTTTCTCTCCGGTAAGTGCATCCTCGTCAAACTCCTCGATTATATGTCCCATATCGAGAATTTCAGCAAAGCACTCCGCAAAATCAAAATAATTTACATACTCATTCTGTACAACGATATCATTTATCGTGGCAAAGTCAAGCGGATAATGAATATTCTGGAGAAGATACAGTATAAAAATCTTAATGTCGTTTTTATTTGTCAGTTTTCTACCAAAACTCGGCATATTCTTCTCCTCCTTTTCATCATTATCATTATAGTTGCCCGATTATTCTACCATTATCGACGGAAGAAGTCAATAGAAAAAATGCGTAAAGAAGTAATTTTTTAATCACTTCTTTACGCATCTGATTGTTGTTAATTATTCTGCCGCAGTAGTTTCTGCACCGGGAACTTCTTCCGGAACATACTCATATGCGGGATACTCAACTCTGGTGAATACTCTGTAGCCGAGGTAGCTTGTTTCAAGACCTTTAAGCTCTTTGCTTACAAGGTAGAAGTCCTTATTGAATACGATAGGCATTACGGGAGCCTTATCCATAAGATACTTCTCTGCCTCTGCAAGGATTGCGGAACGCTTTGCAGTGTTCTTTTCAGCAAGAGCTGCATCTATCAAAGCATCGTATTCGGCATCGCTGAAACCTGTTGCATGAGTCTTGAACGCATAGTCTGCACCGGGAGTCATATCAATACCGCTACCGGAAAGTTCGGTTGAATATGCGGCAAGTGCTGCAAATGCATCAACACCAAGCATGGATACGTCAACTGCAAGCACGTCAAAATCTCTTGCCTCGTATGCAGCCTGAACGCCGCAAACGTATGCGAAACGGTCTTCCTCAACTTCAATCTTGGTAGGAGCAACAGCCTTGAGAGTTACGTCAAAGCCAAGCTGCTTCCATGATGCAGCAACCGCCTCGGCAACAAGCTGCTCAACCTCATTCTGTCTGTATGCGATAGTGAAGCTACCGCCGTTCACGCCGGCTTCCTTGAGAAGTGCCTTTGCACCGTCAATATCAGCGGTAACGTTAAGAACCGCACCGTTAACCTTACGGAAGGAATCGCCCTTTACCGCATTGAAAACGGTGTTAGCGATAAGACCTGTTGCAGGCTCTGCATATACTACTGCATCTGCGATAGCCTGACGGTCAATTGCCATTGAAAGAGCCTTGCGAACACGGTAGTCGCTGAAAAGCTCGTTGTTTGTGTTAAAGAGGTAGGAATATGTAGAGTTTGCATCAGTAACGTGAGCTTCCTTTACAAGAGCTGCTCTCTTGGAAAGCGGAATGTCGCCCATGTAGAGAACTTCGCCTGCTTCATACTTTTCGTAAATAGCCTCGATGTTATCGGGAGCCATGTACTCAATAAGCTTCTTATCTACGTAATCACTGTCAAACTGCGCTTCGGTATCCTTGATAAACGTTACATTAATACGGAAAGGAAGCACGTAGCGGTCAAGCATATCCTCTGCAGTATCACGGTAATAGTATGCATTACGCTCAATACGCATTGTGCAGTCGCCAATATCAATAGCCTTTATTGCAAAAGGACCGTTTGTAACGAGGGTAGCATGTCTGCGTGCCCAGTTGTCATAATCCTTTGCAACTGCACTCTCACGGAGAGGTACAAGTGCAAGGCTTGCAAGATTTTTCTTGAATGCTTCGTAGTCGATCTTACCCTCAAACGAGATCTCAAGGAGATATGTGCTGGGAGCAGAAACACCGAGTTCGTCAACAGAAACGTCGCCTGCTTTAACTGCACGTGCATTCTTTACATCGTAAAGAAGTGCTGCGGCAGTGCTCTCATAGTTTGACTTCATAATACGCTTCCAAGCGTAAACAAAATCATCGGCAGTGAGTGCGTTACCGTCAGACCACTTGGTTTCCTTAAGTGTGATCTGCATTATGTATTCATTCTTGGTTTCATCCTCGATAACCTTGACACTGTCAGCAAGAGCCTTAACAGCATTGCCCTTTTCATCAAGGCGGAACAAGCCCTCGTAAATCATACCGAGAACCTTAACGGCAGATTCATCGGTAAAATCCTTACCGGGATCAAATGACGGCACATCGCCGGTTATGTAAGCATTGAAAATGTCGCCCTTGTCCTCAGCGCCCGGATCAATAGAACCGTTACACGAAGTTAAAACAAGAGCTGCCATAAGCAAGCACAGAGCAAGAGATATAACTCTTTTCATCATTATTGGACCTCCAATTTTGAAAATGCAAAAATGCGAACACTTCGCATAAATTTACTTCTAACATTATATCATTAAATCAAGCGATTATCAATGAAAAATCGATGAATTTTAATAATTAGACACTTTGCACAAGTTTGCGATTTGTTTTTTGGCATTTATAACCGCTGTTTTTTAAAATCGTCAACTCATTTCACCAAAATTCTTTCGCTGTTTTTTATATAATTGTGAATATAATAATTGCAAAAGGAAAGACTTTTATCAAAAAAGGAATCATCATATGAAAGAATTTGCAATTCACACAGACCTTGCCTGCGAATCCGACGGACTACACGACAAGGGGAAAGGCGGCACCGATTATCATGAAGAAACCATAAACGGATACAGGGTTGCAAGGCTAACCGTTAAAAACGAAATCGGAGAAAAAGCTTCGGGCAAAAAATGCGGTAGTTATATCACTGTCTTCAGCGAAATGATAAACACAATCGACGGTGAAAGGTTTGAAGCACTCACTTCCCTGATATCAGCCGAAATCGGTGCACTCGCAAGCAAGTTGCTTGAAAAAAGCCCCTCATGCGTGCTTGTTGCCGGCCTTGGCAACCGAGAAATAACCGCAGATAACATCGGTCCAAAAACCGTTGACCGCCTCACCGTTACAAGGCATATAAGCATACATGACAAAAAACTTTTTGACAAGTTCGGCAAAGTGCCGCTCTGTGCAATAGCCCCCGGCGTACTCGGTCAGACAGGCGTTGAGACCGCCGAACTGATACGGGGTGTTTGCGACCACACCGCCCCCGACCTTATAATCGCAGTTGATGCTTTAGCGGCACGCTCAACCGCAAGACTTGGTGCAACAGTGCAGATATCCGACAGTGGAATTTTTCCCGGCAGCGGAATAGGAAACCGCCGCAGCGAAATAAGCAAAAGCACTCTCGGTATCCCTGTTATTGCCGTAGGCATCCCCACTGTTGTGAACTCGGCAACTCTCGTTTACGATGCACTGAAAAAAGCCGGCTATGACGAAATTGACAGTAGCATAGAAAAGGTTTTGCGTGAGGGCGAAAGCTTTTTCGTTTCACCGAGGCAAAGCGATATGATAAGCGAAAAAGCAGCTCTTCTTTTATCATCGGCAATCGACGAACTCTTTTTATACTAAAGGAGAATACACGTGCAGACCGCAGAAAAAATACTGATTGAGCCACTGGCACTACCGCCGCCACAGGACGGAGTGCCGGCAAAAAAACTCAAAGTGGCTCGCCTTTTACCAACAGTTGCAAGACTAATTTGCTGTGCGATAGCTCTTTTTGTGCTATCGCTATGTGCATTTCAAAAACTCGAAGCAGCACTTGAAAACGGAGTTGTGAACTTCATTACAAACGAGCTGCTTTGCATAAATGGCACCGAAAATCTCGGCGACATTGTAAGTGCGGTAGCTTTCGGGGATACTGAAACAGAAACGTATAAAACCAAGCCGGCCGTTTCACTGCCGAAAATATTCTACGTACCGAAAGAAGAGATCGTACGCAGAATCGATGAAGAAAAGCAGGAAACAGAAATCAAGTTTGAAGAATTGTATGCATACGATTTATCCGGCATGCCAAACGACTGCTATCCGATAATACCGGTTGATTTAAGTACGAAAGAGTTGTCGGAATTAAAAAACGATACGTCGTACAGCATTGACATGAAAAAGATAGAAGAAATGGCAAATATGCCATTTTACGAAGAAATATCAAACGAACCGCTTGTGCTTATAGTCCATACCCACGGAACCGAAAGCTTTTCAAACAATACCCCGTATTACAATGATACCTTTAACTATCCGAGAAGCGAAAACGTATCAGAAAACGTTGTAGCCGTAGGAAAAATCATTTGCGATGAGCTTAACAAATCAGGCATCCCCACCATACACTGCGAAACCATGCACGACAAAGAGTCATACATATCCGCATATGACCGCAGTGCTGAAAGCATACGCCGTTACCTTGAAAAATATCCGTCAATCAAATATGTTTTCGACGTTCACCGTGACTCGCTCATACGCTCGGATTTAACAAAGCTCCGCCCCGTCACACTGCATGACGGCAAGCCGTGTGCACAAATAATGATTATCGCAGGTTCGGATGAAAAAGGTGCAGGCGAATATAATTGGCATGGCAACCTCTCGCTTGCAGTAGCGATAAACCAAAGGATGAGTGAAGCAGCAAATGGCATCGTACGCACACTATATCTGCGTGGGGCATCCTACAACCAGCAATATGCAGAGCATGGACTGCTGCTGGAAATAGGCAGTTGCGGCAACACCTTAAGCGAAGCAAAAGAAGCCGCAAAAGTCTTTGCAAAAGCGTTTGCAAAGGTAATCAAAGCAGAATAACGAAAAGCATCCCACTTGTTTTCAAGTGGGATGCTTTTATATAGAAAGGAGTAAAAAAATGAGGACAGTATTAATCGTCAAAATGCGTAAGCAGAACTGCCACCGCAAGCACAAGACAAATCGGAAGACCGATATAGAGCGGAACCGTGCCGCACTCCATACCGCCGACAAGACCAAGGGCTGTTAAAAAGCTGAGTGCAACCGCTGCAACACGAACCTCGTATGCACCTATGCGTTCCATGATCACTTCAAAAACCGCACGCATAAAACGGGCAATTGTATTAAAAACAGAGCGATTCTTTTTAACTCTTACATTTTCTTTAAATCCGTATGCGTTCATAACATAACCTCCTGAAGCTTTTTGTCCCTTCGTGTCTTAATGATAACACCACTTTTGGAAAATGTCAATACATTTTTTCAAAAAATATTCCGTTTTGGAAAAATATTTTTATCGCTTTGGAAAAAATATCGAAAAAAGTATTTACTTTTGGAAAAATCGGTGTTATAATCGAATTAGTAATAAAAATGCTGTTTTTATATCTTTTATTTTGTAGATTGGAGTACTTCAAAATGAGTTTTTCCGAAAGAGTCAAGTCTATTAAAAAGGAAAAAGGAATAACCAACGAAGCCCTTTCCGCCGCAAGCGGTATTCCTATGGGTACGCTCGGTAAGCTTCTCTCAGGCTTTACCGAGGAGCCTAAGCTCTCAACCGCCATCTCCATAGCCGAGGCTCTTGGTTGCTCGCTTGAGTACCTTGCCTGCGGCAAAGAGGAGCAGCCCGAACTCAGCGAAGTTGAGAAAACACGGCTTGAAAAATTCCGCATGCTCGATTCCCACGGTACCCGTGTCTGCGACTTTATATTAGATGAAGAATATATGCGTTGCACTGCCCTGTCGAGAAATACCGTCGCAGATATCACAGACGCTATTTCCCGCAAGAAACCTGTCGAAAAGAAAGCCCGCATGATAAGAATTCCGTTCTTTGCCGACAGCGTTTCCGCAGGTCTTGGAATACATCTTGGCAGCAACGACTCGCAGGATATAAGCGTTGTAGAAAACGAAAAGACAAAGCGTGCCGACTTTGCACTCCGTGTATCCGGTGACTCGATGGAGCCACGCTACCATGACGGTGATATTCTTCTCGTTGAGAATACTCCGAGCATCGAGGTTGGTCAGCTCGGCATTTTCATCTGTGACGGTGAGGGCTACTTCAAGGAACTTGGCAACGGCTGCCTCGTTTCTCTTAACTCAAAATATGCACCTATACCGCTTTCGCAGTTTGAAAGCTTTTCATGCCGTGGTACCGTAATAGGAACCTTGCGTCAAAGAGGTTAACTCCTCTCTACATCCCAAGTATAGCATACACGTTGTCCAATAAACGGGACAAGCGGAAGGAATTTTTTAAAAATTTCCTTCCGCTTGATTTTTTATCATATATATGTTATATTATTTGTGTTATCCTGCATCAGCAAAGGAGGATTGCCTTTTGGTCATCATCGGTATCGACATCGGCGGAAGTACCACTAAAATTGTGGGTTTCACCTCCGATTCAAAGCACACACTTATCGAACCGCTTTCTGTAAAAGCAACCGACCCTGTAACATCGGTATACGGTGCCTTCGGTAAGTTTTTAACTCAGAATAATCTTGAGCTTTCGGACATTGAGAAAGTTTCAATTACCGGAGTAGGCTCAAAATATATCACAAAGCCGCTTTATTCTCTCCCCTGCGAAAACGTGCCGGAATTTGAATGTATCGGCCTTGGCGGACTCTATCTGTCAAACCTTGATCACGCTATCGTTGTCAGCATGGGTACGGGTACTGCACTCGTTAATGCCACACGTGGCAAGGAAATCGAATATCTCGGCGGTACGGGCGTTGGCGGCGGTACTCTTGTAGGGCTCTCCAACAAACTCCTCGGTATGACAAACCCCGAGCATATTTCAAAGCTTGCTTCAAACGGCAATCTTGACAACATCGACCTGCGTATCAAGGACATTACCCCCGGAAGCTACACACTCCCCGAGAACATGACTGCCGCAAACTTCGGTAAAGTTGCGGATTTTGCAACAAAAGAGGATATCGCCCTCGGTCTTATAAACATGATTTTTGAAACTGTAGGCATGATGGCTGTATTCAACTCACGCATGCACAAAACACGTGACATTGTTCTCACCGGCAACCTTACGCAGATTGAGCAAGCCCCCACCACATTCGCCACATTATCCGAAATGTTCGACATCAACTTTATTATCCCCGAGCGTGCCCAGTATTCAACCGTTATCGGTGCCGCTCTATGTGCATTAAAATGACAAAAAAGCCAAAAATGATTCTGTTTGACTACGGTCAGACACTTATAGTAGAACCTCAATTCGATTGGACCGCCGCAAACCTTGCAATTCTCTCACACGCTTCACATCTGCCGGAGGGAATGACAAGTGAAGAGTTTTGCGAATGTTCAAACAATCTTTTTAACCACGTTATGGGCAATCGCCGTGAGAGCTGCCGTGAAATCGAGCACGAGAAGTTTATTCGTCTGCTTTGCGACGTATACGGTTTAAAGCTTGACATCTCAATAGCAGAAGCCGACCTTTTGTATTGGGATAGTGCAACGCACGGCTCGCATGCCTCCGACGGTGCCGCCGCTTTTCTTGATTTTCTTCATGAAAACGGCATCCGCACAGGTGTGATCAGCAACATGTGCTACGGCACAATGGCACTCCGCACACGTCTTAACAGATATCTGCCAAATAACCGATTTGAATTTGTAATAACCAGCTCGGATTACGTACTGCGTAAACCCGAAAAGCTGATTTTTGACGTTGCCATCCGTCGTGCGAACCTCGCTCCGCAGGACATCTGGTATATCGGTGACAACCCGAATGCGGATATTGTCGGTGCAAGCATTGCCGGCATGACGCCTGTTCTTTATACGGGTGCGCACATGCGTGACTACTCAAACGTGCCTGCTCTGCAATTCGAAAGAGTTGACAGCTTTGACGAACTCAATGAACTTGTAAAAAAAGCTATCCTTTAAAGGATAGCTTTTTTTATGCAAGGGCTCTTTCAAGCCAGATTATTCCGATATCGAGAGCATCGTAAAGCCCACGCTTTTCTCCCTGCTTTGCAATTCCGTCTGCAAGCTTGTTGTTCTCGGTGGAACGCACCTGAATCAGAATCTTATCGGGAATCTCGGTGTTCCCGAACTTTTTGTACGACATAATCATCATATAAAGCACGTACGGATCCGACATGTTGCCGTAGCAAATAGTGTCGTTGTCACGCACAAACGCTCTGCCTTTATATTCAATATAGCTAACTTCGTTTGCCATAATTACCCTCCTGTATTTTTGTATTGTTATATATTATACTATACTTTTTCACCGTTGTCAACTTTTTTAAGATACTCTGATAAAGCGGCATGCGTATTTTCAACCTTTTCATCAAAAACCGCATGCAAAAGCGTTTTCAATATCTCGCCTACCGCTTTACCGCTTTTGCCAGTCAGTGCCATTACACACTTCCCGTCAATAGCAAGGTCGGAGATATTAAAACACTTTTCACTCTCATAGATATTTTCAAGCTTTAAAGCAAGCTCTTCTCTGCCCTCAATAATTGCTCGGTCAATTGCGGCACTGCCGCACTCGTGAAGCAATCTACGCAAAGCAGGAGCACTACAATCATCAGGCAAATTGCAGATAACAATTTCTTTAACGTGCGTAGAAAACGCAAGCGATGTTTTAAGAGATCTTACATGCTCCGAAAGCCTGTTATCGTAGAGGAACAAAGCCGCAAGGCGAACGTCCGCACGGCACGGCAATGTGTCAATCACGTCAAGTACGGAAAAATTGATTACGGGTTTTTCAAAAATACAGTCAAAAATCCGTTTCTCAAACATGATTTTCAGTATCTTTCCTGCCGCCATGCCGCAAAGCAATTTTTCAAGCTCGACGAAAATACGTTCTCTTGAAACAAACGAAAGTCTTGAGGCAAGCGAAGCAGCGGCATCAAGGGTTTCCTTTTCGATATCAAAGCCGAGTTTAGCCGCAAAACGAAACGCACGCAAAATACGCAGTGCATCCTCGGTAAAACGCTCATATGGGTTGCCGACTGCTTTGATTATACCCTTTTCAAGGTCATCTTTACCGCCGTAGAGGTCGATTATGTTTCCGCCTATATCCATCGCCATTGCATTAACGGTAAAGTCACGGCGACAAAGATCGTCTTTTATATTGCGTGAAAACTCAACCTTGTCGGGATGCCGTCCGTCGGTATAGGTTGTTTCTGTGCGATAGGTGGTTATCTCTGCCGCCATACCGTCATACAGAACCGTAACTGTGCCATGCTTCAGCCCGGTCGGTATTACCCTGTCACCGGCAAAAACAGAAATGGTTTCCTCGGGAGTTGCACTTGTGGTTATATCATAGTCGCAAGGAGTGCCGCCGAGCAGAAAATCACGCACACATCCGCCGACAAGATACGCTTCAAATCCATTATCGCCGAGTTTGCGAAGCATGTATTCAATTTGTGCAGGAATATGCATGGGCAAGCCTCCTTTTCACCAAGTTAATTTTATTATAGCATGATTTCTGACAAATATCAATCCTTGACACGCTTCTGCTTTTAGCTGTAACAAGGAGGAATCCGAACCCCAAGTGTGCGATAATACCGGGGGAATCGTAACCCCAACGTCTTGCTACGCAAGCCGGAATCCCTCGCTTCGCGATGGAATGGGCTTCTTCATAAGCCCATCCACGTCACCAAAAAAATAAAGAGCATCGCAATGCGATGCTCTTTATTTTTTGGTGACCCGTGGGGGAATCGAACCCCCGTTACCGCCGTGAAAGGGCGGTGTCTTAACCGCTTGACCAACGGGCCGTTGTGGTAGCGGAAGTTGGACTTGAACCCACGACCTATCGGGTATGAACCGATTGCTCTAGCCAGCTGAGCTATTCCGCCATCTTATGATGCCGTGGCACCAACGGAAATGAGTATACCATAAAACAAATAGCTTGTCAATACTTTTTTAAAAAAATTATCAAAAATAGTAAGCCCTCACAGTTTCCTGTAAGGGCTCGCTAAAACTATTTTAGAAACAACTTCATAACACGGATTACATCTATAAGGTTAATCTTGTCATCGCCGTTAACGTCTCCGCTTTCGATTACTTTGCCGTTAACAATCGCACGTATAAGATCCAACGCATCTTTAATAGTAACACTGCCGTCGCCGTCAATGTCACCGATTTTTTCGCTATGTCCGCAGACGGTGCAAACCCAAAGACCGTTTTCAGCATCTGTTTCAAAACTGTGCTCACGAAGTGCAAGGAGAGCATTGATAGCATCCATTGCCGCTTCTACAGTTTGTTTATCCGCAGTTTCTTCTACAATGATATCGCCAAGTGCAGAGTGTGCCGCTTTGAGTTCACCTACCTTGTCATCGGGGAAACACAAAGGAAGATTGCCGCCTATAATCGACTTGACTTCGGCATGATAATTAACAGCCTCATTATACCAAGCCTTTTGCACGCGAACGGCATCCGCTATTTGATAATTATCGTCGGTAACACGCATAAGAACGTAGTTTTCTGTGTTTGCATCGAGTTCAAATCTGCCAAGTTCATACCACATACTACCATTCTTTTTTTGGTTAAGCATAACAGTCTGCACATTATCACCGCTGTGTATTTCTATGGTTGCGGCATCAGCACGTGCGTTGCCTGCTCTGTACCACATATAAACGACGTGTTCCCCGCTCTCGTCAACCTCAAAATTCCATTTTGCAGTAGCAGAACCATCGGGACCGCCAAAGCTATGGTAATAAGTATTATAACCTCCGCTTCCGCTTCCTACTGCCCACTCTGTGCCGTCTTCACCTACGGTCACCGAAAATGCATCATCCATATCATCAATAATTACAGAGGCTGGAGCAAATGTGTCAAACGTTCTTGTATCCTCGGCGTCACTCGGAATTTCTACAATTTTAAGCGAAGAAATTGCATACAAAGGCTGTCCGTCAAGACCGCTGATGTTCGGCATTATCATAAAGAACGTATTAAGGCTGTCAAAGTCTTCTGTTGCCGCAAGTGTATCAAAGCTGACAAGCCATGTGTTCCAACCTTTTTTAACAGTGCCCCAAAGATTGTCATAAGAGGTCAGTGCGGTTGTAGCCTTGTAGTCTACACGCTCATTTGTAGTATAACTGTTCGGACTTTTTGTATTTGTAGCAGTATCCTTAAACGTAGTATCGCCAAAGAAAATACGCGTATTACCTATAAGCCTGTCTGAAGTTATATCCTCGGCACTCCAGAAGGTTATTTCAAAGGCAAGCTGATCAAGCTTCTTAACCTTGCTGTAATCCACCTCAAAATGACGGCGCATGACTTGCTGCTCACCTTTAGACTGCGTAAGTTCCGCCTCTACCTGAGTTTTGGCAACCGCTTTTACACCGTCTATTTCAATAACCTCAATATTCTCACTTGTTCCACCGTTGCGAAGTCCGTCACCGCTCCACCAATTCTCGTCAATCGGCATCTCTGCTATCACAGTACGCTTTGGCAGTTCCTCACTGCTTGCATATGCGTTATGATAACTAACACCGGGCTCATCTATCTCTGTATTAAGTGACTCTATCGGAATAATAGCAAGCTCGCAGTTTTCCTTATGCTCAGCATACACTACATAAAGATATCCGTCTTCTTCAACTGCATAGGGGTATGCCCACTGCTTTGATGTAAAAAACTGCGGATCTTTGTCAATTCCGTTACGAACATAATAGTGCTTTACAAATCCGTATGAGCCGTCTGTATTGCCAACAGTAATGATTTGATTCTTTCGGCTGTTTATAGCGTATATCAGATAACGGCTGCCGGTTGAAAGTGTTCCACCGTATGGTTTAGAGTTGCTTGCGGCAAAATCGGTATACTCAAGACTGCTCCAATTCTCTCCGTCTGTACTTTCGCTAACAGCAAATTTGCTGGATGTTGTGCGGCAGAAAAGAACATATCTGTCGCCGTAATCAATAACAGTGCTCTCACCCCAAAGCCCCATGCCGGAATCGTTGGGAATCATAATCATTTTCCAAGAAAGCGGATTATCCTTATCTGCTATTGCAACCGCAGCCTGCTCTGTGCCGGTTTTACAGTCAAGACCTGCCATAAGCAAACGGTTTCCGCTTATTTCAATAGGCTCGCAAAGTGGCCAGAAGCCATCATTCAATACTACACCGAGATTTGTCCAACTGCGGTCTGCAGGATTAAAGCGATACGCCTCCATAACAAGTCCGGGATAATGTATATCATCAGTCGGTCTGCCAAACGCCGCACGGGGCGCAAAGGCATAAAGCGTATCGCCGGCATTATAGAGCACACCGTGGCTACGGCAATATTCTTCTTCTATTGGACCGATTACATATTCCTCGCTCCACGTTTTGCAGTTGTCATCGGAATATTTGCAGGCAAAGCGAGTGTTTGTATCATTTTCTTTTTCAAGGCTCTGTCCATATGCACAAACCCAGAGGTCGCCGAATTTTACAATGGAAGCACCGAGCAAAAAGTGAAAGCCGTCTGTCTCGGCATTATGAACGTCAATATACTCTATACCTTCCGGAAAAGTTATTTCCGCAGTCGCACGTATATCAACGTTTGTAAGACCGGTTGAAGCGGCATTCGTTCCCATGATAAATGTTCCTCCAAGTAAAGCTAAAGTAAGCATGGTGCAAAGCAAGCTTTTTAATAGTTTCATAGTTTTCCCCTTTTATATTATTATATATTTTTTGTACTTGATATGGAAGACAATAATATTCCGCCGGCTGCACATATAATTGCAAGAACCGTATATGCCGTAAACGCCGATGACTCATCTAAAAGTCCAAGTCTACTCAAGATATATGAAAATACCGCACCGAAAATCGGCGTTAAAAAATTAAACACTCCAACAAGCGATGCGGGATAATTCTTTAGCAACAGTGTCCACAAAGAAAATGCAACCGCAGAAACAAGCATTAAATATAAAAGCAAAATGATGCCGTTTATACTTACCACAGGCGGTTTTCCTCCAAAGAGCAAGCCAACTGTCAATAGCAAAAGACCACCAAGCCCCATCTGAATTCCCGTAAGTAAAAACGGATTTGCATTTTGAACACAGTGCTTACTATATAAAAAGCCTATTGCAACACATATACTTGAGATAATCACAAATCCGTCGCCTTTTAAAGAAAGGATTCCCATTTTCTGTGTAGCCAGGCTATTGAGCAATATCCCAAAAAACCCGATACTGCAGCCAAGTACCTTTATTTTAGATACCTTTTCGTCCTTGTATATAATCCATGCAAGAACAATGTAAAGCAGTGTTCCCACGGCGTTGAAAACAGAAGTATTCACGCCCGTTGTATAGGCAAGCCCTATGTACATAAAGAAATATTGCCCTGCAGTTTGTACAAGCCCAAGTATCAGCGAATGTCGAAATAATCCTTTTTTAATTACAATACTCTTTGAGAAAATGCTAAACAGAACAAGTATCAAAAGACCTGCTCCCCAAAAGCGAACACCCGCAAAAACCAATTTGTCGGCAATAGCCGCAGGCTCTATGTTAAAAACATCGTAGCCAAGCTTTATTGTGGGGATTGCACTCCCCCAGAGCATAGTGCAAATAACCGCCAGTATATATAATTTCCATAGATTTCTTTGCGTTTTTTTCACGGTTACAAAGCCTCTTGCGTATATTAACAAAACAGACACCACTATGAATTTGACAATTCTTTTTTGTTGTGATACAATCCTTATATGAAAAATATACAACGAATACAGTGAATTGTCTATGTGCCAGATAGACTTTTCACAAACGCAATGTCTTTTTAGGAAATGTATTATGAACACAGAATTTGTTATAGATATTAATGGTATACCGGCAAAAGCCTATATGCAGATAGGTTTTTTCGACCACGGAGATATATCCTATCCGCTACACAAGCACCTTTTTTGCGAAATACATGTCTTTTTAAGCGGAAATGCTGTTCTCAGTTGCGTTGGAAAAGAAATCGAGCTTGTCGAAGGTGACATTCTATGCATTCCTGCCGATATGGAACACAAATACCATTCGTTCAGTAAGGACTCCAAGCGTATCACCTTTTTAATTGACCGTGACTGCAACTCACAAGTGCCGATAAAAGCAACGCTGCCAAAAGAATTTTTGTCATTGCTATGCGACGAAATACAAAAATATGTACTCACGGGCAGAGACGGCAAGCTGAAACCTCTGCTCTCCTATGTATGTTCTTCCTTCTTCGACATAGAGCAAACGAAGCCTTTAATTCCCATTACCAACCGTGAGCTTATCATGGATGAGTTTTTTTCCAAAAAATATAACACTGCCGTGACGATTGAAGACCTGGCGAAAGAACTGATGCTCAGCAAAAAGCAAACAGAAAGAGAGGTCAAAAGAATCACGGGTAACACATTTGTCGAAGAACTTTCAAAAAGAAGAATTGATGCTGCCATTATTTTAACGCAGACCACTTCTCTGCCACTTACCAAAATCAGCGAGATGGTAGGGTACGCCTCCTATTGCGGATTCTATAAAGCATATAAAAGAGTTGTTTCATCGCCGCAAAAAGAATAAACGACAAAAATCCCCTGACAAGTATAACTTGTCAGGGGATTGCTTTTTTCACTCGAAGTTATCGCTATAATATCATTTTTAATTCAATACTATATTGCGATACATCTTTCAAATTATTTAATCTGTCCTTCGATTGTATCCACGCCACGCTTGAATACAGACCAGTCATCTGTCGCACGGAGAGTTTCCATACGGAACGCACAAGGCCACATAACAAGCCACTCGGAGGGATTGAACGGAGGAAGTGTGGGACGTCCCCAGCGAGTCTGGAATACAGCCTCATCCTGTGAGCCTGCGGGACGAACCTTACCTCTGATACAGAGAGTACCGTCGGAGATAAGCTGGGATGCCGCACACCAAAGTGCAGTACCTCTCTCCTGCCACTGCTTCTTACCGGTGATTTCGTAAAGTTTAAGGAAGCCCTTAACGTCACGGAGACAGTACTGGTCAACTGCGTTGTGACCTGTGGAAACCGCAGTGATGCCGAGAGTATCATAGCCGATTTTCGCAAGAGTTGTTTCAGCAGGATACTTTGCAGTATAGTGCATCATCCATGTGCTTATATACCATGCAACGTCCTCTGCTGCGGTAACGTACTTTTCGTCCTTTGTTACATCGTAAAGTGCGAGTGCTGCCTCGAGAAGCGGGCTGGACGATTCCTTGTCAATGCAATATGTATCAAGTGCACCTGCAGTGGTAAAGCCGTTATCGGAAAGCTCCTTATAGTAGCAGTCAAACGCCTTGATTGCAGCTACACGGTACTTTTCATCGTTTGTACGCTTGTATGCTTCAAGCACTGCGGGAATAAGGAATGCACCTATGGTACCGTTCTGCTGACGAACGCTGCCGTCCTTGTTCCAGCTCTTGGCAAATTCGCCGCTTTCGAGCTGATGGTCAACAACAAAGTTTACCATGCCCATTGCGTAGTCGATATATTCAGGACGGGGTGTGCCGCACTTTTCCATGAGGTCAGCAGCAAGGAAGTACTGAACTGCACCCTGACCGAGGTTACATGCGTCAACGGGGATATCTCTTGTCTGGTCTACGGGAGCACCGTCAAACTTGATCTGTACAAGTCCATCAACGCCCTCAAGCTTTGTATACTTGGGCCATGCGTCAAGACACATTGCCGCCTTGTTATACGCATCCTCATCGCCTGTACGGAGATATTCGTAAAGGAGCGTGTTGGAAGCGGAAGCACTCTGGCCTACCCAACCAAGCTCGTACTTAATCTGGTCACGCTTTGCATAGAAGCAGGTTGAGTTGTACCACTGAAGACCACGGTTGAACGCAACAAAGCCGTCCTTTTCCTTAGTCCAGAGCGACTTCATGAATGCGATGCTGAAACGCCACATGTCTTCGGGCTGCATAGGTGCGGGAAGAGCGTGTCCGTAGAATCTCCATGCAAAGTCAAGAAGTGTGCGTACCTGATGACGCTCAAGCTCAACGGGGCATGCGAAAATAATACCCTCGAACGTGTCACGGGGCTCCATTGTGCCCATGTATGCTTCTTTCCACTCATGTCTGCCAAGCATCTTAGGGCCAGCCTGTTCGGGCCATACAAGTGCATGGCGCTCCATGCCGCTTTCAACCTTGAAAAGCGAGCAAGAGGGAGTGTCATCCTGCACTGCCATAAGTGCAACAGCAAAACTGTTGTCCATTTCTGTATATGTACAAGCGGGGATCATAACTCTGTGCCACTCGTATGTCCAAGGAGTGCCCTCAAAGCTATCGCCAACATATTCTTCACTGTCGCCCCAGCCATTGCCGTTATAGTTTACAGCAGGAACCATAGTGTACTTGGGAGCAGAAGCGGTGTCAAACTCCATACGCATGTTGTCTGTGGGAGCGGAAAGCTTTCTTGTCCACTTCCATGCACCATCCTCAATTTTCTCAAATGTATCGGTAGCACCGTCAGCTACTGCAATTGTGAGAAGCACACGGCTACCGTCGGTAAGCTCGTATGCGTTGCCATTTTGCTTGAATTCAAAATTTTTCATCTTTTCACCTCAAATAGCAATATTTTTACAATTACATTGTAGCGTATTTTGCATCACATTTCAAGGCAAACGCAGAAATATTAATGCAAAGTTTTTAAGCATTTTGAAATATTTTTGAAATATACAAGAATTTTTCGTTTTTCTCACCTTTTCGATATAAATATGTGGTACAATATAACTGTAATTAAATATTAAGGAGTGCAAAGTGAATATTCTGTTCTTTCTCCGCCCTAAAAGTGGGGTAACGTATCTTACGATAGGCAACACTCTGCGCCAAGGGCTGGAAAAAATGAAAAACAGCGGCTACAAAGAAGTTCCTGTATTGGACAAGGATGGTACATATATCGGCACTGTCAACCAAGGCGATTTCCTCTGGAAAATACTCGACGGCGATTTTACAAACATGAGTATGGCAGAATCCGAAAAGATTGACAGCATGATATCAAAAAACGTTTCACCCGTAAAAATCAATACATCAATGGAAGATTTGCTATCAAAAGCTATCGACCAGAACTTTGTTCCCGTTGTTGACGACTTTGGTGCCTTTGTCGGCATCATCACCCGAAAAGCAATAATTAAATACTTTGCTGATAAAAAAGCATAAAAAAATGGCTCCCTCGGAGCCATTTTTTTATTTGTTAAGAAGCTTTTCGACTTCTTCAAGTGTAGGAAGCGACGGAATTGCACCCATGCGGGAAACGGTCACAGCCGCAGTATGATTTGCAAATCTAAGTGCTTTGCAAGCGTCCATGCCGCTTGTGATCGCATAGCAGAATCCGCCGATAAACGAATCGCCTGCTGCCGTGGGGTCAACTGCCTTTACACCATCAACGCTCGGTGAATAATGCACGTTTTCGCCGTCGAAGAGCATTGCGCCTGCCTCACCAAGGGTGATAAGCACATTTCTTGCACCGCATGCGGTAATTTTCTCTGCCGCACGTTTTGCAACCGTAATATCGGCACTTCTGCCCTCCCTCGGTATGGCAATACCTGTCATACCCTCCGCCTCAGTTTCGTTAGGGCAAACGTATGAAAGATACGGCATGATCTCCTTTGGCAGAGGTGCATACGGTGCAGTGTTCAAAAACACGGGCACTCCCTTTTCATGTGCGTACTCTGCCACAAGCAGATTGATTTCCATAGGAATCTCAAGCTGCAGCACCACCATATCGTAGCTTGCGATAGTTTCTTTCAAAAATGCGATATCATCAGCCGTTATTGCCATATTCGCACCGGGGTATACAATAATCGCATTCTGATTGTTTTTCTTTTGGAGCAGAATCATCGCACAACCGGTAGAAGCGTTCTTGTCGACGATAACATGATTTATATCAAGTCCCGCTTCCATGCATTTTTCAAGCATGAAGCGGCCGTTTTCATCACTACCCACCTTACCTACCATGGTTACCGACGCACCAAGCTTTGCCATCTGCACCGCCTGATTCGCACCCTTGCCGCCCGGAGCCGAAGTGATTTCATCACCCATTATTGTCTGCCCCTCGCTTGGGAAAGTATCCATAGTCATTATGCGGTCAACGTTTATACTGCCAACCACTAAAATCTTTGGTTGTTTTTTCATATCAAAATCCTTTTTATAAAAATTCGCTCTCTTGCGAGAGCGAATTTCTTCTTATTATCCAACGATACCCGAACGCTCGATACCCTGTACAAGGAATTTCTGGCAGAACAGATAGAGGACAACCAGCGGCAGAATAATCATAATACCGCAGGTGTTATTAATTGCAGATGTGTAAAGCTGCATACCGGCATGGTCAATGTTGAGCGATGAAGGAACGCCAACGATGTCAGGCATAAGAACCGTAGAGTTGTTACCCTGCATGAACATTTCGGTATAGAAGTTATCAGTCCACTGCCATGCAAATGCAAAGAGGAAGATGGTAATCATCATAGGAATGGAAAGCGGAATGATAATCTGAATGAACGTGCGGAACGTACCCGAGCCGTCAATATACGCACTTTCTTCAAGTTCGTCCGGTACACCCTTGAAGAACTGACGCATCATGAAGATGTAAAGACCGTTCTTGAAGGCAAGACCTGTGATGGAAATAATGATCATAGGCCAGAAGGTACCAGTGAGCTGAAGTGAATTGCCCGAAATTGCGTCGATAATACCCGTGTATCCAAGAGGCTCAAGAAGTCCAAACAGTTTGAATATATCAAAATATCTGAATTCCATGAACATCGAGAGGTAAACCGTACCGTGAGGTACTACCATTGTAAGGATTACCGCAGCCATAACGAGGCTGTTGCCCTTGAACTTGAACTTTGACAGACCATAGCCGACAAGACAGGATACGAAGGTCTGGAGCAAAGCGGTGGAAAGTGAGAGGAAGAGAGTGTTGAAGAATGCTTCAACATACTCATTCTCAAGGAAGATGTACTTGTATTGGTCGAAAGACGGATACTTAGGAATAAGCATTACCGTTACGTCAATAAAGTCATCGGGGCTCATGAAAGATGCCGCAATCTTGGTGAAGAAAGGATAAAGAACGATGTAAGAAACACCGAGAAGAATTATAAAGCGGAAAAGATACCAGACAATATTGGTGTAAAACGCCATATTGCCGAACTTTGCTTTAAGTCTTTCCTTAAGAGGAGTACGGTCAAATTCAACACGAATCTTATTCTTTGTTTCCTTTTTAATAGTAGGCTGTGAATTCATATTTTACTCCTCCTTTCTTAGTCTTTCCTCTGGTAGAATACGAACGCTGACATAATGCCGGCAACTGCCGCAAGAATCAGGATAACTACAATGAAGTACATCCATGCCATTGCAGAGCTGAGCTCACGTCCGCCGGGACGGCCGTAAACCTGGTCAATAAGCATCATTACTGCGTTGGATTCAGAGGTGAATGCGTCAATAATTGTATAAATGGCATTTACCAGAATCATAGGAGAAATCATCGGGAAAGTGATCTTCCAGAAGGTTTCCCATGTGGTAGCACCGTCCATACGGCATGACTCGTAAATTGCGGGAGAAATAGACTGAAGACCTGCAAGGAAGATAAGAATCTGTACGCCGGAACGGTTTACGATATTGGAAATACCGTCAACTGCGCTTGCTACATACTCTACAAGTCCTGTACCAACCTTCATGTTGGCAAACAGTGCTTCAAGGTCAATTGCCGCTGAAAGCTGAGCCGCAGTGCTCTGACCTGTACC
>JAZQEH010000111.1:0-16943 GCA_045538895.1 Eubacteriales bacterium
GCCAAAACTGCACAAACGGTTGTAGCAACTGCCTTTTCGCCATCATCGGTATACAGTTCGGGAACTGTAACTTCGATAAGAGCATCTTCATTAGTTGCGCCTTCCGACAATGTGTATTCCAATACAATTTCAGTATCTACCCTCTTTGCTTTGGCACTTTCGGAAAGGATAGTAACCGCATATGCACCGTCGGTTTCTCCGCTCGAGAATACAAATCCCTCTACGGTGGGAAGAGTTGCATTTGCAAAAGCAAATCCGGTGGGTACTAAAACGTTAAACTGAGCCGCCGCAAAACTGCCGTTTACGGTAGCGGTAACGGTTGCTTTTCCGTTTTCTACTGTCGCAGAAGAAACCGCAAATACGTTTTCGCCACTAACAGATGTGAACGTTTCGCCGCAAGCCGTACAGGTAAACGTGCCGTCGGCATTTGCAATATAAAGATGCGTTGCATCTTCACAGGAATATGCATATTCCTCGGTGTAGTTTCTGCCGCAGGTGCAAGAGTAAAGTTTTGTACCGTTTGCATCGGGCGTTGCCGCTACGGTTACTTTAACGGTATATACGCATTCATCATTTTTCTGCTCGGTAACTACCTTCTGTGCATCTGCCGCCGCACTGAATGAAAGCGGAGTGGTAAGTGCAGGAGCAAAGGAGTGCGTACCGCAGCTGAAGTTTACGTTCATAGGTGTAGCTGCAGTCGCAAAGGTACCGTACGAATAGAATGTAAAACCTAAATTCATCGGCTGAGTTCTGCCGTCCTTAGAACCCGAAATATTAAGCACGGTATTTTCCGCATTGCGGATATAGTAGTTTGAACCGACAGAAGAATTATCAAAGAAGTTAATTGTTTGCTTTGAGAGTGAAGCAGTAGAGTCTGCATAATTCACATTGAAATCGCCTGTACGTCCTTTATCTACCGTGGTTTTACCGTAAAGGTTTACCGTTGTTTCAGAGTTCAAAACGGGATTGTTTTTATAAGAACCGGAGGTGGACATAGTGTAAAGAACGTCAATATCCGCATTCGTTGCGTTTAAGGTAGCGGTCTTATTTGCAACCGAAATACCGTCAGCACCAAAGAGGTCACCAAGGTAAATGCGGTTGTAGAAGCAAGTGCTTGAAACTTTGCCTGCTACGTTATAGCTAAGTGTTGCACCCTCGGTGATTGTAACGGTTGCTTCTTTCTCTGCGTCATCGTTTTCGATGATATTATACGCACCGAGAACGATATATGTGTACGCATTGTTTATAACCTCTACTTTACCGAAGGTTACGTCGTTCCAATTACACTCGATAACATATGCCGCATTACCGTCAAACAAAATGTTGTCAAACACGGTCTTGCCGCCGAGCGACAAAACTGCGGTTTTGGAAAGTTTGAATCCGCCGCAGAAATATCCGTTATCGCCCTTAAAGGTTATCGGCTTTGTATAAGCAGGAAGTTCGGTATCGGAAAGCGGGAAACTGCCGCAAATCATCACAGTACCGCCAACGTTTGCTATGCGACTTACTGCCTCGGTAAGAGTTGCAACAGCTTCTTCTGCAGTGCGTCCGTCGTTTTTGTCATTTCCTTTTGCAGAAAGGTAAACGGTGGGCGTGTCTGCCTGCTCTACCCTTGCCGCACAAGCGGTACAGGTGAAGTAATATTTTTCGCCGTCAAAGTTCCAAATATAGTTTTCTGTAACGTGGTTGTCGCTATCAAGGCCCTCGCCATCCTTGGTTATATCTTCAATAACCGCTACGCAATCAGCGCAATACCAAACATATTTTGCAAGGTCTACGCAGCTCGCAACAGAAATTTCTCTCCATTCGCCGTTTTCGTGTTCGCAAAATGCAAGTGCCCCACATTTGTCGCATACACCGTCTACAAAATTATGTGCTTCGGTGCGTGCAACGTCACCGCAGTAGCAAGCATAGTTATGCTGCTCTGCACCGATAGAAGCATACTTGTAAGTGTGTGTATGAAAAATCTTAAGTTCGGGAGTATATCCGTCAACGAGGACAAAGTTTTCACCAAGTCCCGAAACGTTTGCCGCAACGGTCGCATCAGCGACAAAGATTTCTGCTCCGCCCATAGTATCTGCAACATATGTGTCGGTCGAGGTGTAATAGCAGTTGGTTATAACCGCCTTTGCCGCAGGTCTGCCGATTATCGGACGAACATAGCTTGCCGCAGATGCAGTAACCGAGCCTGTATTAAAGCATCTTGTTACGGCGTGAGCGGTGTCTTTACCAGCACTGTTTGCGATGATACCGCCTGCATAGCCGCTTGCGCCTGCAGTGATGATACCCGTGTTCATACAATCCTGAACAAAGCATTTGCTTGCAGCACCGGCAAATACTCGCCAGTAGCCAACAATACCTGCCGCACCGCCTTTTGCAGTGATGGAGGCGGTATTAAGACATTTTTCAATCGTGGTAGAACCGCTTGTATTAGTGCTAAGACCCACAATACCGCCGGGATATGTATTGCCTGCGGTGATTGCGCCTTCGTTTTTACAACCGCTGATAAAAGCAGTTTCTGCACTAAGTGCAAGTCTGCCGATGATACCGCCGACAAAGTCGGTACCACCGTTAACCGTACAAAGGTTGGTACAGTTTTCAACAGTAACATTAGTTGCCTGAACTCTGCCGATGATACCGCCGATGCACTCGCCCGTGGCGCTAACATTACCGCTTACGGTGAGGTTTTTAATGCTTACCGTACCGCCTCCACCGATGTGTCCGAAAAGCCCCACGTCGCCTACGCCGCTGATGTCAATACCGCTAACGGTATATCCTGCACCGTCAAAGTTGCCGGCAAACGGAGTTGTCGCAGTACCGATAGGCGTCTGTGAAAGACCGTTTGTAGCGTCTGCAAGGTTGATATCGGTTGTAAGGGTGTAACTGTCTGCCCACATTGACGGAGTATTCATAAGTGTGAGCATATCGTTTGCCGAGGAGATTTCTGCCGCAGATGCAAAAAGAGAAAGCGACAAAACTAAAACAAGTATTGTAAGTATTCGTTTAGTCATTGTTATTCTCCTTTCACTGCCATACGCATAATGCCGAGAGCATCCTGCACGGTGATTTTTCCGTCACCGTCGATGTCTGCATTTTTGCATTCGCTCTTGCCGAATACGCCGCTAAGTGCCATAATTGCATCCGCAACAGTTACACTTCCGTCACCGTTGGCATCACCGCTTCTTT
Source organism: Eubacteriales bacterium (assembly GCA_045538895.1). Classification (GTDB taxonomy): domain Bacteria; phylum Bacillota; class Clostridia; order Oscillospirales; family CAG-272; genus UMGS902. The sequence goes on from JAZQEH010000111.1 coordinate 3,187, forward strand.
CACCGACGTACATGGTAAAACGGTTGGATTCAGGCAAATAATACTGATTTTGAATTGTAGAATAGAAATCTGTAGTTACAATATTGCCGTCCTCATTAAAATAAAACATCGCAAGCATACCGGTAGGAGTAAGAATATCGATACCCTGCGGATTGATAAGAATCTGTGTGACCACATTACCGTTGTCGCCTACCGTCTTTCTTACAAGAATCTCATCCGACTCAATGTGTCCGCAGAGAACCATCAGGATATTTTCATACTTACGCACAAACTTTTCCCACATATCTATACCGTCATTATAACGGGATCTGGTTGTGGGAGCTACATAGTCACTAGGGTCTGTGAGCGTACCGTCCTCGTGCATATAGGAGTGCGTAACCATAATCACCTTGTGATTTGGATGCGCTTCAACAACCTGACATGCCCATTCAAGCACTTCGTCGCTCATACCGTAGTCAAGCATAAGGAAGAGATAGTCGGTTTTTCCGATTTTTGCAGTTTTGTAATGGTTGTCAAGTTTTCCCTCTTCGTATCTGCCGATAATGTCCGAGGTGTACCCGTCATAACTCATATACTGGTTATACGGATCGCTATCATCATGATTGCCACGCACAACTGCATACGGAATTTTGCCGGATAGGCGGCTGAACTGCTCTTTTACAAGTGTCCATTCAGCGGTATCGGTATGACTGTCTACAATATCACCAACCGATACAACGTATCCAATCTTTTTCGTATCCTTATTTGCTAAGAGCCAATCATACATATAATGCAGTTTATCGGGAAAATAATTAACTACCTTCTGCTGGTCACCGATAATTGCAAAAGAATAGGCAAAGTCGGTTACCGCATCCACATTATCCTGCCAATATTCGGTATAGAACATGTCATTCTTACCTACTGTATCTGTGATTTTAGCATCACCGAATTTTGCATCTGTGAGGTCATAGTATGCCAAAAGGTTTGCATCGTTTACATCTGCCAAAGTCATATCCGCCTTAATCTCGTCTGCAGTGCGAACATCTGCATAGAGAGCAACAGAGCGAAGCTGACCTTTGTAAAAATCGCTGTTTCCGCTAAGATTCACGCCGCCAAGCACAAGCGGCAAAGGAGAAAGCTGCGGAGCGTATGTAAAGCTCTTGCTTTCGGAAAGTTCACCGTTAATATAGCAAGAAACCTTTTTGTTTGCGGTATCTGCAACAATGGCAACGTGTGTCCACTCTCCGGTGTTGACCGCGGAATCAGAGAATATATACGTTTTATACGAATACTGCGCGCCGTCAGGCTCTTTGTTTACAAACTTTATAGCGGGCGCACCGTCTTCATAGATTTGCACCTGAAATGAATTATTATAATAACTGTTAGCATTACTGATAACTACGTCCGAAGAGCCTGTTCTGCCCTCGGGTATACGTACCCACGCCTCGCAAGTCACGGGAATTACGTCAAGCGGTGCATCCGTTTTATATATGCCGTACGGCTTAAACGTCATGTATCCGTCTTCTGCCGCCGATGCAACATTGATAAGCGAAATCGCCGTCAATATGCAAAATAAAATACAAAAAATTCTTTTCATCATATGTTTCTCCATATTTTGAAATTACTGTGCTATAAGTTGCACAATGTTAACAACATCAAGAAGATTTACTTTTTTATCTCCGTTAACGTCACCGTTTCCCACAGTGCGTCCGTTAACAATTGCACGTGCTAAAAGCAACACGTCCTTAACGGTAACTCTGCCGTCACCGTCGATATCACCTGCTACTGCAGTTGTTTCGGTTATGGTGACTTCTGCAGAAACACTTGCAGTTTCGACAGCCTCTTCGGCATAGTTGTACGTTTCAAGAGCTTGAACGCTTATCACATGTGCGCCGTACTGCACGGTATCTTCTAACGCAAAGGTGAGCTTAAGAACCTGGGCGTCGATGCTTTCCTCCTGCATTGACATATTAAGCACTGCCGCCTCGTAAGGAAGTGTAAGTTTTTCCTGCATGGTGAGTGCAAATCCCGAAGAAGTTGCATCCGCATTTCCTACAAGCGCCTCGGCAGAAGTAAGGGTAAAGCCATCGGGAGCATTCACCTTGAAATACGCAACCATAATAGGCGAAAGTGCCTTTACGGAAACGGTAACAGTTACCTCTTTCCCCAAAACGGCTGTCGGATTCACCGTGATCAGTACATCGGTAGCAGGTGCGGTGGTTACCGCTTTGCAGTTTGCACACACAAGTCCGCTATCCGAGTGGATATATGCATTTCCTTCGTGATTTGCAGGGTCAATTTCAATAACGATATTCTCATTTAAAACCGTAGCACAATTCGTACATACTACGTTCTTATAGCCCACCTCAACACAATTCGGCGTTTTTGTTACAACTTCGGTTGTGTCGGAATGTGAGCAATCTACTTTACCGCAATATGAGCAATACATATCAACGTAAACGTGCGCCTCTGTCTGTCCTAAAGTAGATGCATCGTTACAATAGCAGGACAATGCGTGTCCGTCCTCCACAACAACGTACTTTGCATCAAGGTCATGCTCGTGATGTGTTTTCAGTTCGGGACCTTTGTCTGTAAATATCCAATACTCTGCAGAAAATCCTGCAAACGTTTCTGCACTTGTATAGTTATCTTTGCCCACCATCGTTACAAAATCAGTGTTGCCGTATACACCCATTTCAAGTGCATAGTTGTTTGCTACCGTTGCATTTGCAGACAAATATGATGCAATAACGCCGTTATCCTTGTTGTTTGCATTGGAAACCAACGAGGCGTTATAGTTACATGCAAGTGTATATGCGCCTGCCTTTGCATTACCAACACCTATAATACCGCCGATGTTCATACCGCTTCCCGTAGTGGAAACGTTGCCGACGTTCATATTATTGCGAATAACAACGGTCATGCTTTGCTCGTATACACGGAAATAACCGGAAATACCGGCAATGATTTCTCCCGTTGCCACAACGTTTCCGGCATTCAGGTTGTTCTCTATATAAGAAGTACATCCGCTAGCATTGTTGCTGTAAAGACCGATAATACCGCCGCTGACTTCGGTTGCTGTAATTGTTCCATAGTTTGCACAATTTTTGACATTATACGTACCGTTTTTTCCATCTCCACCAAGGTCAAAACGTCCAACGATACCGGCGGCATTGGATACACCGTCGATATCTGCCATGTTTACACAGTCGATAATCTCTACTACACCCGAAGCTCCAACTCCGGTAACTCTACCGACAATGCCGCCTACCTGATTCGAGGTAGAGATAATCTTTGCTTTGTTTACACAGTTTTGAAGCGTACCGTTATTGGAAATAAATCCGACGATACCGCCCGCGTTTGCCGTAGTTGCATTAACCGCTCCCTCTACCGTAAGGTTTTTAACAGTCGCTCCGCTGATTACGCCGAACAAACCGTTTGTAACGTTCAAGCCCTTTACCGTGTGACTGTCGCCGTCAAAAGTTCCGCTAAAAGGTGTGGTACTGTCACCGATGCCGTTTTGAGTAAGCCCCGTAAGGTCAATATCTGCAGTCAGCTTATAACTGTCTGCCCACTTTGTATTATCACCCATAAGAGCGATAAGTTCATCTGCAGTACCGATTTCGGTAACGTCTGCATCTGCCGCAAAGACAGAAGGACTCACAAGCACTATACAAAGTGCAAGTAAAATACCCAAAAATTTCTTTTGCATAATCCTTCCCTCCATATTACTTAGCACATTCTTTCATCATTCTTACAACGTCAGCAAACGTGGTTTTGCCGTCGCCACTCATATCCGAGTTAAATACTTCACGCTTGTTAAAGATTGCCTGTGCTGTTTTCAATATGTCAAGCACGCTTACAACACCGTCATCATTCACGTCGCCGCTTTCGCAAATATCGGTAATAACTACGGTATATTTATTAAATGTAAATTGCTCACCGACCACGCAAGCCTTTTTCATAAGAACCAAATCCTCATTCTGTCCTGAAAACAGTATTTGAGGTAACGGAGAAAACATCACAAGTTCAAAGCCTTGTGCTTCAAGCGTTGCTTGCTGCGAGCAACTGTCCCCCGTTTTAGGCGTAAGCACATACAAATCTCCCGCCTTTGTAACGGTAACAGAACTCTTTGCAATGGAAGAACGTACAAAACTGTGTCCGTAAAAAAGAGTCGGTGCTTTGAAAAGCGTATATTCACGGTCCGAGAACAAGGTGGCGTTTACATGCACTCTCTCAATTTCACCCGAAGTGCCTGTAGGCGATACATGTGCAAGATTTTCAAGAGGATTTTCGTATCCGCTGATTTTATAAAACGTACTGTTATTATTGATAAGTTTTCTAAAGAAACTGCCTTCGCTGACAAGTTTTCCTGCTTTAATATCATCCTCTGTAATAACGGACAAAAGAATCTGGTGTGCATTCGCACGGCTATAGTCGTAAATGATGTATATTCTGCCGTCCGCAGTCTCTCTTGCATCGGGATAGGAAACGCTGTTACGTTCATCAATTATAAATTTGTAAGACCAGGTTACCCCCTCATCATAAGAAAGTGCCGCAGTCAGATTTTTTCTAAGACCGTTCACGTTGTCGTCATGATATATGAGCAAAAGTGCACCAGAAGAAAGACGCTTGATATGATTACGGCTGATAGTCAAGGACATAACCTCGCCGTTATTTGTCATCTGCTCGGCTTTAGGCCAGGTCTTACCGCCATCGGTGCTTATCGAGTAAAGCATACCGTTCGTGGAGCGGATAACAGCCAAAAGGTCGCCGTTTGCAAGTTCAACAACGCCATGCTCAATAAATGCGTCAAGGTCGGGGAGCTTGTCGCCTCCGACATGTCCGACGTATTCCCACGGCTCACCGTAATCTACAAAGCGGTAAAATGCCGCACCGATTTGTTCCTCGGATGTTTCCTCGGTAATACTGCGGTTTACACAGTATGCGGGCAAAATCCAACCGTGACTTGTAACGGCAGGCTTGTGCATACACACGTTGTCGCTAAGACGCACAGGCTCGCTCCATATCGGATCTTCTACCGACGCATCTTCGGTATACATGCCCCATACGCCGCATTTGCCGTCCTGATATGCCCATCCTCCTGCGGTTGCAAATTGCTGATTCCAGAGTATCCACATCTTACCGTTCGGGTCTTCCCAAAGCACGGGGTCAAATGCACGAACCGGTCCTTTTTTGTCGGGGTCGATAATAACGCGTGCGTCACTCCAGGTGTCGCCGTTATCTTCACTGGTTACTAGAATAACGTAGTTCTCATATGTTTCCCACGTGCCGCCCGAAAACCACGTTGCCCAAAGTCTGCCATTGGCTTCAACACGCTCAATGCCGGGGATACCCTGCCAGAGTCTTGTGCCGTCAAGATAGCCGTTTTCGGGATTTTCAATCTCCGCTCTTCCCTCTGCAGTATGATACGTATAAATCTGAGGTGCTTCTCTTGCCACAGAAGGGTCATCCGCCGCAAAAGCCGCAAGGCTGAATATCGCCGCAAAAAGCAAACAGCATAATACTTTTTTCATTATATTTCCCCCTTAATTTTCGGCATCAAGCCAGAAATGTAAAACATTAGTCTGATGTATATGATAAGCATGCGAGGTCTGCACAAGAATGCGTTCTTTGCCGTCAAAATTAACGCGCAAAGTGTTTGAATATGCCCCTGCCCCGGCTGTGCCGAGTACAACAAATCTGCCTTCATCCCAATTTATGCCGTCCGACGAAGCATAGCATATAAAATGATTTTTTTCGGATTTTGCACCCCAACTTCCGCTTCTTCCGAAGATACAATACGCACCTCCGTAGCGAATCATCTGCGGATTGCGAATACGACGCTTAAAGTATGCGTGTCTTACCTCGGACCATCCATCAACAACTGCAGAAGTCACTGTATAATCAAGTCTGAATTCATCGTTTGGATTGTAGGTATACACAATAAGACTTCCGTCGGCAAGTTGCTCCATCGTTCCGTAAAAGCGCTCCATTGTTCCCATAGCAAATGGAAGTCTTGAATGCTCGGTAAAGGTAACTCCGTTATCCTCGCTGACGTACATGAAAAAACGATTGTTCTTTTCAGCATCGTTCCAACCGCCCGAGAAAAGCACGTAAATGCGCTCGCCAATCACCTGCACGTCATAGATTCTGCCACGGTGCGGACAAAAAATCTTTGCATCACCCCACGTATAACCGTTATCGGTACTGCGGAGATAGGTCGGTCTCATATACGGCTCCCACTGTGGGGTTTCGGTGACGTCGCAAATCAGATTGAATAAAATTATGCTTCCGTCAGGTGCACGCACCGCCTTTTCGTTCATCGAGGTATATCCTACGTTCAAATCATAGAGGTTCTTGGAATACGGGAACGGTTCTGCCGCAGAAAACGTCTTTCCGCCGTCTGTGCTACGGGTGTATTCCATCCAACCGCGTGCGGAATGTCCGTGCCCGTCGGTATTGCAGTTGGGATAAAAGCAAAGAACGTCTCCGTTTTCGCATTGAACCATTGCATGTCCGAAATGTCCGCTGCGGTTGTTCTTTTCATGGTCTACAAAGAGAATGCCGCCGTCGGGCGAAAGTGTAATCTGCGTATTGTCATTCTTAAAAATGGGTTCCATAATTGTTTTTCCTTATTTTTTCTTTTGTGCTCTGTACGCCGATGGCGTTATGCCGAGCAGTTGCTTGAACTGTTTTGTAAAATAAGCCGATGACGAAAAGCCAAGCTTGTGTACAATGTCCGTAATGCTATCGTCGGTATTAACAAGCAAACGCTCCGCCTCGCATATTCGTTTACTGAAATGGTAATTGCCGATTGTACAGTTTTGCTGTTTCTTAAAGGCGTGGCACATGTAATATTTACTGATATTCAATTTTTCTGCCATCGCATCCAAAGAAAGCGTTTCGTACAAATGACCGTCAATATATTCCTTAATCTTTTCGATGATAAATTCAATTTCCGTATTGCTCTCATCATAAAGACTTGCGCCACGCAAAATCTCAAAGATTTCTGCAAGAGAATTCATCCTCTCCGCTTTGCTTCCGTGTAAAGCGGACTGTACCGCCTCGTCCACAAGTGCATACTGTGCGGCAGAAAGGCTAAGACAGCTATATCCAAAATCGTCAAACATCTGCTCTATCATCTTTTGCGGTGTTTTAAGCGATTCCAAAAAACGAATATATTCGTCGCTTGAATAGAGTTTGATTTCACGGTAAGGATTTTTGTCTTTTCCTCTATATATAGTAAGTTTATTGATAATATGCTTCAAATAACTACCTTCGCTGACAAGTTCGCCTGCTAAAATATCCTCCTCGCGAATCTTGGCGAGTAATATTTCACGTGGATGCTCAAGCACTTCTTCAAGATTTGACAGATTTGCGCCTCTTCCCCGGTCATACGTGATATAAATATCTCCGTTTTCGGTTTCTTGTGCGTCGGGATATGAACATTTCCTCTCGTCAAGCAGTAAAAATCCCTTCCACGTCTTTCCGTCGTCTTCCGATAGCATGGCTGTCAGATGGTCACGCTTAGTAAAATTATAATGATTTATAAGAAGCAAGCGTCCCGAGCGAAGACGGGAAATATGAAATCTTGAATTAGGTCCGCCAAGGCCGCTATCCTCGGCTTTACTCCACGTTTGACCGCCATCATAGGACGTGCTTTTGGCAATACCGTATTTTACACGGATGTACATATCAATGCTTCCGTCTTTTTTCTCGACAAACATATGCTCGTCAATTCTTCTTCGATCTGCCATAGCACCGCCGAGCCGCTCAAAAGTAATTCCGTTATCCTTGCTTGTATAAGCAAATGGCAAACGTTCGTCGCCCTCGCTTCTTACTACAATGCAAGTTTCGGAATCCCAAACCGCAATCGGTAAAAGCCAATTCCCGTTTCTAAGTACAATCGGCTTGTTTAACATAACGTCATGACCGACAATTCGTGGTGCGCTCCAACAAAGTTTTTCCGCATCGGGGTTACAACAAACCGAAGCATAAACTGCATGCTTTGGAGCGCGTGCCCAGAAAAACCATAACCGCCCGTCCGGGTCAATCCAAAGGCAGGGATCGTATGCACGACTATTCATTCCAAGGTCAACCGCTACAACGGGCTCCAAAAAGGTTTCGCCGCCATCATCACTGTATATAATAAGGCAGTAGTTTCCAAGTTGTTCTCTTATACCACCGCTAAAAAAAGTGCAAAATATCCTGCCATCACGGGTAACGGCAATACCGGGGATTCCTTGCCAAAGGCGGCAGTCAGCATAATACTCACGCAATGCCTTCTTATCAGTAATAAACATAAACACTCCCCCTTTGTAATTATTATACTATAACATTTGCCGACAAACTATCAACATGTTGCTTTTTCGTGAAATGCAACAAAGTCCAGTCGCCAAGATAAGTCTTTCTCGCGCTTTATACTTTATCTCCGGCTTCAGTCGAATTTATGTTTCCATACCACAATTCTTCAAGTATCATCTTTCTGCCCTTCTCTTCCTTATTATATTAAAACGACCGCATCACCGAAATCATATCCGGTAATACGGCCGTTCTTTATTTGTTGTTATTACTGTTGATGCAGTTGACCGAGAAACGGTCAAAAACTTCCATTATTATATTCTTGCGATTCTCTTTTGCAATCAGTTCACTCGCAAGAGCTTTGTATTCAATGGACATATAACCACCTCCTTACCTATATAGTACAGTATACCAAAAAACAAAACTATAACAAATTTGCTTTTGCAAAAAAATACTTTCACTATGCCAATGCACACTAAAGCAATTTTGTTATAGTTTTATACAATGATTTGCTATACTATTTAGTCAGAAAACAATATCATCGGAGGGAACTGTATGAGTAATTTATTTTGGAAAATGATTTTGGCAACGCTCTGCCTTTCTTTGCTTTGCATGATAGGCGTTTCTGCAACCGAGAACGCACCGCGTGAGATATACGTCCGCACGGGTTCTTCGGGTAGCGGCACCGCACTCTCACCCGTCGGCACACTCACCGATGCCGTAAAACTTTTAAACGGCAAAGGTGGTACGATTGTACTGCTAAATGATATCAACGTGTCAAGTGCAACAACAATCAAGGAGCAAAGCGGTGACCTCACAATTACCGCAAAAGGCGGCTCACTTGTGCTTGCCAAGGACTTAACGTTTGAAAAAAATGTAAACAGAAATACGATTACCATTGATTGCCCGATTACCGTTACTTCTGCTTCTGCGGCAATTTTCGGCGGATTTAACTCGATTGTCTTTACCGAAAACGTAACAGTCGGCGGTAAACTTGATTTCTACGGCGGTATCGATGCCGCTATCAACGAAATTAAGGGCGTATCGGCAGAGTCCATCCCGCTCAACGAAGCCGCTATTACCGAAGTGCCTTACAGCATCACCGTAAACGGTGGTTCTTTCCGCATTTTTGCAGGCGGTTGTCGCCGCACCCACCGTACCGCAATTATAGGTTCTGTGGCGGGTGATCTTACGGTAACAATTAACGGTGGAACCTTCGGTGAAGGCGTATCATTCACGGCGAATTCCCCCATTAAGACCGAGCAAGCGTTCAGTCTTTCGGGTATGTCCATTCTTGCGGCAAACGCAACACTTACCGTAAACGGCGGCACTTTCAACGTACCCATATATGCACAAGGACATATGGGCGAAGCATACACCAATGCAAGCAGCGGCTCACAGATAACTAAGTCGGACAAGAAATATTACGCTATTGACGGTGATATTTCGATACAACTCATCGGCGGCACTTTCAACTGCCCCGAAATCAGCGCATTCCAAAATTCCTCTGTATATACTCAACTTGTACGCGGCAATTTCACTCTTGAAATCAGCAAAGAAGCATCCCTTGCAAACGGCATCGTGCTGGATGCAACGCAGGTCAAAGCATATGACGGTAAAACCGAGATAGCAACGCTTATCTATCCCACGGATAAAAACGTAACAATAAAGCGTTTCGACGTTGTCAACGGCGAGGCGAAAACTTACGACGAGCCTCTCCGCATCGCTTGCGTCGGCGACAGTATCACGCAAGGCAGTGGCACAAAGGATCAGGAAACCGAGTCATATCCCGGACAAATGCTGGCATATCTCTCAGGCGATGGCGCAAACCAAATTGACGGACGCGAAGTAATTATCGGCAACTACGGATGCGGCGATACACGCGTAATGGATACACAAAGCAAGTGCTACTTTGATATGCTTGCATTTACACTTTCCAGTGAGGAATGCGATCCCGACTGGGTTATTATCGGACTTGGCACCAATGACGCGCCGTGGCTTTCCATCGGTAAAGGCCGTCTTGAACTTTTCCGCGAGGAATACACCAAGCTTTTAAACGTTTACGGCAATATTCCGAACGTAAAGCAAGTATACTGCACTACCGCAACCTACCGTGCCGCAGACGAATCCGACGGCGGCGAGGTCAACGCTTACTCTTACGGTGCGGTAACCGCACGCTCTATTCAGCGTGAAGTTGCCGCAGACCTCGCAAAAAACGGCGGTAAATTTACCTGCATCGACCTGTATGCACTTTCTCTTTCCGAAGCACTCGACGGCACTTTACTTTCAAGCGACAATCTTCACCCCGACGCTTCGGGATATACAGTCTATATGCACAAGGTTGCGGATGCGATTCTCGACGGCAAATGTACGGTGGAAAACTTTGAAATGACCGATTTGTACGTTTCTGCAAGCGGAACAAACAACGCAGAGTGTACAAAGGAGAATCCCACAAACAACCTTTCCATTGCCTTTGCCAAGGCGGCTCCCACCGCAACTGTTCACATTGTTGACTCCTATACTCTTTCTTTGCACGGCGAACAGTACTGCATTGTTCTGCCCGCTATTGATTCTCTCACCATTGTCGGCGAGAATGCGGGTGCAACCATAACCACCAATTGCAAATATTTGCTTGCACAGAGCGACGTTACTTTTGACAATCTGACGTTAACTACAACGGCAAGCGGTGCGTTTATGCTCCAAATGGGCTACAATAACGCAACACTCACCGAAACATTCTCAATTCCGACAAAGCATCTTCCCATGTTTGCGGCAGGTTTCGTTTCCTTTGCGGGTAGCGAGGGCACCACTTACTACAATTCGGTAGAATCTATTAGCTCAGATAATGATTGCATCATCAATCTGCTCGGCGGCACGTACTATTACTTCCTCGGAGGAAACTATTCCTACGAAACGACTTCGCCTATCGGCACGTACAGCGGTAATATGACGCTGAATATCGGCAAAGACGTTATTTTGCCGTACGCAAAATACTCAAGCGTTGTCAGCGGCATCTGCGGTATCAACTATCTCACCGGCAGTATCACGGCAAACGTCGCTTCTTGGCCGGATGCAGACGTACTAACATACGCAAACCGAGGTGCTTCTTGTGCGGAAAACTACAATCCCTCTAAAAACACCGGCACCGTTACAGTAAACCTCGCAGAAGGTATGAACAACGGCATAGTCGTTATGGGCGACTTCAACGGTAGCGGCAAAATCGAAGTCACAGATGTACTGTATATGGTAAAAGCTTTGGTAAATAAAAACATGAGCAAACCCGAACAGTATTATGCAAAAACCACCCTAACCTTGCTCGATGTTGTTTCGCTTATGAAGCAGTTAATTAAATAAAAGTATAAGAAAAACGTAAAAACACCATCAAAATCCGAACCTCTATAGTTTGGATTCGATGGTGTTTTTGCTATAAACGATTTTTCGGAGCATTTGGAACCAAAACAAAAAGTGCAAAATTGCAAATAAAAAATATCATTTCCCATACTTTTATATACACTTTTTATGCTATAAAAAAACGATTACCCAATTTTGCACCCCCTCACCCTCAAAAAAGGGGCGATTTGCACCCCCCTGTTTTTTCTATCAATTTGTGCGTTCTCACACAGATTTGATACCGCTATTGATACAATTGTATTAGTAGCGGTATCGTTATTTTATAGCCGTAAAAGCCTTATCCCATAGGCATCCATAAAAACAAGCGTTGCATTTGAGAGAATTCTCCCTCTCATGCAACGCTTTTTTCATTGGCATTTGTGTGTACTATGCCATCATGTGCAACAGTACATCGTTAAATTATGGGTAATCGTTAAAAGGCAATCATTCGAGTTTACTGAGCTGTCTTTCCCACCGGAAATTCCTACAACCGCATTACATCCTTTTCCGTTTCTCTCGAAAAAATCTCTGATCCATAATACACATTTATCTTTTACTTTTACTGCATCAAACATGGTTTTCTCTCCTAATATAATTCCGGTCGTCTGTCACGGAACACGGGTATGCTGCCGCGAATATCAGAAAGAATCTGCATATCACAGGCTGCGGTTATGATTTCTTCATTTTCCCCGGCAAGTGCAAGCGTTTTTCCAAAAGGTTCGATGATGGCGGAATTGCCGCCATATACGGTTTTACCGGCTGTACCGCAGGAATTACAGCAAACCACAAACATCTGATTTTCAATCGCTCTGGCAGTGGTAAGCGTGCGCAGATGAAAGATGCGTTCCTTTGGCCACTGAGACACAACAAACAGTATATCAAGTCCCTGCAAAGCAAGATTACGTGTCAGTTCGGGAAATCTCACATCGTAACAAATGATAATACCGCACTTTACGCCGTCGGGAGTAAAGCGACATAGGCGGTCGCCACAAGTATAGTAGTCATCTTCGCCCATAGGCGTAAACAGATGCGTCTTATCATATTCGGCAATGCATATACCGTCTCGGTCAAAGACCATAGCAGTATTGAACACTTTCCCATTCCGAACATTTGATACCGAGCCTGCTACGATATTGACACCGTACTGCTTTGCCAGAGCGCCGATATGAGATTTTACTTCATCCCCGTCCTTACAGGACAACTCGGCAAGGTTTTCTTTCGGGAAAAATCCGGTATTCCACGTTTCCGGCAATACCAATACGTCGGCGTTGTCCTTCATCGCATTGCAAATTAACTGTTCTGCGTGTGCAAAGTTCTCCTCCGGACAACCGAGTTTCATATTCATTTGCAGACAGGAAACTTTCATATCAACTACTCCTTTGTAAGCAGCCTGCAGAGTCTGTTTGCTGCTTCCTTGGTTTCTTCGGGTTTTCCAAACGTGGAGAAACGGAAATAGCCTTTTCCGCACTCACCAAAGCCATCACCGGGAATACCTACGACCTGAATTTCACGAAGCAGATAATCGAAGAACTCCCAACCGCTCATACCGTCGGGGCATTTCATCCAGATATAAGGTGAGTTCTTGCCGCCCGTGTACCAAATACCTGCGACATTCAGCGCTTCCATAAAATAGGAGGCGTTTTCTTTATATACACGAAGATTATCGCGGATCTGCTGCTGTCCCTCCGGCGTAAATACCGCCAGGGCACCTTTTTGAAGAATGTAGGAAACGCCGTTTGTTCGAGTTTCACGGTTACGCGACCACATCTCATTCAGGTTCATACCGCCGCGCACAAGATTACGAGGAACAACGGTATAACCGAGACGTGTACCGGTAAAGCCTGCTGTTTTGGAAAGTGAGCAGATTTCGATAGCGCACTTATCGGCACCGTCCAGTTCATAGATGCTGTGCGGAATGTTCTCCTCCTCAATAAAAATCTCATACGCCGCATCAAACAGGATAACGGCACCGATCTCACCCGCAAAATCCACCCAAGCCTGAAGTTGATTACGATTAAACACAGCACCGGTAGGATTATTCGGTGAACATATATAGAGGATATCCGCTTCTGCTTCTTCACCTG
>JAZQEH010000112.1:0-12053 GCA_045538895.1 Eubacteriales bacterium
TTCTTTCTTAAAAAGAAAGAACCAAAGAAAAACTGTAAAATATTTAATAAGTAGCCGTGGCTACAGACAATATTTTTTTACAAAAAGGTTTGGAGGTGTCGGAACCTTTCCTTAAAAGGTTCTGACGTCGTTACCCTAAACTTTAATTTATATTTGCAAAATGTCTCTACGGTTTAATATGTTTTATCCTTTCACACGGCGTTTGCTATCAATTTTTCAAACTTTGCGTTGTCACTCATCATATATAATACCACGGTGTTACCGTAAACTCTTATGTAAGCACTGTCTGCAAAGCCCTTTTGCTTTGCCATATTAAGCGTTCTTTTTACGTCCTTGATTCTTCTTTCAAAAAAGAGCATCGCATCCTTTACATCGTCGGCAGAATAGAGCCTGATTGCGGCAAGCTCGCTGTAATCACCCATCAGCGTTGAATAAAATGAAAAATCCTCGATTTTTTCAGCAAATGTGGGATATCCCGAAAGCCCAAGATACTCGTCCAGAGTATCAAGGCTGACAGAGTTTTCATACAACCTCCCGTAGCAGAGAACAGTCCCTGCCGGGAGGCTTTCGTCGCTTGCCGTAACCGATACAAGCACGTTGTAAAGGCTGTCGGTTTTTGCACATGAGAAAAGTACAAACAAGCAAATTGAAAGAATCAGGAAAAACGCAAAACAGATTTTTTTCATTCAGACCACCAATAGAATTATATGAAAATAAAAATAACGAGGAAACGGGAAAACAAGGAAACGAAGGTGTTCTTTCTTAAAAAGAAAGAACCAAAGAATAGCTTTAAAATATTTTATGCAAGCTATGGCTTCAATAAAACCTTTTTTTAAAAGGTTCTCATATATAAACCTATATCTTTTTTATATCAATCACGGCGGCGGTCATATCGTCACGGCAGAGGGTGTGACGTTTTGCCTCCTCTAAAATCTGTTTTGCACTGTCGGGTGCGGACAAATCGTTTTTCGTGAGGTATTCGCAAAGCCAGAGCGGTTCCTCGATATCCTCGGTCACTCCGTCGCTTAAGATAATAATTTTGTCGCCGTCCTCGCAGTCAAACGTAGTACGCTCGGCGTCTATATCCTCTAAAATTCCGAGCGGGAACGTCTTTGAGCGTATTTTAAACAGCTTTGAGCCGCGTTTAACAAATGACGGTGCTGCACCGCTTTTTATAAATGAGCCTTTGCCGCTTACCGTATCAAACTCAAACAAATCAAGTGTTGTAAAGCCCTCTTCGCCGTCGGCTCTCGCAAGGGCGGCAAGCATTTCGATGCCTGCGGCGGCACTGTTGCCAACACGCAGCATTTTTTCAAGAAATACCGATGCGGCGGCACTCTTTTTTGCTGCGGCTCTGCCGCTGCCCATACCGTCGTTTACAAGTGCGTAGAAATAACCGTTTTTGCCATCGAAAGCGGTCACACGGTCACCGTTTTCCTGTGTGCGCTGTGCGGCAAACGAAAACGATGAGCATTTCACCGAAAAGGAGGGTGCCTGCTTGCATATCATGTTGATGCCGCCGTCCGAAAACTCAAACGTAGGATCCTCCATTCTGCCGCCGAGTGCCTCCGCAAGTGCATTTTTTATAGTATCAGCCTTACATTTAAGTGAGTTTTTACCAATGCGGAAAGCGTATATGTTTTTACACCTATTACCGTAAACTCCTATACTGTCGGCAGAAAATCCTATCTTGGCAAACGACTCATTAACCGCTTCACGGGCGGCAGGATTCGGTGCATATTCGGCTTCGTTTTTCTGCAAAGCCTCGGATAAAACTCTTGAAAAAACCGCATAATCTACGGCAAATGCACGTGTTTTATCCTCTTTTATCATGCTTTTTATAACTCTGCGATTCTCGCTTTCAATATCATTCAAAAGTTTTTCTGCATTAGGGCAGCGTGCAACAAATTCGTGCGGCAGGTCGCTTATCTCAACCTTTCCGCTTCTGTAAATTTTTGCACTTATCTTATTGAGCGTATCAAGTGTCACCGCATAATCACGCTCCCAGCAGAGCGTACAGGACTGGCATTTTCTGCAATACCTGTCGCAAACCTTGTCGCAGATGTGACGTGTGTCAAATATACCGAGCCTTGTGTTTTTATCCGACAAATCGAAAAAGGCTTTTGAAAGCTCATCAAATGACTCGGATATGTCTTTTATGTTTTCACGTCCCTTTTTTTCTTTATATGATACAATTTCTTCATCGGCACCGTGAAAGTTTATTTTTCCGCCGCAAAAAAAGGGAAGAAGCTCCTCGGCGGTATTCTCTTTAATGCCGATGCTTATGAGCGCTCCCGCCATGAATTCGGGGAAAAATGAAGCAAAAAGATTGAGTCCGCCCACAAAGTAGGTAAGCACGGCAAATGATATTGAGCCTATTGTTACAGAGTAGAGCTTTGAATGTGAATATAAAAATGCACCTACCGCCGCCGCAACCGCAAATGCAGGGGAGAGAAGCGGTTCAGCCGCTAAAATTGAGAGAAGTGCAAACATACATGCGGTAAACGGATTGCTCCTTTTTGCAAGTAAAAATGATATAAGCGAGGCAAAAATTACCGATAGAGAAATGCCGAGCGGCTTTATATCGGATATTGCAAAAATAAATGTTACAAGAAGTGCGATAAAGCCTGCCTCATACCTTGTGCCACGTTTTTCAACCGCAGTTAAATATCCGCTGTAAAGATATGCAAAAGCGGGTGCAACAACTACGGAAAAGCATGTTCCTATAAGGTCGCCAACCGAGAATCCGCCACTGACTATCGCAAGCATTCCTGCGGTAAAAGAACCAAGTGCAGCAGTGGAAACACGCAAGGTTTCGCTCTCTAAAAACAGAATGTTTTTACCCTTGATTTTTTCACGCAGCGTTTCTTTTTTTGACACTGGCTCATCACCGTTAAAAAAGTAGGTGAAAACAAGCCTTATAATAATGATGGAAGCGGCACCGATAAAAACCGAAATGTTTTTCTCATATATTGCAAATATCACAGTACCTATGAAAAACAAAAGCGTATCTGCGCCTGCCGCCGCTATCAGCGAAAGTCCGAGCGGATATGTAGAAAACGGCAGTGATTTCTGCGATATTATCAGCGAAAACATTATCGGCGTAGCAATTTTAAGTGCGTATTTTATCCATGACGCTATCTTTTCGCTGTCGCTTTGGTCGAACAATGCCTTTTGAATTTTGCTCACGTAGCCGTGTGCAATGCTCATAAATTTCTTGGGTATTTTTGCATAATCTTTCATTGTGTTGTCCTTTTCCGTAAATTAAAGTTTACATTAACAAGCCTTCCTCAGACGAGGAAGGTGGCGCCGTAAGGCGACGGAAGGAGGGAACATTTCTAATTGTTACTTTTTTCCCTCCCTCAGTCAGCGTTCCGCTGACAGCTCCCTCGTCTGAGGGAGCCTTCGTTACTTCGCTAAATATTAATTTCCCCTACATAAAAATGTATCGGTTTTCGTATTGACTGCCTATTTTAACGGTGCTAAACTTTTATTATAAAGCATTTATCAAGGAGGACAAAACTATGATAAGTACAAGAAAAATAGACTTTGATTTTAACGGCAAGACTGCTATTGTAACCGGTGCGGCAAGCGGTATGGGACTTCTCACCTCCGAGCGTTTTGCAGAATGTGGTGCAAACGTGGTTCTCACCGACGTAAACCCCGAGGCTATTGAGGCTGCGGCTGCAAAAATCCGTGAAAACGGCGGTAGCGCAATAGGACTTGTGGTTGACGTGCGTGACTTTGAGCAGATTGAGGCGGCAAAGAACAAGACTATCGAAACCTTTGGACGTATCGACATTCTTGTTAACTGTGCAGGCGGTGCTTCTGTGCGTGTGAACAAGGTTAAGGAGCCTTTCAAGGATTTCCCGCTTTGGGCACTTGACTGGGGCATTGACGTAAACCTCAAGGGACCTCTTTATTTTACAAGAAGTGTCATCGGACAGATGATTGAGCAGCAGAGCGGCGTAATTATTTACCTCGGCTCTATTGCAGGTGCAGAGGGCGGCAGCGGTGCCTCATGCGACTATTCTACCGCAAAAGCAGGTCTTATGTACGGTACCACAAAGTCGATTGCACAGTACGGTGCACCCTATGGCATCCGTTGCAACTGCGTATCCCCCGGTCCCGTTCTCACAAGAGAGGCAATGGGCAAGATGAGCACACTTCTCAACCGTGCGGCAGAGCCTATTGAAATTGTAAATCTCATTACATATCTCTGCTCGGATGAGGCTGCGTTTATCACCGGCTCGAACTATATGATTGACGGCGGACGTGTATGTATGCCCAAGCGTTCATATGCAGATATGCAGAAGAAATAAATTGTTTTAAATAGTATTATCGAACCGGAAGGCGTATTTCCATACGCTTTCCGGTTCCGTTTGTTTTTGCTTTGTAAAAAATACGTCTGATGTGTAAAATATAAAAGTATAAAATTCTTGTGAGAAAATTTCACCAATTTCATGTTGAAAACGGAGAAAACTTTGTGTATAATAGTAAAGTAAGCATACTATAAAAATTGAAAGGAAAAAAACATGAAAAAGTTACTTTCTATTGCTCTTGCTTTGTTGATGCTTTGCGTTGCTTTGGCTTCGTGCGGCGAAACTGCGGAAACAACTGCACCTATCGGTGATGCGACAGGTAAGGTTGAGAGTTCTTCGGGACTTCCCACACCTGAGGAGGTTGCGGCTCTCGGCTATGCAGGCGACTTCAATATTCTTGTAAGCGGTAACTACGTTTGCAACGACTTTGAGTCTGCTGATTTTCTTGAAATTGCAGAGCCTACTCTTGTTCAGACGGCAATTTACGAGCGTAATGAGGCACTCAAGGCTGATTACGGCATCAATGTTATAACCGAAGACGTGCAGAAGTTCGGTTCTACCAACGGTTCGGGTACGGGCTTCCAGAAGCTTTATACCGAATACATGTCCGGTACAAGCGTTTATGATGCAGCTTCCATCGGTACATATGACGTTGCAACCCTTTCCTACAGCGGTCTTCTCTGGGACTTCAACAAGCTCCCCCACATCGACCTCACAAAGGATTACTGGGACCAGAAGGCTACCGAGGACCTTACTGTAAGAGGCAAGCTTTACTTCACCTCGGGTGATATCGGTATTGTAAACAATAAGGTTACACATGCTATTCTTTTCAACAAGGATATGATTGAAGAGTACGGCATGGAAGACCCCTATGCACTTGTAAAGAGCAACAACTGGACATGGGAAAAGCTCACCGAGCTTGTTAAGCAGGTTGGCGAGGACCTTGACCAGAACGGTATCTATGATGCAAACGACCTTTACGGTCTTATGACATGGAAGGACCCCTCTGTTGCAATTCTTTCCTCCTCCGGCGAAAAGATTGCAGGTGTTAATGAAAACGGCGAAATTGAATACACTCTTATGAGTGAGCGTGTTGTTGACCTTTACGACCAGTATTCTGACCTCGTATATGACCAGGCACACGTATTCAACTATCAGTATGATAATGTTACCGGTGCTCAGGCTCCTCAGAACACATGGGATACAAACCGTAACAACATCTTCAACGGTAGCCGTGCGCTCTTCTACCTTAACACTATCGCTACTATCGAAAAGCACCGTGACAGTGACGTAGAGTTCGGCGTGCTTCCTTACCCCAAGCTCACCACAACACAGGAAGACTTCGGCCATGGCGTATCGCCTTACCACAGCCAGTTCGTATGTGTACCGCTCATGTCCAAGAACGCAACCCGCAGCGGTCTTGTATTTGAGTACCTTGCACTCAAAGGTCAGGAAATCCTCCGCCCTGCATACTACGACATTACCCTTGAGGGTAAGAGTGTTCGTGATGCTGCAAGTGCAGAAATGCTCGACATCATCTTCGCTTCCCGCGTATTTGACATCGGTGCATACTACAATGTAGGCGATATCAAGACTCAGGTTGGTAACATGACTGTTTCCCGCCAGACTATCACAAATATCGACGCACAGTACAGCCTTAAGGCTGAGGAAATGGTAGATCAGCTCAACGAAGCGTTTGCTGCTCTTAAGTATTAATTTTGAAAACCCCGTGGAATTTCCACGGGGTTTTTTGTACAATAAGTTGCAAAAAAAGCTAAAAACATTGCATTTTCTATTGTGGTATGTTATAATACAGTGATAATTTGTGTCAAAATGGGGGAAGTGCAATGTTTGTCACGGTGTATACGGCGGCTCTGCTCGGCATAGATGGCTTTGAAGTAGCCGTTGAATGCAGTGCACTCAAAAAACTGCCTGCACTTGAAATCATCGGCCTTGCAGATACTGCGGTTAAAGAGGCACGTGAGCGTATCCGTGCAGCAACCACAAACAGCGGTATAAAGTTTCCCTCGCTTGAAATGATAGTCAATCTCGCCCCTGCCAACCGCAAAAAGGAGGGCTCCTCTTTTGACCTTGCTATGGTAACAAGCGTGCTTGCCTGCGGCGGTACGGTTCCTATGGAGGGGTTTGAGGATAAATCCTTTATAGGTGAACTTTCGCTTTCGGGCGAGGTTCGCTCTGTTGACGGTGTACTTTGCATGTGTCTTGCAGCAAAGCAGCACGGGCGAAAAGAGGTGTTTGTTCCTGCCGATAATGCGGTGGAGGCAAGCGCTGTACCCGATATAAAGGTTTATCCCGTTAAAACATTGATGCAGCTTGTAAAGCATCTACGTTCTGAAGAACTGATTGAGCCCACAAAGTTTGACAGTGCCGTTTTTGAACGTGGCAGGGCAAACTTCCCGTTTGATTTTGCCGAGGTAAAAGGGCAGGCACATGCAAAGCGTGCGCTTGAAATTGCGGCGGCAGGCGGTCACAACGTCCTTCTTATCGGCCCGCCGGGTACGGGAAAGTCGATGCTTGCAAAGCGTTTTTCTTCGATTTTACCCGAGCTTGATTTTGAAGAGGCTATCGAAACTACTAAAATACATTCAATAGCAGGTATGCTTAAAGCGGATACGCAGCTTATTGTAAACCGTCCTTTCCGTGCTCCGCACCACACAATGAGCGCACCAAGCCTTGTTGGAGGCGGCTCAAATCCCCGTCCGGGTGAGATTTCACTTGCTCACAACGGTGTGCTTTTCCTTGACGAGCTTCCCGAGTATTCAAAAAGCGTTATGGAAACTCTGCGTCAGCCATTGGAGGACGGCAAGGTTACAATTACCCGTGCTGCGGCAAAGGTCACGTATCCGTCAAACTTTACGCTTATTGCGGCGATGAATCCATGCAGATGCGGATATTTTTCGCACCCGACAAAGCCCTGCACGTGCAAGGCAGGCGACATGAAGAAATATCTTTCCAGAATAAGCGGTCCCTTGCTTGACCGTATGGATATACAGATAGAGGTCGGCCCTGTTGATTTTGATGCACTGCGTGAAAGCTCGGCTGTTGCAGAGTCTTCTGAAGTGATACGTGCAAGGGTAAATAAGGCACGTGAGTATGCTAAAGGGAGATGCACACAGGGCGGTACACCCATCAGGCAGAACTCGGATATGACTACACGTGATATTGAAAAGTATTGTACGCTTACTGAGGATGCAAACCGTATGCTTAAGGCGGCATTTGATGCACTCGGAATGTCTGCACGTGGCTATGATAAGATACTTAAACTGTCACGTACAATAGCCGATCTTGATGCATGCGAGAGCATCGAGGCACGTCATATTTCGGAGGCAATCAAGCTCCGTTCTCTCGATAAAAAGTATTTTAATCAGTAATTTTTTTGCGAAAAAAACGCATTTTTGTTGAAAGTGACTAAAATTGAGTTTTCCACATTTTCCACCGAAAAACCAGTTAATAATGTGGAAAACTATGAATATTTCCCGAGTAAAATGAATATTTCCCATGAAATCAAGGGGTATAAGTATTCATTTATTCACATTTTCCCACATTTGAATGTGGAAAACTCTTGTCAATACCTTTTCTGTTTTTTCATGATTTTCTACATGGTGCTCAAAACATCAAAAGGGTGACACAATTTTTGTGCAAGTTATAGGGGCAGTACAGTGAATAACAAAAAATATGAAGTTTTAGATAAAATTAACGGTAATGCCGACCTGCGTGCACTCCCAAGAGAGGAGGTGCCGCAGCTTTGCGAGGATATACGTGAGTTCTTGGTGGACAACGTTACAAAAAGAGGCGGACACCTTGCATCAAACCTCGGCGTGGTAGAACTTACAACCGCCATTCACCGTGTGTTCGATCTTCCTACTGACCGTGTTATCTTTGATGTGGGACATCAGAGTTACGTACATAAGATTCTCAGCGACCGTAAGAGCCGTTTTGATACGTTAAGACAGCCCGGCGGTATCTCCGGCTTTGAAAAACTCGGCGAAAGCGAGTATGATTCCTTTGGAACCGGACATGCCTCCACTTCTGTGTCTGCCGCACTTGGATATGCTGAGGCTGACCGTCTTGCGGGTAACGATAATTATACGATTGCCGTTGTTGGTGACGGTGCGTTTACCGGCGGCATGGTGCATGAGGCGCTTAATAATTGTGACAATGATTTGCGTCTTATTGTAATTCTTAATGAAAACGAAATGTCGATTTCCCGCAACACGGGTATTCTTGCAAAGCAGATTGCAAAAACCCGTTCTACCAAGGGGTATCTCGAATTCAAACGCGGAGCTAAGGATTTTCTCCCTAAGATCCCGCTTATAGGAAAGCCGCTTCTTAACGGTCTGCGCCGTATCAAGCGTGCAGCAAAGCATGCAATTTACGGTCTCAGCTATTTTGAAGGGCTTGGACTCAAGTATCTCGGTCCTATTGACGGTAACGATTATGATGCAGTGGAGTATCTGCTTGAAGAGGCTAAACGTCGTGCAACAAGCGTTGTTCTCCACGTTCGCACAAAAAAAGGCAAGGGATATGCCCCTGCCGAGGAAAATCCAAGCAACTATCACTATTACGGTGCTGATTACAGCGGCAATTTCTCCGAGCATTTCGGAAACACGCTCTGTAAGCTTGCCGAAAATGACGAAAAAATCTGTGCTATTACTGCGGCAATGCAGGACGGAGTAGGACTTGCTCGGTTTGCAAAAGAATACCCTGACAGATTTTTTGACGTCGGTATTGCTGAGGAGCATGCGATAACCTTTGCGGCAGGTCTTGCCGCTGCGGGAATGAAGCCGTATGCGGCGATATATTCTACGTTTTTGCAGCGCAGCTATGACAGTATTATTCACGATGTGGCATTGCAGAAACTGCCCGTATGCATGATTATAGACCGTGCTTCGCTTGCCGACGGTGATGGCCCCACACATCACGGAATAATGGACGTTTCTTTCCTTTCTGCGATACCTAATATCTGTCTTTTTGCACCGGCTACTTTTGAGTCGCTTGACCGTTTTCTTGTGGCAAGCACAAAGGCAGAGCTTCCTATGGCTATCCGTTACCCCAATATGAAGGATAACGGGGAGATAAAAGAAATTTTCTTTAAAAACGGAGATACCGACACAGTTGCACACAGAGATTTTGATGACAAAGAGAGCAACCGTGTTGTGATTATAACCTACGGCAGAATTGTTACCGAAGCGCTTGCGGCAGCAAATAAGCTTCGCGCACAGGGAATAGAGTGCGGAATTATTCTGCTTGAAACGCTCAAGCCCTATTCTGTACCGGCAGAACGCATTGCGAAATGGTTGCCAAGCGGCCCATGTGCCGTTATCTTCCTTGAGGAGGGCATCAAAAACGGCGGTGCCGGCATGATTACATTTGATACCCTTAACAGCCGTTATGCAAAAATAATGAAAAACAAGAACACGCAGGTTCTTGCGATAGATGATAATTTTGCGATACGCACGCAGGATGAATCACTGTACCGCACGGCGAAAATCAGTGCAAACGATATTTTACGCTCGGCAGTACATCTTTTAGCGACATTACCAAGTACATCACCTGATTCGGAAATCAACCGTAAAAAGGAGAACTAAAACATGAACAAGAAGAAAATCCGCCCGTTACTGCTTGTGCTTATAGACGTTATAACGTTTGAAGCGGTGTTCTGGGCAGCGGCTTTTGCAGCGAGTTCGTCAACCTCCAGCGTAGTACGTTCATTTGACAGCTACGTTATGGCATCGACGATATTGCTCTTCTGCATACTTGTTTCACGCCTTTGTTTCAGCGTGTATAACAATGTGTGGAGATATGCAAATTCACGTGCATACCTTATGATGGTTATAGCCGACCTTTTCGGCGGATTTGCAGGCACATGCATCTGTTATTTTATCCCCGCAGTATATCTTGGAATCTGGCAGTCGGTTGCGGTTGTTTCCATGTTTGTGCTTGCGGCACTCGTACTTCGCTTCCTTTATCAGCAGAGATACCGACACCTGAACACAACGCTTGAAAACATCCACAAGGTGGGCGTTGCCATTGTAGGTGCAGGTACAACCGGTGCTATGCTTGCAGAGGATATGCTCTATACCTCAAAGTCACGCTATAAGCCGGTGTGCTTCATTGACGTGAGCAAAGAAAAAATCGGAAGCAAGGTTTGTAACGTTCCTGTCCTTGCCGAGGATGAAAATATTGTTGAAAAGTTGAAAAAGATGCCGGTGCAGGAGATTATTATTGCACTTCCGGAGCTTGATAACGATTCAACTCAAAGACTCCTTGACCTTTATCATGAAACAGGCTGTCCTATCAAGATTTACGATTTTCCGTTCAAGGAAAGTTCCTCCGAGCAGGATACAAGCGAAAAACGTCAGCTCCGTGAGGTTCGCATTGAGGACCTTTTGTTCCGTGATTCGCTGAAAATAGTTTCCAAGGAAACCGATGAGTTCTATAAGGACAAGGTTGTGCTCGTTACGGGCGGCGGCGGTTCTATCGGCAGCGAGCTTTGCCGTCAGATAGCAAAGCGTTCACCCAAGCAGCTTATCGTTTTTGATATATATGAGAACAACGCATATGACGTTCAGCAGGAGCTTATCCGCAAATACGGTGAAGATCTTGACCTGAGAGTTGAAATCGGCTCGGTACGTGATACAAAGCGTCTTGACAGTCTGTTTGCACATTACCGTCCGCAGATAGTGTTCCATGCGGCGGCACACAAGCATGTTCCGCTTATGGAGCATAGCGGCTGTGAGGCGGTAAAGAACAATGTTTTAGGTACATACAAGACCGCAAATGCGGCTGAAAAATACGGCACAGAGAAGTTTATTCTCATTTCCACCGATAAGGCGGTTAACCCCACAAATATCATGGGCGCAACCAAGCGTATGTGTGAGATGGTTGTACAGTGCCGCACTGATTCAAAAACTTCGTTTTCATCTGTACGTTTCGGAAACGTGCTTGGCTCAAACGGTTCGGTTATTCCGCTTTTCAAGCGTCAGATTGAGGCAGGCGGTCCTATAACCGTTACCGATAAGCGTATAATCCGTTACTTTATGACCATTCCCGAGGCAAGTCAGCTTGTTATGCAGGCGGGTGCTATGGCAAAGAGCGGTGAGCTTTTCGTGCTTGATATGGGTAAGCCGGTTAAGATTTTAGAGCTTGCCGAGAACATGATAAGACTTTCGGGACTCACTCCGTACGAGGATATCGACATTGTTGAAATCGGTCTCCGTCCGGGCGAAAAGCTTTACGAGGAGCTTCTTATAAAGACTGAGGAGCTTACAAAAACTGCTAACAATCTTATCTTTGTTGAGCACGATGCTCCCAAGACAAGAGCACAGATGGAAAAGATTATTTCAAGACTCAATACCATCTGTAAGAACTATGAGCCTATAGACTCCGAGGAGATAAAGGCTGTGCTTCACGAGCTTGTTCCTACGTTCCACTCTCCCGAGGAGGTTAACAAAACCGCCGAGCAAACGCATGAAATGAAGCTTTCCAATAAGAAATAACAAAAAACGCTTGCAATCTTTGCAAGCGTTTTTTGATGAAAAAATGTTGTTTTGAGGTAAATTGTTGTTTATGGGAGTAACGACGTCAGAACCTTTTAAGGAAAGGTTCCGACACCTCCAAACCTTTTTGTAAAAAAATATTGTCTGTAGCCACGGCTACTTATTAAATATTTTACAGTTTTTCTTTGGTTCTTTCTTCTTAAGAAAGAAC
>JAZQEH010000113.1:0-1706 GCA_045538895.1 Eubacteriales bacterium
TAACGTCAGTTATGGTAGTAGCACCGTCGCCGTCAATATCGCAGCCGAGATACTGAACCGTATGCCCGTTTTCAAGTGCATAGGTGTCGGTTGTTGAACCCTTGTAGCATGTGACAACAAAGTCCTCCGAATTGTTACCGAATGCCGAATACCCATACTCGGCATCAAGCGAATATACTGTCACAACCGAAAGTGACGGACAACTACCTAAAGCATAGAATTCAACTTTTTTCACGGTTTTGGGCAACACCATTGAGCTTATAAGACAATCGTAAAACGCAGTTTGTCCGATTGTAACGGTGTTTGGCGAAAGCGTAATTGAAGTAAGATTTTCATTTTCACGGAAAGCACTGTGGCAAACCGTTTCAACGCTTTCGGGTATCGTGTACTCCGTACCGCTTTTACCTGCGGGATAGCTCACAAGTGCCGTCATATCCGCATTGAACAAAACTCCGTCAAGCACCGAGAAGCTCTTGTTTTCTTCATCAAGAACATACTCGCTTACGCCTGTGCAGCTTCTGAACGCACCACCGCCAATGCTGTCTACGTTTTCAGGGATAACAATAGATGTGAAGCCGTAGCAATACGCAAACGCACTCTCGCCTATCGTGGTGAGAGATTCAGGCAATGCAATATTTGCAAGTGTGCGACATGAAAAGAATGCCTCATCGCCTATAGAGGTAACACCGCTTGGCAAATCTATCTCTTCAAGTTTCTGACAATAGCCAAAGCACAATTCGGGAATCTCGGCAATGCCGCTTGGAATGTTCACTTTTGTAAGCTTTGAGCAAAGTGCAAACGCACTCTCGCCGAACGACTCAACACTTTCAGGGAGTGTAACGCTTGGCAGGTTCCAACAGTTTTCAAAGGCGTGCGCACCTATATGCTTTACCCCGTCAGGCACGGTATATGCATTCGTCATCATGCCCTCGGGGCATTTAACTATAGTAGTACCGTCCTTGCTGAAAAGAATATTGTCGATAACTTTAAAAGCGGTATTTTCCTCGGAAACGTTTATAGTCGTAAATGATTGGCAATACATAAATGCAGTGGGAGCAATCGTTGTAACGCTTGCAGGTATGGTCACGCTTGTGTATGACTGGCAGTTGTAAAAGGCAAGTTTGCCTATATGCGTAATGCCCTCGCCAATGACAATACTCTTAATACTGTCACGGCTTTCATACCACGGTGCATAATCAAAATACTCGGTATAATCCGGCATAGCACCGCTTCCCGTGATAGTCAGAACTCCGTTTTCATCAATCGCCCATGCAAAATCTTCCGCAGCGGCAACCGATATGCAAAAAGTAAACAGAACTATCAAAAACAGTATCAACTTTTTCATCTTTAAACCATCCTATTATAAATATCTCAATTCTTATCTTTAACACAAATATAGCATGTTTTCATGATAAAGTCAAGTAAAAATCTTATCTTTAACACAAAAAAAGAGAGTGCAAGATGAAAATATACGATTATCATGGAAAAAAGAATATAAGCGGCGAACGTATACGCACGGCACGCAGTGCTGCAGGCATCACGCAAAGTGACCTTGCCGCACGGCTGCAGGTTCGTGGAATAATAATCGAACGTGACAGTATCTCACGCATTGAAATCGGGACACGCTTTGTCGCCGACTACGAACTGCTCGAAATTGCAGATATATTAAAAGTGTCACTGGAATACCTGCTCGGCAAAGCGAAGTA
>JAZQEH010000114.1:0-15237 GCA_045538895.1 Eubacteriales bacterium
TCCCCTTACGGCCCCCCCTTCCTCGTCTGAGGAAGGCTTGTTATTGTAATCAATTAATTTACATCATCCATAGCAAAAAGAGCCGTCTTTCGCCGGCCCTCAGCCTGATGACAAAGTCATCAGTCTGACCAGAGGGTGAGAAACGCAGGCAGATTTTGGATTTTTGTTTCGTAGGCGTACATGTGTACGGTAGAGACAAAAATCCAAAAAAGCAAGTAACGGCAAGGGTTTTTAAGCCCTTGCCGCATTTTGATTTTAATATTTTTAATATAAAGTAAAAAATTATTTCTTTTTATTTTTTGCTTTTATTCTTTACTTGCGGTCTGACGCGTTTGTCAGCGCTCTGAAGTTCGGCTGTGCCGAACTTCTTTTTTATTCAAATGCTTTTTCGAGCAGTTCTGTTAAACGTACATATTCACCCTCGAGGTAAAGTGCCGCACATAGTGCTTCAAAGCCGGTTGCTATGCGATACTCTGCTCCGCTTGCGCTCTTTGCACCCGTAAGATGCGTGGAATTGCGGCCACGCTTAAAATATGACATTTCTTTTTCCGAAAGCAGACTTTCTATACGGCGAAACGCCGCACATTGATTCTTTGCCGTTACATATTTGTGCGACTCTTCGTTAAGTGCACCGGTGTTTGTTATGCCGCTTTTGAGAAGTCTTTCACGTACCCAGAATTCAAAAACGCAGTCACCGAAATACGCAAGTGCCGCACCATCGGCAGTTTTTAAAATTTCCGAATTGTCCATTTATATACCTTTATTTTATAAAATATACCAAAAGCACGATTATACCGAGAATTATACGGTATACACCAAAGGCACTGAAGCTATGCTTTTTAACAAAATCTGTAAGGAAATTGATTGCAGCCATTGAAACAACAAAAGCTACCGCACAACCTACAAGCAAATATATTGCCTCAATACCGCCGAAAGTGCCGCCGTCAAGGAAGAATTTAAGCACCTTGAGTGCCGATGCACCAAGCATGACGGGAATCGCGAGGAAGAATGAAAACTCTGCCGCCGCTCCTCTTGAAACCGAAAGCATGGAAGCACCTAAAATTGTTGAGCCTGAACGGGAGGTACCGGGAATAAGAGAGAGCGTTTGGAAAATACCTATACCAACCGCCGTTTTAAGGTTTATATCATCAACAGACTCAACCTTGAATTTTTTATTACTGTTATGCTTTTCAAGGAGAATAAACAGTATACCGTAAAAAATAAGAGCTATTGCAACAACAACGGAATTGTAAAAATGCGTATCAAACCAATCGTCAAGCGGTATGCCTATAATTGCCGCAGGCAACATTGCAACAATAACCTTTGCCCAAAGCGTCATCGTGTTCTTTTTCATACAAACATTGCCGACGCTCATAAGCGAGTTATCGGTCGAGGTATTCTTTTTAAGTGCAAAGGGCCAGAGCTTTTTGAAATAAAGCACCACAACAGCCAGAATTGCACCAAGCTGAATTACAACCTCAAACATCTCCCAAAAAGCTTCGCTTACATTAAGCTTCAGGACATCATTAAGTAATATCATATGTCCGGTGCTGGAGATGGGAAGCCACTCGGTAATTCCCTCAACTATACCAAGCAGAACGGTTTTTATAATCTCAAACAAAAAATCCATCAGTTGGCTCCTCTCATAATGTCGCCCTCTTTAACGGCAAAAGGTACTTTTACCTTAAAAAGCATTGCGGGATGCGGCGCTGACTCAATAGCGTCACCGCCCTCGTCAAAGATTTCCTCTGCAACGAAACCTCTGCCGATTTTACCGGGCGAAATAAGCTCTACCTTTTCGCCACGG
Source organism: Eubacteriales bacterium (assembly GCA_045538895.1). Classification (GTDB taxonomy): domain Bacteria; phylum Bacillota; class Clostridia; order Oscillospirales; family CAG-272; genus UMGS902. The sequence continues at coordinate 1,808 of JAZQEH010000114.1, forward strand.
CTGACCTTGTTACGCTGAATAAACGTTGCCATGCCGCTTTCTGCATCATATGCAACGGCAGTAGCAATATATGCCTTTTCACGGATATAGCCCATATTTTCGCATACCTGTGCACTCTCGGAAGGATTGTCAAACCAATATCCCGTTGCATAATCACGGTGGCTTACACTACAAAGCTCATCAAGCCATTCGGGATTAAACTTATAGTTTTCGGGGTCGGCAAAATATGAGTCGAGTGCCATGCGGTAAGCGTTTGTAACCACTGCGGTATAATAAGCACTTTTCATTCTGCCCTCAATTTTAAAGCTTGTGATTCCGCTTTCAACAAGTTCGGGAATATGCTCAATCATACACATATCACGTGAACTCATAATAAACGTACCGTCCTTATCCTCGTATAAAGGAAGCGGTTGATCGGGACGTTTTTCCTCGTAAATCTCAAGCGTGCGGTAGTTCCAACGGCAAGGCTGTGCACATGCACCACGGTTAGAATCTCTGCCTGTATAAAAGTTAGAAAGCAAGCATCTGCCACTATAAGAAACGCACATTGCACCGTGTATAAAGCACTCAATGTCGGTGTCATCGGGTTTGTTCTTGCAAATCTCTGCCACTTCTTTCATGGTAAGCTCTCTTGCGAGAACAACTCGCTTTGCACCGAGGTCACGCCAGGCAAGCACATCGTAGGTGCTTACGCTCGATGCCTGAGTTGAAATGTGTATTTCCATATCAGGGGCAACACGCTTGACAAGTGCAAGCACACCAAGGTCACTTATAATAAGTGCATCGACACCGCTTGTTGCAAGAAATCTGACATATTCTTCAAGTGCCGCATACTCATTGGTTCTCGGCATTGTATTAACCGTAACGTATACCTTGACACCGCGCTCATGTGCATACTCAGCCGCACTTACTATTTCTTCATTTGTAAAATTGTCTGCGGCAGCACGCATTCCAAATGCGTTACCCGCAAGATAAACGGCATCTGCACCGTAAAGCACGGCCGCCTTAAGCTTCTCAAAATTGCCTGCAGGTGCAAGCAGTTCCGGACGTTTTTGCAAAAAAACACATCCTTTCGGGAGTCATCTCTAATTATAATACAATATTTCAAGATGAAAGTCAAATAAAAAGAGGCTTACGCCTCTTTTTATTCACGCGGCAGAGCCGCATAGCTACTTTCAATAGTCGCAACGCAAATATAGCTTTCGTTAATATCCGCAGCCGCCTTATCAATTCTTTCCCGAAGCTCGGCATTGCTCATTTTAAAACCATGCGGAACAACACAGTCAAAAACGAGATTCGTATGAGTTGGACCTGTCACAACACGCAAATCATGAATTGAAAGCTCTGTGTCTATTTTTTTAATCTCAGCATTAAGTGCATGTCTTATCTCACTTACCATATCATCGGCAGTTACAATAGGATCCATATGTATAACCATATGAAGCCCATACTGCTTCATAACATCACGCTCGATATTGTCTATAATATCGTGCATTTCAATTACATCATCCTCAGCGGCTACCTCAACGTGTACGCTTGCAAACTGCGAACCGGGGCCGTAATCGTGTACCATCAGGTCGTGAGTTCCGAGTACACCGTTATAACTCATAATCTTATCACGGATCTCCTCAACGAATGCAGGATCGGGAGCACGCCCCAGAATGGGGTCAAGCGTATCACGCACAAGTCCGAATCCGCTGTATAGGATAAAGAGAGCAACAGCCGCACCAACGTAACCGTCAAGCTCAAGGCTTGTGTAATGTGAAACGGTCATTGATATTATTACCGCTGTAGTGGCAATTACATCGTTTCTTGCATCTGCCGCGGTTGCAATCAGCGTGCTGGAATTTATACGTTTGCCGATGTTGTTATTGAATAAAGCAAGCCACAGCTTAACAAAAACCGTTGCTAAAAGCACACCTACAATTACCCAACTGAACTCAACACTTACAGGATTTATAATCTTTTCAACGCTGCTTTTTAACAGTTCAAAACCGATAAGCATTATAAAGAGTGCAACCATAAGTCCTGACAAATACTCATATCTTGCATGACCGTATGGATGGTCTGCATCCGCAGGCTTTGAAGCAAGTTTAAAGCCGAGTATACTCATAATGCTTGAAGAAGCATCGGAAAGGTTGTTTACTGCATCGGCAGTTACCGAAACGCTTCCGCTCACAGTACCGACGATAATTTTAGCAGCAAACAGAATAAGATTACATACAATTCCCACGCCGCCGCCAAGTTTTCCGTAAGCAGTACGGACATCTTTATTCGACGTATTGCCGCTGTCTTTCACAAACAGCCTTACGAGAAAATCTGTTATCACTCTATTTTTCCTCCTCCGAGAAGAACGTCGCCGTCATAAAAAGCGGCAGTCTGCCCACGTGTTATCGCCCTTTGCGGCTCATCAAACACGACCTTGATTTTGCCGTCGGTAGGATAAAGCCATGCCGGTGCCGAGCTGTGGCTGTAGCGTACTTTAACCTCTGCACGCATAGGTTCGTCGAATTCCGCAACAGAAACCGCATTAACATCGGTAACTGAGCATTCTTTACCGAAAAGTTGCTCATTTGTGCCGAGCGTAACCGTATTTTTTGAAACGTCCTTGCCAAGCACATACACAGGCATGCCAAGTGCTATACCAAGTCCTTTTCTTTGCCCTGTTGTATAACGGATAATACCGTTGTGACTGCCAAGAATACTGCCGTTTATATCAATAAAGTTACCGACGGGGTATTCCCTTTTCGTCTGTCCCATGATGAAGCTTGCATAATCACCGTCAGGAATAAAGCATATGTCCTGACTGTCCTTTTTTTCTGCACTTGCAAGGCCTTTGTTTGAAGAAATATTGCGGATTTCTTCCTTTGTGTATCCGCCAAGCGGAAACAGAGTACGTGAAAGTTGTTCCTGCGTCAGATTCACAAGCATATAACTCTGGTCTTTTTTGGTGTCAACACCCTTTTTTACTATATATCTGTCACTATTTCCATCGTATTCCACACGGGCATAGTGCCCTGTAGCAATTTTGTCGATACCGAGTTTATCTGCCTCACGAAGCATAAACTCAAACTTTACCCGATTGTTACAAATAACACACGGATTGGGGGTTTCGCCGTTTTCATACGCTGATATAAATCTATCTATAACCTCTGCCTTGAATTCTTTTCTGTAATCGGCAGAATAAAACGGTATTCCAAGCGACTCGCAAATTCCTTCTGCATCACGCATACAGCCATCGCCCCACAAATGAAGCATCATGCCGCTTACATCATATCCGTTTTCTTTTAAAAGCATTGCACAGAATGACGAATCAACTCCGCCGCTCATGGCAACCAGCACTTTATCTGACATTTTGCTCCTTTCAATCTGCATACACAGAAGTGATGCCCAAAAACTCCTCTAAGCAAAGTCCGCTTTCGGTTATCATTTTTGCAAGTTCTACACCTACATAACGTATATGCCACGGCTCATACATATAGCCGGTTTTGTCTTCTTTTCCCTCGGGATATCTTATAATAAAGCCATACTCTGCACAGTTTGCTTTAAGCCAGATGCCCTCCCTCGTATTTGCAAAGCTATTGCGTGTGGAATTTATATCCATAGCAAGTCCGGTCTGATGCTCGGAATGTCCCGGACGTGCAGAATAACGGTCGGCAAGAGCACGTCCGTCACGGTTCACATAACCATTATATGTATTTTTCTGTGTGGTATACGAACGGTATCCCGAAACAATTTTAAGCGTAAGCCCCTCGGCAGCAGCCGCACTGCGCATTTGCTCAAATGCAACGTTTGTATTATACTCAAGCGTACGTGGATGGTAGTCGCTCGGCAGTGAATAGGTTTTATTGGCAATCAGAATACCGTTTACATATGTAAAACCGTCAATGTTTTCTATAACAGGCTCACCGCCGAAAGTGTATTCACCGTCAAGCACCGACGGCTTGTGTTCGCTGTACTTCGGCTTTGCTGCGGTTGTTGCAGCCGTTGTTGCAACGGTTGTGGCTTCAGTTGTGGCTGCAGTCGTCGTTGCTTCGGTTGTAGTTTCAACAGTTGTTTCTACTGTTGTTTCCACTGTTGTTTCAGCAGTAGTAGCCTCGGTGATTTCTGCAGTTGTTGCTGCAGTGGTTTCTATAGTTATTTCGGTAGTTGCCACGGTTTCCGCAACACTTGTATCACAAGCAACAAAAACCATGCAGCATATGAGCATTACAATATACACTACTATTTTCATTTATCTCACCCATGTCGAAAAATATATAAATAGTATACCACAAAACAAAAATTTGTCAATCAAACATAAATTGAATAAAAGTTCTTGCATTTTCAAAATCATTGTGTTATACTGTATGGGTGTCATGCCGGTATGATGGAATTGGCAGACGTGCTGGACTCAAAATCCAGTGGTAGCGATACCGTGTCGGTTCGACCCCGACTACCGGCACCAAAAAGCACTTGCATAACGCAAGTGCTTTTTTTCATTTTCATGGACTTTTTGTGAAAATTTTCACTTTCGGTTGTTTTTTATTTTACTTTAATATATAATAATAAATTAGAATATACCATGGAAAGGATCCTTAAAATGTCAGAAGAAATCAAAAATGAAAAAGGCGGTATTTCCGTCGAAACAGAACATATATTCCCCATTATCAAGCGTTGGCTTTACTCGGACAAAGAAATCTTTTTGCGCGAAATCGTTTCCAACGCTTCCGATGCTATTACAAAACTTAACAGACTCATTTCGCTTGGCGAAGTACGTGACATTGAATTTGACGTAAGAATAACCGTTAGTGTTAGCAAAAAGGCACGCACCATTACTGTCAGCGATAACGGACTCGGTATGGATGCCGATGAAGTTAAAAAGTACATCGGCAATATTGCACTTTCGGGTGCACTTGAATTCATACAGAAATACGAGGGCGAAAACGAGGGTGCCGCAGACGGCATAATCGGTCACTTCGGTCTTGGCTTTTACTCTGCTTTTATGGTTGCAGACAAGGTTGACGTTATCAGCCGTTCATACCGTGGCGGCGACAGCGTAAAATGGGAATGCTCGGATGACGGCACGTATGAAATGACCGTACCGTATGACAAAGAAGAACGCGGCACGGATATCGTTATGCACATAAACGGCGAGGGCGAAGAATACCTTAATCCCACAGCTCTCCGTGCAGTTCTTGAAAAATACTGCTCGTTTATGCCCATTGAAATCTATTTTGTTGACGAAGACGCTGAAGTAAAAGATGGCGAGGACAAGCCCGAAGAAAAAGCTATCAACGACACCACTCCTCTTTGGCAAAAGAGCCCGTCGGAATGTACCGATGAAGAATATAAAGCATTCTATCACAAGGTTTTCGGCGACTTTAACGATCCGCTTTTCTGGCTTCACATCAAGGCAGACTATCCGCTTAATTTCAAGGGTATTCTCTACTTCCCCAAGCTCACACACGAGTTTGCAAGTCTTGAGGGTCAGGTAAAGCTATACTACAATCAGGTATTTGTTGCCGACAACATCAAAGAAGTTATCCCCGAATACCTCCTTATGCTACGTGGTGTGCTTGACTGTCCCGAGCTTCCGCTTAACGTTTCACGCAGTTATCTCCAGACCAACGGATATGTTGACAAGATTTCTGCTCACATTGTTAAAAAGGTTGCGGACAAGATAAACTCCCTGTTCAAAAACAGCCGTGAGGACTTTGAGGGTATGTGGCCCGATATCAAGACCTTCTGCGAATACGCTGCACTCTGCGACAAAAAGTTCTATGACAAGGCTAAAGATTCGCTCCTTATGGAGGTTGTTCACGGCGGTTTTGTTACACTCAACGAGTATCTCGAAAACGCAAAGGAAACAAACGAAAATACCGTTTATTACTCCTCTGACATCGAGCTTCAGGCGCAGTATATTTCAATGCTTGAAGCCAAGGGTATCCAGGTAGTCAAGTTCACGCAGATGATTGACACGCAGTTTGTTCAAATGCTTGAGGGTGCAAACGAAAACGTGAAATTCAAGCGTGTTGACTCGGATATTACTGACGCACTCAAAGGCGAGGGCGATGCCGAGCATTCCGAAAAGCTTGAAAAGTTATTCCGTGATGCCGCAGGTAACGACAAACTCACTGTCAAGTGCGAAAAGCTTTCTGACACCGCCATACCTGCGATTCTCAGCTTCAGCGAAGAAAGCCGCAGAATGGAAGATATGTTTAAAATCTACGCAGCAGGCGGCATGAATATGGGTAACGGTTTTACCGCTGAGAATACGCTCATAGTCAACATGGACAACCCTATTATAAAAAAGCTTGCTGAAAATGACGGCGACTTTGACGCACTCCTTGCAAAACAGATTTATTCATTAGCTGTTCTCGGTCAGCGCCGTTTTGACGAAAACGAAATGAAGAGTTTTCTTGCTTCGAGCTATGAAGTTCTTTCTAAATTGCTATGAAGTTGCACTTTGAAAACATAAAGAACGTTGTAGATAATTTTACACGCTACTATACCACCGAAGCATCTCTTGCAGAGCGGATGAGTGCAAATTTAAGCGAGCTTGCATCCTTTGTTGCCGTAGCCGCAGCAAAGGACGTAAAAAACAAAAGCTTTTTTACGGAAGACACGCCGTTTGAACCGTATATGCCCAATATTTCTCCGGCAAGCGAATATACAAGCGACGTACTTTGTGAAAACCTTGCACTCGCAAAAGCGAAGCTCGCTGCTGACGAAAGTGCATATATTGCGGATTTTTGTGACAAGATAACCAAAGAATTAAAAACAAAAGCAAAAATCAAGCCGTCACCGGCACTGTTGGTTGGCGGAGATATGTCAAAAACCGCAAGCGGTACTGTTGCTTTTGCCGAAAGCCGTATTCTTGTATCTGCTTTTGCAAAATTCCAGAAAAAGAATCCAACGTTAACTCCAACACACGTGCAATCATTTAATGATGCATGTGAGGATGTCAGTGCCGGACTTTGCGACTACTGTATTCTACCGATTGAAAACAGCCGTGAGGGTACACTTCTTACTGTCTTTGGGCTTATCGAGCGTCACGAGCTTTTTATCAGCCGTGTCTGCAGTGTAGAAAATAATGATATTACAACAAAATTTGCATTGCTTTGTCGCAATTTTCGTGGTATAATAGATTCTACAATTATGCAAAGCATTGTTTTGCGTATTTCTTTATTTGATCAGAGCCTTTGGTCGGGTATTTATACCGGTGCCAACGTGCTTGGCGTAAAGTTTATAAAATCAGCATCGGTGCCGCTTAGCTATTCGGACGGATATGCGCATATATGTACATTTTCCGCAACCGGAGAAACACTTTTTGCATTTCTGCTGTTTTTATCGGCGATACGTACCGACTATACTATAATAGGTTTATATGACGAGTGATATGAAAAAAGAATTTGATTACAAAACACGCGGCACTTGCAGCCGTATGATACACGTAACTGTCGAGGACGGAATTGTTACCGACATTCGTTTTATGGGCGGTTGCCACGGCAACACTCAAGGCATCTGTGCTCTTGTAAAAGGAATGCAGGCTACCGAGGTCATAGCCCGACTTGAAGGAATTGACTGCGGCGGCAGAGGTACATCCTGCCCCGACCAGCTTGCCAAGGCATTAAAGGAGAACATCTGATGGATTACAAAGCAGAATTTAAAAAATGGATCAACAGTCCTTTTCTTGATGAGGAAAGCAGAAAAGAACTTTTAGCTATTGAAAACGATGAAGCTGAAAAAGAATTCCGTTTTCTCGGCTATCTTGAGTTCGGCACCGGCGGTCTCCGCGGTACCATGGGTGCAGGCATTAACAAAATGAACGTTTACACCGTTGCACACGCTACTCAGGGTATGGCTGAAATGATCGCCCTTGAGGGCGGCAACGCAAAAGATAGAGGCGTGGTTATCGCATGCGACAGCCGTAACAACTCTACCCTTTTTGCAAAGGTTGCGGCAAGCGTTCTCAGTGCAAACGGAATCAAGGCATATATATTTGACGACGTTCGCCCCACTCCCGAACTTTCTTTCGCAATAAGACATCTCGGTTGTATTGCAGGTATCAACATTACTGCTTCTCACAATCCTAAAGAATACAACGGTTACAAGGCATATTGGGAGGACGGTGCGCAGCTTCCCCCCCAGCATGCAAGCGTGGTTTCTGCAAAGACAAAGGAAATCGACATTTTTGAGGGTGTTAAAAAGGACGATTTTGATGCAGCGGTTGCGGCAGGTAAAATCGTTGTAATCGGCGATGAGGTTGACCGTGTTTACATGCAGAACGTGCTTGCACAGCGTGTAAAGCTTGATGCAATTTCAAACGTTGCAAACGATTTTGCAGTTGTGTACACTCCTCTACACGGTGCCGGCCACAAGCTCGTTCCCGAAGCACTTACCTCTTGCGGTGTCACAAAACTTTATACAGTAAAAGAACAGATGGTACTTGACGGCAACTTCCCCACCGTTAAAAAGCCTAATCCCGAGCTCCCCGATGCATTCAATCTCGGCATTAAGCTTGCAAACGAGGTTGGCAGTGATATTATTGTTGCAACAGACCCCGACAGTGACCGTATGGGTGCAATGACACGTACGTCAGACGGCTCGTTCGTAACTATCACGGGTAACCAGATGGCTGCCCTTCTCCTTGACTATATCTTCACCGCACTCAAAGAGGGTGACGGAATTCCGAGCGATGCTTATGCAGTTAAAACTATTGTATCCACCGAGCTTGCAGCAGCAATCTGCAAGGCAAACGGTGTTAAGCTTTATAACGTGCTTACCGGCTTTAAGTTTATCGGTGAGGTAATCAAAAACCACGAGGCAGAGGGCAAGGGCACGTTTATGCTCGGCTTTGAAGAAAGCTACGGCTATCTTAAGGGAACGTATGCACGTGACAAGGATGCCGTTTGTGCGGCTATGCTTGCAGTTGAAATGGCAGCATACTACAAAGCAAAGAACATGACTCTCTATGATGCTCTCCAGAATTTGTACGTTAAGTATGGCTACTACGGTGAAAAATCGCTTGACGTTTACATGGAAGGCCTTGACGGCATTGAACGCCGCACAAATACAATGAAGACTCTCCGAGAAAACGCTCCCAAGGAAATTTGCGGTAGCAAGGTTGCTTTTGTAGGCGACTACCTCGCAGAAACCATCACCTATGCAGACGGCAAGGTTGAGGGTACCGGACTTCCTAAATCCGATGTTCTTTACTACGGTCTTGAAAACGGTGACGTTGCGGTTGTACGTCCCTCAGGCACCGAGCCTAAAATCAAAATTTACTATCTTGCAAGCGACAAGACAGCTGAAGCTCTTGCCGCAAAGCTTGAAAAATACGCTTCTGAAACAGATAAGTTAGTTAAATAAAAAAATGGTATCAGTTTTCACTGATACCATTTTTTTATTCATATTTGTATTTATAATTTACCTCGCTTACAAGGTCGCTTGCGATATTTGAAAGATGAACTGCATAGATGATGCCAATAACAAAGTCAATCATCCATACAACCTCAAACTTAGGCATATAAACGTATCTGCCGTCACGCAAAGGAATACGCTCGGCATACACAATCAAAAAGAAGTACAGCATGCTCATTATCGCAGTAATTACCGAGAACACCCGCATACGAACTATTCTGCCGCCGTATACCTTGTCAAGCGGACGGAAGCTACTCGACACTCCCGTTAGCGTATTCATGCCCGTATGCATCCGCACTATTTTCATCATAACTGCGGCTGTCGCCAGCATTACCGCAATAAATGCAATCTGCGTCAGTGCATTTGATGCTACATAGATTGTATAAAGCCGCTTTGCATTCTGCACGGTATGTACGTCGTGATAATAATAACCAAACGGCGAGAACATACCCGTTTTAAACATTATCATCGCAACAAACGTACAAAGTGATGTTACAAAGTAAATAACCGACGTAGCCTTAAGCCATTTTGCACCGTCAACATACTTTGCGATTACAAGTGAAGCCGCAAAGAAAAGAATAGCTGAAATAAAGTCGGGGATCACGTTAATCTCATCAAGATACAAATCGACCGAGAAAAATGCCGCCGCAGAAACAATAATTGCAAACACATTAACATATCGCATAATGAATATGCCTTTGCGTGGCAACACTTTTTCTCTGTACTGCTCTGTCATATGCTTCCAGAATTCACTGTACTTTGCGAGGTGTACCGTATAGCGGCACATTTTGCAGAGCCATATTACTGCGAATACCACAGCAACTATTGAAAGCAGTACGTAAAGGTGAGGACGGAATCGCACAAGGTCCGGATTGCTCAAATCTATTTCATCGGCACGGTAGATGTACACAAATTCTGGCAGTGTGCAGCATACCGCTTTTACTGCAATAAATACAGACGTAAACCTTGAAAGTGATTCAATACGCATAATGCGTGCAGGGATAGTTTTAATTTTACCGTTTTTTTGTTTTATCTGCTTTTCCGGACGGAGAACCTGCATATAAATAAACTCGCCGCCGTCGTTTCTCGTGCCAAGATATGCAAGACCTGCAAAAAGCTGTGAAAAAGCACGGATAGCAAACACAACATCAACAACAGCGTAGCAGAAAGCAAGCACAAGCCACATCGTGCCCTCGTTCATGTTGCTGCCGGTTATCCAGAGTACAACTATAAACGCAGGAAGCTTTGATAGATTTATCCAAAGCAGCGTTATAAATGCTCGCTTTGCTTCGCCAAGATCATCGCACAAGTCGCCAAGACGGCTTATTGCGAGTATAACAAACAAGCAAGCCAGTGCATCCGGCAGAATATCAAACACATTGATATTCGGGTTACAGAAAAATACAAACGCAGCAATGAGTAAACCAAAGCTTATAACCTTGTTTTTTCGCATATTTGCTCCTTTAATTCTCATTCATTCCGCAACATTTCTTATATTTCTTACCGCTTCCGCATGGGCAGGGATCGTTTCTGCCCACCTTTTCGGTCTTGCGTACAGGTTCCTTTCTCTGCGGCATTTTTCCGCCTGCAAAGCCCTCGATAAGAGGCTTCGCAACCTGTTTACGCTCAATCTGTGCTTCCTGCTTCGGAACAACGGAAAGCACGTGTCTTACAGTAAGTGACTGAATATCGGCATTCATCTCGTCAAACATGTCGGCACCGAGAATACGGTATTCGTTTATAGGATTACGGTTAGCGTATGCGTTAAGACCTACACTGCCCTTAAGGTCATCCATTGCATCAATATGATCCATCCACTTTTCGTCAACAGAACGAAGCAGAATGGTTCGCTCAAGTTCACGCATGTCAACACCGATAGCCGCCCATGCCTGTTCATGGTTTTCGTAAATTGCATAAGCACATTCACAAGCGGCTTCAACAAGAGATGCCACATCCATTTCACAGATTTCGTTTTCGGTATACTTTGTGCGAAGCACCGCACCTGCAAAGCTTGTGAGAAGACCTCCGTAGTTGTAATCACCGCTTTCATCCGTAAACGAATGAACGTACTCACTCATAACGGGAGTTATCCAGCTCTTTATAGTTTCGCTTATATCCTTACCCTCAAGCACCATGCGACGTTGCTTGTAGATAATCTCACGCTGCTGATTCATAACGTCGTCATAAGAAAGCACGTGCTCACGGCGTTTGAAGTTCTGCTCCTCAATACGCTTTTGTGCAGACTCGATACTGTTTGAAAGCATCTGTGCATCAATAGGTGTATCCTCGTCAAGTCCGATACGCATAACCATATTATAAAGGCTATCACCGCCAAACAGACGCATAAGGTCATCGTCAAGCGAAATATAAAACCTCGACTGACCGGGGTCGCCCTGTCTGCCTGAACGTCCACGGAGCTGATTGTCTATACGACGGCTCTCATGACGCTCTGTACCAAGGATGAAAAGACCGCCTGCCTCACGAACCTTGTCCGCCTCGGGCTGAATCTCTACCTTGTACTTATCATAAAGCTCGTCAAAAGTTTTACGGGCAGCAAGAATTTCTTCGTCACTCGTTTCTGCAGTGCCTGTTGCAGAGGCGATAAGCTCCTCGTCGATACCCATGCGGCGCATCTCGTTTTTAGCCAAGAATTCGGGATTACCGCCAAGCATAATGTCGGTACCTCTACCTGCCATGTTGGTGGAAATCGTTACCGCACCGAATTTACCTGCCTGTGCAACGATCTCTGCCTCTTTTTCATGATGCTTTGCATTGAGTACAACGTGTGCAATTCCGTTTTTCTTAAGTTCGTGAGAAAGTTCCTCGCTCTTTTCGATAGAAACGGTACCTACAAGCACAGGCTGTCCCTTATCGTGGCACTCCTTGATCTGCTTAACGATAGCACGGTACTTGCCTGCCTGATTCAGATAAACGGCATCGGGAAAATCTTTTCGGATCATCGGACGGTTAGTGGGAACCTCAACAACGTCGAGGTTGTAAATGGTTCTGAACTCGTTTTCCTCTGTGAGTGCAGTACCCGTCATACCCGAAAGCTTTGTGTAAAGACGGAAGTAATTCTGGAACGTGATTGTGGCAAGGGTTTTAGACTCTTTTTCAACCTTTACATGTTCCTTTGCCTCAATCGCCTGATGCAAACCGTTGTTGTAACGTCTGCCAGGCATAAGACGGCCAGTAAATGAATCTACAATGATAACCTCACCGTCTTTAACCACATAATCAACATCAAGCTTCATAATGCCGTGAGCACGGATCGCCTGATTGATATGATGAACTATGGTAGAATTTTCGGGTGCGGAATAGTCCTCGATATTAAAATACTCCTCAGCCTTTGCAATACCTCTTGCAGTTAAAACTGTGTTTTTAGCCTTTTCGTCAACAACGTAGTCGGCATCCTCAGCAATATCGTCAATTTCCTGCTTAGAGTCGGTTTCCTTGATGACGATTTTTTTAAGGCCTCGTGCAAATCTGTCGGCAAACTCATAAAGCTCGGTAGATTTTTCGCCCTCTCCTGAAATGATAAGAGGTGTACGTGCTTCGTCTATGAGAATAGAGTCAACCTCGTCGACAATAGCAAAATTATGACCACGCTGCACAACCTGATGATTGTAAATAACCATGTTGTCACGGAGGTAGTCAAATCCAAACTCGTTATTTGTTCCGTAAGTAATATCGGCAGCATAAGCGGCATGCTTTTCATCGGGTAACTGACCGTGTACCACAAGTCCGGTAGTCAGACCGAGAAAGCCGTATACTCTGCCCATTTCCTCACTGTCACGTCTTGCAAGATAGTCGTTGACGGTAACAATATGAACGCCGTCACCGGTAAGCGCATTGAGGTATGCAGGCATGGTAGCAACAAGTGTCTTACCTTCACCTGTTTTCATTTCGGCTATTCTTCCCTGATGAAGAATAATTCCTCCGACAAGCTGAACATAGAACGGACGCTTGCCGAGCACTCGCCAGTCGGCCTCACGCACAAGTGCGAAGGCATCGGGGAGAATGTC
>JAZQEH010000115.1:0-4490 GCA_045538895.1 Eubacteriales bacterium
TCCAAAAACCCCGTAGAGATTTTAGAAAAAATGATGTCTATGGACTTTTGCCATATGCACGGTCCCGAGCATCATGTTATGGTAGGAGCATCACTTCTTGCGGCATACAAAAATGCAGGCGGAGATGTTGACTTGCCGACTGCACTTTCAGAAATGTATGCAAGGGGAAAACAGATTCCCGGGGGAGCATGCGGTTTCTGGGGTGCCTGCGGTGCAGGTATCAGCACAGGTATGTATATGTCGATTGTAACGAAGTCAACACCGCTTGCAAAAGAGGCTTGGGGACTTTCCAATCAGATGACAGGTCAGGCACTTACTGCAATAGGTAAAAACGGCGGTCCCCGTTGCTGTAAAAGAGATTCTTATCTTGCAATAACCGAAGCTGTCAAATTTACTGCTGAAAAACTCGGAATACATATGGAGCTTGACAAAATCGAATGCTCACGCTCAAAGCAAAATAATCAGTGTATTCAGGAGCAATGTCCGTTTAATAGCAGTAAAAATAGCCGGTAAAGAAAGGATACTAGAATACAAGTTTTATGAGATAATTATACAATATGTTATAGAGGTGTCAAATTGAAAGACGTAAATGAAATTGAACGTAGAACGGCCGAACGTGCAAGAATATACATAGAAAAACTCATCAGCGGCGTAAGCCCTATTGATGATACGCCGATAAGCAGTGACAGTGTTTTAAATAACGATAGAATTAAACGCTGTTTCATGTATATAGCAAATGTTCTGGAATTTTATGAAGAGGCACTTGAATCCATTCCCGTAAAGCGACACGTATATCAAAAGAAAATGCCGTTTGATTTAAGTATGGTCGAGCGGCTCAACATACCGATTACCAATGATTACCTTAGGGTTAGCGAGTTTGCAAAGAATATTAATACGCTGGTTGATGAAAACTTTTCTAAAACTCTGAAGAGTTCTGCCATCAACGAATGGTTGATGAGAAAAGGATTCCTTGAAGAAATTGTTACCAAAGACGGAAAGCACCATAAATGGCCAACCGAGGCAGGAAGGGGAGTTGGAATTAAGAAAGAAATGTTTCTGAGTAAAGATAATTTCCCTTATTACGTTGTTTTGTATGGCAGAGATGCACAGCAGTTCATTGCAGATAATATTGGTGAAGTTATTGAAATTAATAACGAGAGGAAATCCAAAAAGAAAAAAGCATCGGAAAGACTTGTTATACCGGATATGCCGGAACTGAATAAGTAAATACAACTATTTCAGAAAAATTTAACCGGTACCGCTTGGCTTGTAAAAAGCGAGCAAAATAATACCTACACCTCTCACTATATGGGCGCTTGGCTTTGCCCGGAGGTCCGGCGGATTTTCAGAAGAATAAAAAATGAAGTAAATAGCGGCAGCCAATCGGCTGCCGCTAATCAAATTTTATGGCAATTCAACAGTTATCTTTGAAAAATACAACTCAATTCCAAAATCGTTCCCAAAGGCAGTTGGAATAAGCCAATAGTTTCCTTTTTGATACGCTTTGCTGTGTGATAAGAAATAGTTGATATCCGCATCATTTTGAGCGATCTTTTCGTCCCTGTAGCATCCGCTTTTCTTGAAAACGATAACCATCAGCATGGCCTTATTCAGTTTGCGGTCTTTGGCTTCCAACAAACACGCAGATGATGCGGTGACAAGCTGATAGCGAACATTTTTGTGATTCTCCGGAGAATCGCCGTATAGCATTTTAATCATACCGTTTATGCGGTGTTTTTTATTGTTGCTTGCACCAACAAGTGCCGTCCCTATATATTGTGAGCCGAGGGATTCATCAGCCTTACCCTCGATACCGACAAAAATCTCGTCGTTTGCCATCATCGCATCATGGTTTCTGCCTTCACCTCTGCCGAGTTCATGCGTTGAGAAGTCTGTTACATATTCTGCCGCCCATTCAAAAACAGAGTTTTCTGAAACAAAATTAGACAATACCGCTTCCACTTCACAAGGTACGTTGGGTAATGCAGAGGTTATGTATCTTGCCAGCTCTTTGGCTGAACGTCCGTCTTTCCACTGCCTGTCTCCGCCCATTGGGGGTGAAATGCGTTTCCAATCATCCATCGTAAATATGTCATTTCTTAATAATTTCATGTTTGGTTTCCTTTCGGTTTAACTACTTGCATAATAAAAATAATGCAAAAAGCAATAATATAAACAGCCATTTACTTGTGCTTTTATGAAATCAATTACTTATGCATATTCCTGTACTGCCTCGGCGAAACGTTATTATATTTTTTGAATGCCCTTGAAAAATATTCCTTGCTTTCAATGCCGATAATTGCGGGAATTCTTGTAATGGCAATGTCCGTCTTTGCAAGAAGATACTCGGCTCTTACCATGCGCTCAACTGCAAGATATGTAGAAAAACCTGTTCCCGTGTACTTTTTAATGAGTTTTGACAGATGTGATGCCGAATATCCGAAGTGGGAGGCGGCACTTTCAAGAGTTACAGTGCTTAAATTATCCTTTATGTATTGTAAGACATCTTCTGTGGTATCGTTTGAAATACGCTTCTTGGGTAAAGTGTAAAAGGTTTCGGCGCAGGTGCATGCGGAAAGCTCAAGAAGCATCTTTAACACTATACACTCGGCGTAAAGGTCGCGGTAAGGGGAATTATTTTCTTTGTCGGCAAATACACTCATCAGTTGTTTTGCCGTATCAAACGCCACACTGTCCTTTGCTGTAAACACCATATATGAATTCTGCTTTTGCAAACGTGTAAGCATGTTTTCCGATTTGTATGTCGAAAGCTGTCTTGAAGCATTGCTTAACCACTCGCTTTTTATGAGTATGTTCACGCATTTACTGTCACCGACGGGATACGAGGCATGATAAACGGTCGGAGGCAGAATAAGAAAATCACCTTCGTTCAGGACAAATGCTCTGCTTCCTATGTACTCGACACATTTTCCGTTTTCTACATAATTGATTTCATAAAAATCGTGATTGTGAAGAGGATAGACCGAACGCCCCATCTTTCCGGCTCTTATATTGCCGGTACATTCCTTGAATCGGTCGTCGGCAAGGAGAGTGAAGGAGATGTTTTTCATCAGCGCTTTCTCGCAATGGTCTACGAGCATGTCAATTGTTTTATCTACATCAAAGGTTGATTGGTCTCTTACCAGAGAATACTTTGAATATTTATTAAAATCGTTTTTCGGCATATCGTCACCTCTTTTTTATGCATATTTAATTATAGTCTTAATCTCGCATATTGTCAACTTTTTTGTAAACACATCCTATAAAGTCATTTATTTGGTCGGGGATGTATGCTAAAATTATAATAAACCTTGCATAGGGAGGACCGTATATGAAAACAAAAATCAAAGCTTTGGCTTATCTTGTGTTAATTCTGCTTGCTGTGACTGCATTTTCTTCATATGTTCTTGCGGCAGATTCATCACAGGTAGCCTTTACAAATGTAATAATGAATGTCGGCGGTGATGAAACCGAGAGAAATCTTACGTGGTATGCCGACTGCAAAGCCGACGCATATGTAATTTACGGCAATGACGGCACTTTGGATAAAACCGCATCTGCTGTCTGCAATAATACCGTTTCCGAGGGGCTTTATTCATATAAGGCAACTCTTAGGAATTTGCAAGCCGGCACATGGACTTATCGCCTTGTTGTGGGTGATACTTCTTCCGAGGACTATACCTTCAGGGTATATGATATAAGCGAAGGCACATCCTTTGCTTTTATCACCGATGCCCAGGTAAGTAATACTACCCATGCAAATGACTGGACAGACACGCTTGAGAAGATAAAAGGAAACTTCTCTGATATTTCCTTTATTGTTTCTGCAGGCGACCAGACAAGTAACCCGATGTATGAAAATGAGTTTGGGTATTTCATTTCGCCCGAGCTTTCGACTATTGCAATTTCAACAACGGTAGGACCCCCTCACGACAATTCGGTTTTGTATGACAAACACTATAATCTTCCGAATTTAAGTTCAGTTTACGGTATTTCCAATACGTCATCAAACTACTTTTATAAGTATTCCGATATTCTCTTTATGCACCTCAATGTGGAAAATACGGATTACGACGGACACATTGAATTTGTTGAAAAAACGATTGCGGAAAATCCCGATTGCATATGGCACGTTGTTGTTATCCATTTTTCCTTCCTGTCAGGCGGCAGTCACAGCAAGGATGCAGGCGTTTTGCAATTCCGTGAAAATCTTGCCGGTCCGTTCAATGAACTCGGTATAGACCTTGTTCTCAGCGGTCACGATCATACTTATACAAGAAGTAACCTGATGCTTGACGGCACCACGGTTTCCTCTGACGTTGTTACGTCAAATACAGTTACTGACCCCGAAGGAACTCTTTATATATGCTCCTCTGCTGCATCAGTCGGCAAGTTTTATGATGTGTTTTATGAAGATGATGCCGAATATATAGCATATCATAACGACGACAACAGAAAGGGTGCTGTAATCTTTGACGTAACAGACACTG
>JAZQEH010000116.1:0-21325 GCA_045538895.1 Eubacteriales bacterium
CCATAACTTCCTGGGGGTTTGTGGTGCAAAGCATAGCATAACCTGTCTGACGGCATGCGTATACGTCACTGTGGTCGCCGAAAATGTTAAGAGCATGAGAAGCGACACAACGAGCGGAAACATGGATAACGTTCGGGAGAAGTTCTCCGGCGATCTTATACATGTTCGGGATCATAAGAAGAAGACCCTGAGAAGCGGTGTAGGTGGTTGTAAGAGCACCTGCTGCAAGAGAACCGTGAACGGTACCTGCTGCACCTGCTTCAGACTGCATCTCGGTAACCTTTACAGGAGTGCCAAGCACGTTGAGTGCGGGCTTGCCGAGAATGTTCTTACCTGCTGCAGCCCACTGGTCAACATAGTCTGCCATAGGGCTGGAGGGAGTGATGGGATAAATGCCTGCAACTTCAGTAAACGCATAGCTTACGTGAGCGGCGGCAGTGTTACCATCCATGGAAAGTTTTGTTCTTGCCATTTTAGAAATACCTCCAAAATTTAAAATTTATATTCATTTCATTAAATGCCATTGTTCATTATACCATTGTGTAACCGAAAAGTAAAGAGTAATTCGACAGATTTTTAACACAAAACGACGTTAATTTTTAGAAAAACTTAACCTGCGTCATACCCTGATACATCGCACGAAGCTCTCTCGGAGTCACATGCTCATTCTTTTTGAGTATATCGCCAAAGTATTTTGCACTCTTGAATCCGCACTCTATGGCTATATCCTCAAATGACATATCGGTTGTCGCAAGCAGCTCCTTTGCCGCCTCAAGGCGTACCTTTATCAGATACTGCACGGGAGTACAGCCGTAAACACGCTTGAACGAGCGTGTGAAAACGCTCTCGCTCATCGAACAGCTGTGCGCAAGGATACGCACAGTGAGCTGCTCCATATATCTTTGCTCTATCTGCAGCATTGCAGGAGAAAGTCGCTCGGAAAGATTGTCAAAGCGTTCAAGTCGGCTTATCATGCCGTCACGTGCGATTTTCGCAAGCGAAGAATAAACAGCCGCACATATACGGAGTCTGTCATGATAGTATTCAAGAGCATACGCACTCATTTTAACAACCGATGAAATGCCAACTCCCTCTCCGACCTCGCCTAAAGCAACGTCGGGAAGTTCCAGATGCTCAAGGAAGGTCTCTTCCGCTTCAAAAAGCACAAACTCGCACTCGAAATCACCGCTTTTTTCAAAAAACTCAACGTTGGCTCCACGTCTTACAAAAAGCATGGTGCCGTCATAAAGCTCCTCATCACCGTCATGATATGAAAGCTTTACACTTCCCTCCTTGACCGACAAAAGCAGATGTGCATCTGTGGGGAGAATGGTCTTTGCACCGTCACCAAACGCCACAGGCGAAATCGGCAGTCTGCCAGCATCTTCGGAAGATGCAGACAATCCTATGAATTTTTCCATAACGACTCCTTTCCGAAAAGTCGCCTTTGTAATTGACTTTTCAAACAAAAGATTATAGAATAAAAATATATTAACTAAAAGGATATTTGCGATGGATATATGTGTTATTACAAACGATGCCCGTCTTGCACGCTTTATAGTGCTTGAGCTTTGCGATGCAGGCTATACAGCCGTGCACGGTACGGAATCGGACAAAGCAAAGCTGTGCATATGCGACCTCGATTGCATCGAAGACCTGCCCGACGGTTGCGTAGGCTTTTCATACGATGAGAGCAAGCGTGAGCTTGTGCGTGATTTTCTGAAACGGCCGATAGACGCCGGCAGACTTCGGAGCATAGCCGCAAAAAGGCTTGCCGATACTCCTCTGCAAAGCAAAAGCATCTGGATAGAAGCAAGCAAAAACACCAGAAAACTCAAATCGGACAGCGGCGAAGTCCGCCTGTCCGAAAAAGAATTTGCCCTGTTTGAACTGCTCTGCAAAAGCGGAACGGTATCAAGAGAAGAGGGGGCAAAAGTATTCGGTGAACAGGGCGGCAACATAGTTGACGTATACGTTCACTATCTGCGCAAAAAGCTCGCAAAAATATGCGACGGAGAAACCGTTAAACCAAGACGGGGTATAGGTTATTCCCTCTCCGACACGCTTAATATACAATTCACCTAAATTATACCAAAAAAGGCTTGCACTTGCAAGCCTTTTTTAGGTTTCAGAATAAGGCAAACCGGAATTTATGCAGGCAAAGACATTCGCAAATCCGCATTGCAGGGGCTTGCTCCCACTGTCAGTAAAGCTTTAATCTTTGCTGCGAAGGAGCAAGCCACGTCCTACTATATGCCATTCACACAGTGCGTTAAATTTCAATTTATATCTCAGCAAACTCATTTAATTTTTTACACCGTGAGCATATCACAAATCACACTACATTACAAAAAACCAAACGATAGCATAAAATTACTCTCAATCGAGTAGTTTTTTAAACCTTGATTTTTTCACACGCACTTGACATAACTTTCCATGCGTACTATAATTAAATTACATAAACACTCAAATCTATATATACTGAAAGGGTTATGACAATGGAAAAAATCAAGGTTGGCCATATTGGCACAAGACACGACCATAGCCGTGCAAAGCTTGAAGCAATCAAGAAGTTCCCCCACCTCTTTGAGGTTGTAGGTATCGTTCCCGAAGACGAAAAGGTTGCTGCAAGAATCAAAAACGATGCAGTTTACGGCGGTATTCCGATTATGACCGAAGAAGAGCTGTTTGCAGTTGAAGGTCTTGAACTCGTTCTCTGCGAGGGCTATGAGCTTGACAGTGTTGCGGCTGCACAGCGTTGTATCGACCACGGTGTACATATTCACCTCGACAAGCCCGGCGGAGAGGACATCAAGGCTTATGAAAAGCTCCTCCGTGATGCAAAGGCTAAAAACCTTGTTGTTCAGCTTGGCTATATGTACCGTTACAACCCCGCTGTTCGCTACATCCACGAGCTTATCAAGGATGGCCGCATCGGCGAAATCACTGCTATTGATGCACAGATGAGCACCATGCACGATATGCGTGTTATGAAGCTTCTCTCCGGCTTCAAGGGCGGTAACATGTTCTGGCTTGGCTGTCACCTTGTTGACCTTATCTACGGTGTTACAGGTGAAATTCCCGAAGAGATCATCCCCATGCACAACAAGTCCGACCTCATTATGGAGGGCGTGCTCGACAATACATTCGCAGTTATGAAATATCCCAAGTTTGTTGCTTCTATCCGTGTTAACTCACAGGAAGTCAACGGCTTTGGTCGCCGTCAGTTTGTTCTCTGCGGCAAGAACGGCTCTGTTGAACTCAAGCCTATTGAGAACGGTCAGCAGCCCATTCACCTCTCTTTCTCTGACCGCCGCTTTATTTCCAGTGCGTACAGCGATATCAAGGCAGACATCCCGTTTGCACCTCCCACGGGCCGTTATGACGTAATGGTTAAGGATTTGTATCAGTACATCCGCGGCACCAAGGAGAACCCCTACACCTACGAGTATGAATTCCAGCTTCAGAGAATGGTTCTTGCGGCAAGCGGCTTTGACATTGACTACAAGACTCCCATTTCTCTTGACTAATCAGAAAGGATATATAATTAATGAAAGCTATTCTTATTGACGAAAAGACCAATGCCCTGAACTGGTCGGACGTTCCGAACCCTGTTCTCGGCGAAGACGATTGTTTGGTACAGATTCACGCAGCGGCACTCAACCGTGCAGACCTTATGCAGCGTGCAGGTCAGTATCCGCCCCCTCCCGGCTGTCCTGAATGGATGGGCCTTGAAATTGCCGGCGTAATCACCGAAATGGGTGAGGGCGCAAAGGCAAAATCCAACTGGAAGATCGGCGACAAGGTTTGTGCTCTTCTCGGCGGCGGCGGTTATGCTGAATATGCAAACGTAAAGTATGACATGCTCATGCCCGTTCCCGAAGGCAGCGACTTTGTTGAAGCTGCTGCTCTCCCCGAAGCTTATGCAACCGCTTACCTCAACCTTTTCCACGAGGGCGGACTCAAAGAGGGCAACACTCTCCTTATGCACGCAGGCGCAAGCGGCCTTGCAAGCGTTATCATCCCCATGGCAAAGGCTTTCGGTGCTCGTGTAATCACCTCCGTTATCTCTGACGAAATGGCAAAGGCTATCGAGCATCTCGGTGCTGACCTCATCGTTAACACAAAGACTCAGGATATCGCAAAGATTCTTGAGGCTGAAAAGGCTGCAGGCCGTTCTGTTGACGTTGCTATCGACTGCCTTGGCGGCGACATGTGCGGCAAGTGTCTTCCCCACATGACCTACGGCGGACGCTGGATCATGATTGCAACTCTCGCAGGCGATATGACCGAGGTTGACCTCCGCAAGCTCTACGTTGTAAACGTTCGTCTTATCGGTAGCACCCTCCGTTCCAAGTCCCCTGAATTCAAGGCAAAGCTCCTCGCAGAGCTTGTTGAAAAGGTTTGGCCCAAGGTTACAACCGGTGAAATCAAGCCCACGATCTACAAGGTTCTCCCCATCACCGAGGCTGAAGAAGCGCATGCTATTCTCGAACGTGGCGAAAACGTTGGTAAGGTCGTTCTTACAGTTAATCACTAAAAACAAAACAGACCGTCCAAGCTTGGGCGGTCTGCTTTTTACATAGTATTAAAAAATCGGTATGGCGTTTGCCATACCGATTTTCTTATTCATAAAAGTTCGGAGTGCTGCTCTGACTGTCGGCTGTGCCGATATCTTTCCAGTACTCAACGCTTTCAATGGCTCTGCCCCACGTTGTAAGCAGGTCAAAAATTGACATTGCAACAACGTCAACCGCCTCAAACTCAACCGTAGATGCCACGGGAGCTACATATTCATTTTTCATTTTGCTCTCCTCCTGTGACATTACTCTTTAGGTCCAAGCCATTTATTTATTGCACTTACAGACGTTATCATACTGTCAGCGGTGAATACTTCGTCACCGATAACGGCAAAGGGTACTGCAAGCACCTGCGTATCAAGTGAATCTGCGGGAATTCTGTCCACAAATGCATGGAAACTACCCGGTTTTAAAAGCCCGTCGGGATATGTAATTGCGTCGTCAAGGTCGGCAATTGTGACGCTCGTTACCGTTGCCATCTGCTCCATAGCAGAGTTGTAGATATACAAACCGAACGAGGTGAGATGCACTCTTACATCAGCAAAATTGGTGATGCAGGCATTGAATGCGATTATGCCCTCTTTATCGGTGGAATCACGCTTCTCTGAATAATAGCCTGCGTCACAAAGCACTTCAAACTCGGGTGCTATCGACCACTTTGCAATAAGAGTAACGTTCTTTGCAGTATCGGGAGTAATCTCGGTCACTCTCTGCTCTGTCATATTACCGTCCTCATCGGCAAGATACCAACCGAGGAAAACATAGTTTTCAACCGAAGGAACAGCGGTAATTACCTTGCCATGACTCCAGTAATAGTTATCCATAAGCCTGTGGTCGGCAGTGATGTAATTATCCATGCCGCTAACACTAACGCCCTCGATTTCCTTAACAGAACCTACATCATAAGTAATGGTATAAAGTCTTGGAACAACAGTTGCAATAAGCAATTGAGTTTGTGCACCGTTAATATCGCTGTATCTCGCCGATCCGTTATAGTGAATAGCGTAAGGATGATTGTCGGCATACTCATATTTCTCGCCGCCAAAGGTAAGGCTGTTAAGCTTGATTGAGTAATGATATGTATCATTGTTCGCCGCCTTTATCTGCCAAACAGACTCGCTACCTGTGCCGACGCCATCCGCAAGAACGGTTTCGTTACCCGTGAAGCTACCGTCCTCGTTAATCATCTGGCTGATAACGTCCCAGTGCTGGGGATCTATATGTACACCAGTATCACAAAGTACAAGCACCTCGGCAGATTCAGGTCTGAAGCCCTCGCCTACGGGAGTTGCGTCAACCTTGTATTCAAGGTCAAAGCTTTCGGGCATAAAGTGAAGATGGAGATGTACATTTGCAACGAGGTCATCGCCGAACACTGCAAGGTACATATCACCATTTGTTTCCTCAACGTAACTGTCATAGTCATCCTTGGAAGCTGAAGACGTTTCATTGAGATAATGTGTGTGATAGTTTGTAGCAACAACCTTTATTCTGTGTTCATGACCGTCGTTTGGAACATCGTTAAATTCGTATGAACCGCTGCCATGGTCGTCGCCGTCTGTGTAGCTTATATTGGCAATATGATAATCCACTGTTTCGGCATATCCGTTTGCATCAATATGCTGAAGAAGCACGATAACGCTTGTGAGATAGTCATGCTCATAATACGTTGTGTCAATCGCAATGTCACCCTTTACCGTAAGCGGCTCCTTCCACTTTGCGATAAGCGTTGTATCCTCAAAAATAATCTTTTCGGATTCAGCCAACGTTTCCGTCATATTACCGTTTTCATCGGCAAGATACCAGCCGTCAAACACATATCCGCCCTCACGGGTGGGAACGTACTCGGAAAGCTTTGGAATACCGATTTGATAGTTAAGTGTGGCGTTTTCAGCACTACCGTTAAGCATACCGCCGTTCGGAACAAATGTAACATCGAAAACTTCAATAGTTACGATACCCTTAATAGTGCCGTTTTGAGCTTTAGCGGTCTGGTCATAGTATGCACCGTTAAGCGTACTGCCCGAAGGAACATTACCGCCGTCTACGCTTACTGTAGTGTAATAACGGTTATTGGGGGTTTTGTAAACTATATGCTCATTGTCCTTGTCAAGTGCTTCAATAATTGTACCGTCCGCAGTTTCATAGGAAACAACCTCTATACGGTATGAATAGGGAGTGTTGGTATCAGTAGTAGCCATCCACACAGGATATGTACCGCTACCGTAGCCGTTTTCGTCAAGTGCAATACGCTCATATGTGTGAGGCATCTGTGAAATAGTAGCCCACATTACCGCCTCGCTATCGTCACCAAGCGGATCACCCCACGCCGTAACCTTTACATTAACTGCAACGGGCTTGAGTTCGTCTGCAACCTTTTTTGACTCCTCGTCAAGCTCTACCTCAAACACAAGGTCAAAGTCGTTGGGGTCAAATACAAATTCAACAGTAATGCGTAGGTCGCCGTTTTCGTCAATCTCTTTTTTAATCTCCTCAAGATTACGGGTATAGCCTGATTTTACCGAAGTTACCGTATACTCCGCATCCTTTGCAACATTTACAAGAACGGGAGCTACGCCTAAATAAACCGTGCGGTCAAGACCGTTTTGCTCAATGTACGTTGCTTCAAACTCAGGAACAGTAAATTCGCTTATACCGTCCCATGCAATATTATGTGCAACAAGCTCGGTATAGTCGCCCACACCGCCAAAACGCTGGTCAACGGTAAATCTTATGTCGTGCATACCCTGGTCATTATTTCGTCCCGAACCGTCCACGGCAAGGTGGCGAATAACAAGATTTACATAAACGTCAAAGGATTCAACATAGTTTGCAACAAGGTTATACTTTTCACCGATTGCCTCCGAAAGAACTTCTCCGGGCTTGTGAACGTGTCCGCTTTGGCAGGACCAATGTGTAAAGAGATAGCCCTCTTTTTCGGGAACAACATCGGTAACCATTACCTTGCTGTCACCAAGATAATACTCGGTGTAAATTACGGGTTCTCCGCCTGCAGTATCGTAATCAACCGAGTTGAAGAACAACTCTCTTGTACGGCTTGCACCGCTGATTGTGAGATACTGATTTGTAATCTGTATCTTTTCATCCGAACCGAACTTGGAGTAATAAATTGTATACGTACCGTCTGCAAGCTCGGATGAATATACGCCGGTTGCTGTTTTTTCAAGCGGGAAGTATATTACCGAGTCCTCATAGCGGAGATAGAGAGTTTCAACATCCGGTCTTACGCTTTGAATGTCAACGCGTTCGCCGGTTGCAGTGCCTGTCTGAGTATCGTACGTACCGTTTAAGATAACCTCAACAGTACCAATGTGTGCCGGCTTTGTGGTTTCATACACATAAGCATAAACCGCCTCGGTATCGGGGGTTTTACCCACAACCTCTATCTGGTACTCGGTGTTCGGCGTAAGTCCCTCAAAAACAACGTATTCCTTGCCGCCGATTTCCGTTTTTGTACCCTCAATGCCGGCGAGGAAATAACGGCAATTGGGGTCAAGGTTGTCAAGCGTGATTACGGTTGAAGTTGAAGTGGTTGTCGGCTTTTTGTAGGAGTAAACCTTTATGGTTTTGGTAACTTTTGTTTCCTTATGGAACTTACAGTTGCCCTTTTCAATAGTAATGTCTATCTGTGCCTCACCCGAAGCATCCGCTTTAACGCTTGAAATGTGATACTCCTTGGTTTCCTTATCCAATGTGATGGAGATAATGTCCGCACCTTTAACAATTTTGGCATCGGATACAAAGCACTCTTCACAAGTGATATGCACAATGGAGCTTTCACCAAGCAAGATTCTTACATTTTTGGTGTCACCCTCAAACATACCGAAGGATACCTGCTCAACGTCATTTGAAAGGTTACTCGGAACAATGCCCCTGTTCTCATAGGTTGCCCACAGCCAGAAGCCGCCGGTCTGCACCTTGGTTCCCGTATGGCTGTCGGAGGCAAGTCGGGTTCCGTCGGGTGCGTAAACGTCAACGGTAATGGTGCCTACAAGCGAATCAATAGTGATTTCAGCACCGTAAATTGACGCCCATGCATAGCCGACACCGGTAAAGGTTTTGTTGTAGGTGCGTCCCACCATGTTGGAAAGACCGCTTATGCTTTTATCGGTATTGTGAATCTCAATTTCTCCGTCGGTATTATTTATACCGTACATGTTATGCGAGGTGTAAACAT
Organism: Eubacteriales bacterium; assembly: GCA_045538895.1. Lineage (GTDB taxonomy): Bacteria > Bacillota > Clostridia > Oscillospirales > CAG-272 > UMGS902. Next base: position 8,779 of record JAZQEH010000116.1, read on the forward strand.
ACAGATATGTACCAAGCGAGCTGGTCCATTTATAGGTAAGCTCACGCACATTTCCGTCATACCCCTCTACCCGTGCCTCAAGCAATTCGCTGGAACGCAAATCCGTTTGCGAGCCTCTTGTAAAGCTGACGATTTCTACCGTCGCCGCATCTGCGGCAAAAGTATTTGCACCAAAAACAACGAATAAAACAGCGAATATAAAAAATACAAACACTTTAAAAAAACTCTTTTTAAGCGCCGTCATTGTATATCTCCTTTTGATATTTTATAACTATTATAGTAATATATCATATTTGCAATTAAAAGTAAATATTTTTTATAACAATTTTAAAGTAATATCTCTACTGTTTTTTTGTAGCATATTTACATTTATGTTTTTTTATGTTAAAATATGTCATGTGCAAAAAAGTATGATTTTTTAAGAAAAACTCTCAAACATTTAGTATTGAGTGATTTCATTTTTTCGTTTATAATTGTAACAAGTGAAAAATTTTGATTACATAAAGGAGTTTTTATCATGAAGACTACTGAACTTATTAAGAAAATCGAAAGCGGCGAGCTTGACGGTATTTTTACAAAGCTCTATGCTGCTGACTGCGATATGCAGAAAGCCCGCTACATCCGCACAATCAAGAATTTTGAAGAAAACTACGGTGTTGACCGTGACGTTTCTCTCTTCTCCGTTCCCGGCAGAAGCGAAATCTCCGGCAACCACACCGACCACAACCACGGTTGCGTTCTTGCTGCCGCAATCAACCTTGACATCATTGCTGTTGCCGCAAAGAACGATGACGGTCTTGTTCGTCTTCGCAGCGAAGGCTACACCGAGGACAGAATGACCGTTGAAGAATGTGCAAAGCCCAATTCCGACTACTTCTTCAAGTCACGTGCACTCATCGCAGGCATGGTACAGGGCTTTAAGGACTACGGTCATGCAGCAGGCGGTTTTGACGCTTTCACCACCAACAACGTACACAAGGGTAGCGGTCTCTCCTCTTCCGCAGCTTTTGAAGTAATGGTTGGTAACATCATCAATCACTTCTACAACAACGGTAGCGTTGACAATGCTGAGGTTGCACGCATTGCGCAGTTCTCCGAAAACGTATACTTCGGCAAGCCCTGTGGCCTCATGGACCAGACTGCTTGTGCAGTAGGCGGCTTTGTTGCAATCGACTTTGCAGACCCCAAGGATCCCGTAATCGAGCCCCTCGCATTTGACATGAGTGCTGCAGGTTACAGCCTTTGCATCACCAACACTGGCGGCAACCACGCTGACCTCAACGATGACTACGCTTCTGTTCCCGCAGAAATGAAGGCAGTTGCCGCACACTTCGGCAAGGTTGCACTCCGTGAGGTTACCAAGGCACAGATCATCGGTGCAGTTCCTGCGCTCCGTGAAACCGTTGGCGACCGTGCTATTCTCCGTGCTCTCCACTTTGCAAACGAAAACGAGCGTGTTGCAGTTCAGAAGAAGGCGCTTGAAGACGGCGACCTCGATACCTTCTTTGAATACATGAAGGCTTCGGGCAACTCCTCATACAAGTACCTCCAGAACGTATTCACCACTAAGAACGTTCGTGAGCAGGGTCTCTCTCTTGCGCTCTGCCTCACCGATGATGCTCTCGCAGGCAAGAAGGGCGCATACCGTGTACACGGCGGCGGATTTGCAGGCACCATTCAGGCGTTTGTTCCTCACGAGTACGTTGACGAGTACAGAAAGTACATGGACACCGCATTCGGCTTCGGCTCCTGCGTAGTTATGTCCATCCGTCCCGAGGGCGCAATCAAGGTTTATTAATTGAACAGTTAAAAAAGCGGCTCCGCAGAGCCGCTTTTTTTGTTGGGAATGAGAATGATAAATTAATGTTTATAGGATGAAAATGGAACGCACAAACCCGTAGGGCAGGGGCTTGCTCCTGCCGCCTGCACAACATCTAATCACGGCTTGCGGCGGGAGCAAGCCCCCGCCCTACGGTATGCCAATGACATTTGTATTATCATAAACATCAATTTATAGGGGCAAATTTTCCAACAAAAATCGCTTGGCTTTCGCCAAGCGATTTTTTTGTTAAACAATCTTCTTTAAAATGCTTATAACGTTTTTAAGAGTGATATTATTTACACCGTGATAGTGTGCCGCTGTATCAAGTTTTGTACCGTTAAGTAAATGATCCAAAAGCATAAGCAAATCGGCAATTGTAAGTTTTTTATCGTTGTTAAAATCTCCGATAATCATTCTTCCCTTACCTACGCCGCTTGCAACAGTAACAGTCATCTTACCCGTATTTTCAGTGGGGTCGTATTTGTTTGTGCCAAGATAACTGATAATCGAATTATCCTGTACGGGAATATTTCCCCAACCGTTGATATAAGCGGTGATTTTACCCGTAAAGTAGTTCATACCGTTCATACCCGAATACTCCTCGTTGGAAACAGTTACGTTCTTGCCAACGGTGAGCGACATGTTTCCGCTGTACGTGCCAATAGGTGCAGTAGCGGCGAAAAGACGGTTGCCGCCGATAAGCAGCGTGTATTTACCGCCGTTTATCTTAACAGTGCAATCATTATCCGATGAAGCAGTTTCTTCGGTGTCAAAATGCAGGCTCTCTGCAAGGTCAACGCTGTTTCTGTGACCGAATACAACCTTGCCCGCATAGAAACGGAGAGTGCCTTCATTTGTAAAGCTTTCGGTTATTTCAACATCGTTATAATTGCCGACAAATGTAAGATCGGTGCCACTTCCCTTATCCTTTTGAACAAGTTTAAAATTGCTAAGCTTGATATCACTGCCAGCGAAAATGAGCGAGCCCTCTCCGGAAATCTGGAGCGTTGCACCCGTGCTCTCTCCTACGATTGTAAGCTTGGTCATGCCAAGCGGAGTATTGAGATTACCCTCAAAGGTTATGGTATCAAGAATGTGAATGGTTGCAGTGTCTGCACAAATGCTGAGTGCATATTCAAGATAGGAAATAGGAGCGTCCTTTGTACCCGCACCGAATCTTGTTCCCTTGTCAGATACGTAGACGTCAGTCTTTTCAATGCTTGTGTTTCCGTACCCACCGCTCTTTATCGCATTATAAAGATGTTGTGCGTAAACTACATAGCCGGCATCATTCGGGTGAATACCGTCCTTAAGATATGTTGACGGGGCGGCAGAGAATTTGGGATAAAGCAGGGAGTACATATCAATGAAAGTGTACTTTGAACCAAGGTCAGCAGCTATACGCTCCTGTGTGGGGCGGACAAGCGAAAATGCACGAAGTCTTTTTTCGGGTGTTGACGACGTAAGAGGAGAAACGGAAGTAATATACACTTTGTCGGTCTCCGCATTGTCGCCGTGTGCCTTTATGAGTGCCTTATAGCGTGAGTAATACTCCTGAAGTGCACCGTTTGAGCGACCTGCATAATCTGCATCGTTGATGCCGAGAGCGAATATGTAAATATCAGCTCCGCTTTCCTCAAGGCAGATGGGGTATGCAACCATTGCAGGATAGTAGCGAACCGCCATGGGACGCATACCGCCGCTTGATACGCCGAAGTTTGAAACGAGCACGTCCTCGCCTGCGGCAAGTGCGTTTTCAAGATATTTTGCGGGATAGGAATTAAAAAGCCAGTTTGTAGAGCTGTGTCCCTCGGTAATAGAGTCGCCGATAAATGCGATTCGTGTAGGATCTTTGTAAGTTTTGTTTACACCGTTTACCTTATCAAAACGCTTTACGGTAATACCGAGGTTTTCGGGATACGTGATAGAAGCGATTTGGCTTTGTCCGTTATACGCCTTTACCTGCGTTGCATCGAAAACAGTGCCGCTCTTAAACGTACCACCCGTAACCTCTACGGTATAGTTACCGCGGATAAGCTGGGAATAGCCCGCCTCTGTATAACCTGCAACAACCGCACCGCCATTGAAAGTACCGCCTGTGATTTTCAAGGTAATATCACCGTCGATTGCATAGTACTTTTTGTCAGATGCGGTGAGTGTTGACGCCGCAGAAGCCGCCGAGCTTACATGACCTTTTCTGCCCGAGAGGTAAATGGGCATGTTGAAGGTACCGCCGCTTATGGTGAGCGAACCGCCGTCAGCAAGAATGCTCATGCCCGAAAGGCTGAAGCCGTTGATGTTTTTATTGGGAGCAAGTGCATCGGAATAATCGCCCGAAACGCCGAAGGTGCCGCCGTTTACAGTAACGGTAATAGGTGCGGCAATTGAACCAAGCACGTTAGAGCAACCCGAAGTGCCCGCAGTTTCGGAGCGGAGGTTTCCGCCCTCAAAGCGGAGGAATGTACCTCCGTTTACGGTTATGGAGTAAGGCAGAGTAGTAACTGCCGCCGCATTGTTACTGTTATCACAGATAACGCCGCCGTAATAGCTGAATGAAGCTTTGCTTCCGCCGCTTAAAGTAACCTTAAAGTTTTTAGTGAAAACAACGCTGTTGAAGTTTCCTACAAAGCTGCAAGCCGCATCTACAGTGATATCTATAGGCATATCAAAGGTAAAAACGTTTGCATTTGTATTTTTGCCAAGCGTAGTTCTGCCCGTAATCTTCATTTTTGCACCGTTGATTGCGGTTACGGTAAGGTCAGCCGACTGTTCGGGGATGCTTACACCGCCACGTGTAACGTCGCCTACAAGTACAATCTTGCCGCCTTCTCCACCAAGTGCATTTACCGCATCCTGAAAAGAACCGATAGGTGCAGCTTGACTTGTACCGTCACCGGTGCCGCCATCGGCTACGTAAACAGTTTTTGCGGCTACCGCAACAGAGAGAAGCACGCAAAGTACAAGTACTGTAAAAATCTTTGCAAAGTTTTTCATGTCGTCCTCCGATTGGATATAATATATCATAAACTACATCTATATATTACCATATCGCTGTAGCCAATTCAATACATGTTTTTTCAAAAACAAGTTTTCGATATAAATACTGTGATTTTTGAAATGACAACGGCATTTTAATGTCAACTCATTTTATACTTGCAACACTATGTAAAAAGTGATATAATATTATGGTATTTTTTATGAAAGGAGGCTCATATGGAAAACGTATCATTGATTTCCCTTTACTCGGGTTCAAAAGGCAACTGCACGTACATACGCTGCGGCAATGACGAGATTCTTATTGATGCGGGACGCTCGCTGCGTGCACTTTCAAATGCACTTTCAAGCATCGGCGGCGACCTTGAGCGTATCAAAGCCGTTTTCATCACACATGAGCACTCCGACCATGTAAGCGCACTTGAAATGCTGTCAAAAAAATTCCGCATACCGATACATATGACCGAGGACTCGTCTAAAAAGGTTCTTTCCACCACTTCATATGTAAAAAACAACATTATTTGTCATTCTCCCGTCTTTGAAGAGAAAATAGGTGGTTTAACGGTGCGTTCATTCCCCACTCCGCACGACAGCGACATGAGCGTCGGCTATACGATAACCTTGCCAAACGGCGAAAAAATCGGCTATGCCACCGACATCGGACACATCACAGGCACAATAAGGGAAAATCTGCTCGGCTCCGAAGCCGTAGTGATAGAGTCAAACCACGATCTGCAAATGCTGAAAGACGGTCCCTACCCCGCATGGCTGAAAATGCGTATCGGCTCTGCAAACGGGCATCTGTCAAACACAGACTGTGCGGCATTCATACCCGAGCTTATTGCAAGCGGTACAAGTGACATTATGCTTGCCCACCTTTCGGGCGAGAACAACACCCCCGACGTTGCGCTGAACTGTGCAAAATGTGCTTGCTGTGACGGGTTTCACCTCTGTGTAGCAAGCGAAAACGAACCGACGAGGTTGCTTTAATGTTTAAAATAACAATAATTTCAGTAGGCTCGATGAAAGAGAAATATTTCGCCGAGGCTATAAAAGAATACGAAAAACGCATTTCGGCATACGCCGAGGTGCGTGATATAAATTTAAAAGAAGAAAATCTTGACAACCTTCGTGAGGGTGACATTGCTCTGGCACTCGAAAAAGAGGGCAAAGCAATTCTCGAAGCGATACCGCCACGTGCCTACAAAGTAGCAATGTGCGTTGAGGGCAAGTCGCTTTCAAGCGAAAAGCTTGCCGAGCTTGTCGAGGGTGCCAAGGACACGCAGGGCGAGATATGCTTTATCATCGGCTCAAGCCACGGACTCTCACCAAAGGTAAAAGCGGCATGCGACTACCGCCTTTCGGTATCGGCACTCACCTTTCCGCACAGACTGATGAGAGTTATTTTAACCGAAGCCATCTACCGTGCCCTCTCCATCGCCAATGGTGGAAAGTATCACAAATGAATCACTTGAAAATCTTTGATTTTCAAGTGGATAGGTCGCAAGTCTCGCAGACTAAAAGGAACCTATGGTTCCTAACGACCTAAAGGTCGCTCACCGTTCGCGACCTGTAAGGAGTTTTAAAGTCGGCACATGTCCGCCTTTAAAACAAAATTTATTATAATTATCCACATTAATCAGGAGGTAAACCGCATGATACATAAAACACAAGTTGGCGTTATCGGTGCAGGACACGCAGGCATTGAAGCCGCACTTGCATGTGCAAGGCTCGGTCTTGACACCGTGCTTTTTACCATTAATCTCGACTCTGTGGCAAACCTCCCCTGCAATCCGTCAATCGGCGGCACGGGCAAGGGACACCTTGTTTACGAAATAGACGCTCTCGGCGGAGAAATGGGTAAAGCCGCCGATAAAGTAACGCTCCAGAGCCGTACGCTTAACCTCGGCAAGGGTGCCGCAGTTCACTCAAAGCGTATTCAGGCAGACCGCATAAAATACCGTGCCATAATGAAGCACACGCTTGAAAGTACCGACAATCTCCGACTTATCCAGAGTGAGGTTGTCGCTATCGAAACCGCAAGCGAAAACGGCATGCAGAAAATCACCGCACTTATAACCTCGCTCGGCGAAAAATGGGAGGTTGATGCGGCAATAATCTGCACGGGAACATACCTTTCAAGCGAAATTTTCGTGGGTGACATCTCGCATAAAAGCGGCCCCGACGGGCTTATGGGAGCCGAAGGACTTTCCGACTCTCTGCGTGCTCACGGTGTACCGCTTATGCGTTTCAAGACGGGTACACCTGCAAGAGTAAAACGCAGCACTATCGACCTCTCACGCCTTGAGGTGCAACCGGGTGAAGACGAGATCACGCCCTACTCTGTTGAAACAGACGAGCATGTGTTTGACAGCCTCACGCAGATTCCCTGCCACATCGTATACACCAATCAGAACACGCATAATATCATAAAATCGAACATCACAAGAAGTGCAATGTATTCGGGCAAGATCCACGGCACAGGCCCTCGTTACTGCCCATCCATCGAGGACAAGCTCACCCGATTTGCCGATAAGGAACGTCATCAGCTCTTTGTTGAGCCTATGGGCGAGAATACCGAGGAAATGTACATTCAGGGCTTTTCCACTTCCCTCCCCACCGACGTTCAATACGAAATGCTCCGCTCACTTGACGGCTTTGAAAATGCCGAAATCATGCGTTATGCCTATGCCATTGAATACGACTGCGTAGACCCGACAGAGCTTTATCCCACTTTAGAGTTCAAAAGCATATCGGGGCTCTACGGTGCAGGACAGTTCAACGGCACAAGCGGCTATGAAGAAGCGGCTGCACAGGGACTTGTTGCAGGCATAAATGCAAGCATGAAGCTTCTTTGCAAAGAGCCGCTTGTACTTACACGCGCGAGTTCCTATATCGGTACGCTCATTGACGACCTTGTTACAAAAGGTACAAACGAGCCTTACCGCATTATGACCTCCCGTAGTGAGTACCGCCTTATTCTGCGTCAGGACAACGCCGACGAACGTCTTACTCCCCTCGGCTACAGAGTGGGACTTATCTCAAAGGAACGCTATGACGCTTTCCTTGAAAAGCAAAAACAAATTGAAAACGAAATCAAGCGAATAGAAAGTACAAATCTCGGTCCAAGCGAAAAACTAAATACACTGCTCCGTGAGCACTCCTCCACCGAGGTTACAAACGGTGTAAAGCTAAGCGACCTGCTTCGCCGCCCCGAGCTTTCGTATGAGGCACTCGCACCCGTTGACGAAAACCGTCCCACGCTCAGCCGAGCCGTTGCAAAGAGTGCGGAGATCCGCATAAAGTATGAGGGATATATCCGCAGAGAGCTTTCCGAGGTGCAGAAGCTTGCAAAGCTTGAAGAAAAGCTGATTCCTGCCGACATCGACTATGATAAAATCGGCGGACTTCGTATTGAGGCACGTCAGAAGCTTCAAAAAATACGTCCGCTTTCAATAGGACAGGCAATGCGCATTTCGGGAGTGAACCCTGCCGATATTTCCGTACTGCTTATACGTCTTTCGGGAGATAAAAATGAACAAAACTGAAATTGTACTTAACAAAGAAGAATTTGCCGCCGAATACCGTAGAATTTTCAGCGAAAACGGCCTTGACCGCTTCATCACCGACACGCTTTGCGACAAGTTTTATGCACTCACCGAGTACATGCTTGCACAGAATGCGGTGATGAACCTCACCGCAATCATTGAGCCAAGCGAGGTAATACTCAAGCATTATGCCGACAGCCTTTCCGTTTCCGAATACATCGAAAGCGGCAAAAGTGTGATTGACGTAGGCTGCGGTGCAGGATTCCCCTCGCTTCCGCTTGCTATTGCACGCCCCGACATTCTTATGACTGCAATAGACTCCACTGACAAGCGTATCGTTTACGTACGTGAATGTGCAAAACGACTCGGTCTTGACAACCTCACTGCCGTTTGCATACGTGCAGAGGATGCGGCATCGGGGGAAATGCGTGAAAAATACGACTATGCAACCGCACGTGCCGTTGCGAGGCTGAACGTTCTGACAGAATACTGCGTTCCGCTTTTAAAGGTTGGCGGCGTATTTTTGCCGATGAAGGCAAAAAGCGGTGCAGAAGAGATGATTGAGGCGAAAAATGCTTTCGCCACGCTTCACACCGAGGTGATTTTTTCCAAGGAATTCTCCTTGATTAATACAAAAAACACCGATGAACAACAAATGCGTTTTATCGCAGGAATCAAAAAGATTGCCAAAACCGAAAAAATTTATCCAAGAAATAATTCACAAATCAAGAAAAAGCCGCTTTAAATTGCGGCTTTTTTCTGTTATATACGCATTTTTGCTTAAATACGGGCATTTTAAACGCTTTTTCTGCAAAGTCAAGGCGAAAAAGACATGCTGTTTTTCTTTTTTTATTTTCAAACGAAAAATGTAATATGTACACACGGAGGAAATAAAAATGAAAATATTAGAAAATGTTTTACCCAAAATCGGACTTTCAAAAGACGCACATTATGACCGCATACATAAAATCCCCGTTTGCCGCATACTGCCGAATCCGTCGCAGCCACGCAAGCACTTTGACTCAAACGAAACGCTTCGCCTTGCCGACAGTATCCGTATTCACGGAATTCTGCAGCCGCTTTGCGTACGTAAACCAGTAAGTGACGGCGACATTGAGGATTTTAAAGGTGTATACGAGCTTATCGCAGGAGAAAGGCGACTGCGTGCCGCAAAACTGCTTGGACTTAGCGATGTGCCATGCATCATCATTGAGGCTGACAGTCTGCGAAGTGCCGAGCTTGCGATAATTGAAAATCTCCAACGTGAGGACTTGAATATTTTTGAAGAAGCATCGGCTATTTCTGCACTTATAAACCTTTACGGGCTGACGCAGGAGGAGGTTGCAGCAAAGCTTTCAGCAAGTCAATCATACGTTGCAAACAAACTGCGGCTTTTGCGGTTTGACGAGCAGGAGAAAGAAATAATAATTGAAAAAAAGCTTACCGAAAGGCATGCACGTGCCCTGCTCCGCATAAGCGAGCCGAAAATGCGCAAGGCGGCTCTTGAAACCATTGTCGAAAGAGGCTACAACGTAGCGGATACCGAGGGCTTTGTGGCGAAGCTGCTTGAGGACACGGGTGCGGACAAGCCGCAGAAAAAAGAACGTGCCGCACTTGTCAAAGACATACGTCTGTTTTACAACACGCTTGACCGTGCCGTTGACATAATGAGAGGTGCGGGAATCAATGCAAGTGCAAAAAAACGTGACCTCGGAGACGTTTACGAAATCACCGTAAGAATCCCGAAATGCAATGAGGGAAATGAATAGGCATAATAGCAAAGTAACGGCGACCGGCAAACCTTGTAGGGCGGGGGTTTATCTCCCGCCGCAAGCCGTGATTTGATGTTGTATCGACGGCGGGAGCAAGCCCCCGCCCTACGCATGTTATTGACATTCGTATTACCATAAACCATAGTTTATTTCGCCGGATTTTATTAACTTTTTTGCCTTTTTCTTAACTTTATGTTGTTTTTTGCAAATGGGTATTGCTTTTATTTTTATATAATGTTAAATTAAAAGTAACAAAAAGCTTTGGAGGTAATATATGTATATTGTAAAGCAAGGCAACGCATTTGCAGTTTCCGAAACCAACGAAAATGCAATTGTAAAAGTTTCCTCCCCCATCATCGAGGAAAACGGAAAAGAATTCGCCATTGAAAACGCAATCGGTTTTTCATATACCGAAAATATCGAGGACATGGGCGACGGTCTTTTCAAGGTAACACGTACAGTTAAAAACGAAGCATTTACTACCCGTACTATCAAAGTTATCTTTGAAACGGTAACAGAGTATACCCCTACAAAGTACCTCATCCCCTGTATCAGCTACAACGGCAACAAATTCGGTGAGGGTAACGAGCCTAAGGGCATGATTTGCCCCAAAAACGGCGAACCTTGGATTCATTCGTTTGAGCGTACTCCCATCCCCTCCTGCTCACTTACAGAAACCAAAGAGGTTGCTTTCTCTCTGTTTGCATCTGCCGAGAATAAGGAAAGCATGGTTTCCTCTGTATCTCTCCGCCCTGTAGGCGACAAGATTTCGCAGAGAATCTACTGGCCCGTAACTGAGGCTCCCTTTACCTATTGCGAAAACGACAAGTACTGTGAGCCGCTTCATACATACGTTACATTGAAATACGGAGAGGAATTCACCGCTACCGTTTTCATGCTCGCATCCGTTCCGATGTGGGAGAACTACGGTATCTGCCAGACTCTTGACCGCGTACTTGAACTCTTCCCCTTTACGCACGGCAAGAGCCGCACAACCGACGAGATCTGGCGTCTTGGCATGGCATACAGCCGCTTCCTGCAGATGGAATTCCGTGGCAAGCTCCTTTTCTCAAGCGGTATTCATCCCACCGAAAAGGGCCCGTATTTCGTTCCCCATTTTGAAATCGGCTGGTGCGGTCAGAACATCATGAACGCACGTATGCACGTTCTCGAATACCTCCGCACAGGCGAAAAGGCTCTGCTTGACAACGCAATGCGTGTTTGCGACACATGGCTTGAAAAGCAGCATCCATCGGGACTTATTCTCGCTCACTGGGAATGGTATACAGAAGGTCTTAATTCCACCGTTCAGCCCCGTGACTACACTAAATCATGGGCAAGTAACGTAAGCTACAAGACAGGCTGGTTGCCCGAAACCTGTAACACTGCATGGGCTGGCTGCGAAATGCTCAAGATGTGGGATCTTCTCCGTGAAAACGGCATTGACCGCCCCGACTACAAAGCATTTGCACTCAAGATCCTCGACTTCTTCTGCGACAACTACAGCGAAAAGTTTGCGTTCGGTAAGGCTTGGGACTTCGACAGCAAGTGCGTTGAAGAAGGCGGTACCATCGGTGCATTTGTAACAATGGCACTTACAGAAGCTTACAGAATCCTCGGCGACAAGAAGTATCTCGAATTTGCTGAAAAGTCGCTCGACTTCTACATGAACCGTGACGTAAACGAGTTTATCTGCACCGCAGGTGCTATTGACTGTACATGCGAGGACAAGGAAACCGCAGGCCCCGTTATCATGGCGGCTCTCGACCTCTATGAGTTCACAAAGAACGAAAAGTACCTTGAATATGCACTCAAGGCATCCTACTATTTTGCATCATGGATGTACGCATATGACGGCTACTACACCGAAGACAAGGAATTTGTAAAGTACGGCTACTACACAAGCGGCTCTACCGCAGTTTCGGTTCAGCACCCTGCACTCGACCAGTGGGGCGAGCTTATGTGCTGCGAATGGCTCCGCCTTGCAGACTATACAGGCGACGAGCGTTGGAGAAAGCGTGCCATCATGATGTGGTATAACGCAACCCAGTGCATCGCTGATGAAAACAACCGCATTTTCCACGATAAGGAACGTCCCATCGGTGCACAGAACGAAGCGTTCTATCAGGCACGTTGGGGACACCGCAAGGACTGCAACGAAAGCGGTCACCTCAATGACTGGTGCGTTTCTTGGGTAAACGTGTTCCGTCTTAACGTTCTTGACCGCCTTACAAAAATTAACGGCTACAAGGACAGAAGCTCGCTTGAATAATATTAAAACCTCCCGCAAAGCGGGAGGTTTTTTGCTGAAAGGGAGATGGCACACACACGCTTGTAGGGCGGGGGTTTATCTCCCGCCGTAAGCATTGTTTAAATGCGATTCCAGCGGCGGGAGCAAGCCCCCGCCCTAC
>JAZQEH010000117.1:0-1910 GCA_045538895.1 Eubacteriales bacterium
GCAGAATGTTAAGCGAACTCGAAAGAGTAGGCAGACCGAAAAGCGGAAGTTTCACATCCGCATCCAGAAACGCCTTTACCGCACGCTTTGAAAGCTGCCATGTTTCATCTTTATCAAGATCGGGCATTTCAAGCGAGCCGATAGGAGTTTTTAAATAATCTGCATTCCACTGTCCTGCATGGTGATATACGTTTGCACCGAGCATTTTGTCTATGTAATGCACGCCGTACACAAACAGGTGTAAACCCGTCAGGCTGACTGCCTCTTTGCGCAAGCATAAGTTCAAGACAATCTATTACCCAGTTTTCAGGTTCAGTATACAAGTACCAATTATCCTTGGGACGAGGAACAATGCCGTGAAGCGTAAACACTTTTCTGCTATTGTACTCATCTTCCCTGCCGTCAAAAAGTGCACTCATGCGGTCAAACCACATATCTCTCTCGGCAATAAGCGATTTGTCATTTAAATATGCGTGTGACTCGGCTGACAGTTTTTTCATAGTTCACATCTTTATTTTGCTTTACAATACTCATAAGCGAGATTCGCCGCACTTGCCGCATCTGCAGTGTATGCATCTGCACCTATCTGCTTACAGAAATCATCGGTTACAGGAGCACCGCCGATCATAATCTTTACATTATCACGTATACCTGCAGCCTCTGCAGCCTTTACTACGTCCGCCATTACACCCATTGTAGTGGTGAGGAGCGCAGAACAGCAGATAACATCACAGTTTTGCTCAATTGCAGTTTTTACAAAAGTTTCAGCAGGAACGTCGGTGCCAAGGTCAATGACCTCAATGCCCTTGCCTTCCATCATCATCTTTACAAGGTTTTTGCCGATATCGTGGAGGTCGCCGTGAACGGTGCCAAGGCAAACTTTACCAATATTGGTTACGCCGCTTGCCGCAAGGTAAGGCTTCAGAATCTGTGCTCCCATATTCATGGCTCTTGCAGCCACAAGCACTTCGGGGACAAAAATCTCATTGTTTCTGAATTTTTCACCGATAATGCCCATGCCGCTAAGCAAACCCTCGTTGAGAATCTTTTCAGGGGCGCATCCCTCATCAAGTGCCGCCTGCACAAGTTCTGCTACAACCTTACCTCTACCCTGCTGCATTTTTTCGGAAATGTCACTCAATAATACCATTATTTTATCTCCTTTTATATTAAATGTTTTTTTATTTTCTTTATACTGACTTGGGGTTTTGCCTGTGTAATTTTGAAAATTCTTGTAAAAAGAACGCACGTCACGCATTCCACACTCTTTAACAATCTGTTCAACAGACATGTCCGTTTCACGCAAAAGCCTGCAAGCGTGATTCATTCTCACTCTTCGCAAATACTCAGAAAAGGATTCTCCCGTGAAATCCTTGAACAACCTGCTAAACTGCGATTTGCTTATATATAAACTCTCGGCAAGTGTTTCAAGTTTCAGCTCACTGTCCGAAAAGTTTTCCATAACCATTCGCACCGCCACGCTTGCATAATGCCATTCTTTACCCGTTTCAAACGGAACATGCTCTGCTTTTTCTATATACCTTTTAAGAGTAATAAACAACACAGAAAGCTCTGCACGCACGACTTCTTGCCAATCCTGCCGTTTTTCGGCTACCTCACTTGAAATGGCGCCTAAAGTTTGCATAACGCTTTCATACGCCGATGCGTTCAAAGTAGCATATGCAATTACAGAACCTCCGCAAAAAACGCCATAACAAAAGCGCTGGTTTCCCATATCGGAAATGTCTCCCGAAAACCAATCATTAATATCCAAAAAAACTCGAGAAATGTATAGTTTATCTGCAGACTCATTAACATAGCAATTATGAGGAATATCGGGCGGTATGATAAATATATCTCCCTTGCGGCAAGGAATGGATTGCCCGAATATCTGGCAAATTCCGCCTCCC
>JAZQEH010000118.1:0-65678 GCA_045538895.1 Eubacteriales bacterium
GAATGCAAAGAACATAAGCCTTTCCGGTTTCAGAAAAGGCAAGGCTCCCCGTCATCTTATTGAAAAGATTTACGGTAAGGGCGTTTTCTATGAAGAAGCAATTAATGATTGCCTCCCTACTGCTTATGAAGCTGCTGCTAAAGAATCCGGTCTTGACATTATCGGTCAGCCTGAATTTGATATTGTTACCATTGATGAAAACGGTGTAGCGATGACCGCTACCGTTACTACAAAGCCTGAAGCAAAGATTGAGGGCTATAAGGGTATTAAGGTTACCAAAGATGTTAAGAGTGTAACCGCTGCTGACGTTAAAAAGGAAATCGAAACTGTGCGTGAACGCAACGGTCGTGAAGTTGACGTTACCGACCGTGCTGCAAAGAAAGACGATATTGCTAACATTGACTTTGAGGGCTTTGTTGACGGTGTTGCTTTTGAAGGCGGCAAGGCTGAAGGTCACAACCTTAAGCTTGGTTCCGGTGCATTTATCCCCGGCTTTGAGGAACAGATTATCGGCAAGAAGATCGGCGAAGAATTTGACGTTAATGTTGAGTTCCCTGCTGATTATCACGCTGAAGAACTCGCAGGCAAACCTGCAGTATTCAAAGTAAAGCTGAACGGCCTTAAGGTTACCGAACTCCCCGCCCTTGATGATGAGTTCGCAAAAGACGTTTCTGAATTTGATACTTTCGATGAATATAAGGCTGACGTTAAGGCTAAACTTGTTGCAAAGAATGAAAAAGAGGCTGACCTTTCTGTTGATGACCAGCTTTATGAAGCTTTGCTCGGTCTTCTCGTTGCAGAGATTCCCGAAGTTATGTACGTAACAGAGACCGAGAACTTTGTTCGTGATTACGACAACAGACTCCGCATGCAGGGCCTTGACCTCAATGCTTTCTTCAAGTACACCGGTCAGACCATTGATGACCTCCGCAAGCAGATGCGTCCTCAGGCTGAAAAGCAGGTTAAGATGCGTCTTGCACTTGAAACTATCGCTAAGCTCGAGAACCTCTCTGCTACTGAAGAAGAAATCAACGAGGAATACCAGAGAATCGCTGATAGCTATGGCATGGAAGTTGAAAAGGTTAAGGAGCTTGTTGCTAAGGAAGACCTTAATGCTGACCTCTCTGTAAAGAAGGCATTCGATCTTGTTAAGGCTAATGCTGTAATTGAAAAGAAGTCCGCAAAGAAGGCTACTGAAGCTACCGAGGAAAAGAAGCCTGCTGCTAAAAAGACAACCAAGAAGGCTGCTGATTCCGAGGAAAAGCCCGCTGCTAAGAAAACTACCACAAAGAAGACAACTACAAAGAAGTCTACCGATAGTAAGGCAGAAGACAAATAAACAAATTTACGGCGGGTACATTACGTTACCCGCCTTATTATTCTAACTAAAAAGGAGATTTGTATTATGGCACTTGTACCTATGGTTGTAGAACAAACTAACCGCGGTGAGCGTTCTTATGATATCTATTCAAGATTGCTCAATGACAGAATTATTATGCTTACTGATGAAATCAATGACACTACCGCTTCTTTGGTGGTAGCTCAGCTTCTTTATCTTGAAGCTCAGGATCCCGATAAAGATATTTCTCTTTACATCAACAGCCCCGGCGGTTCTGTTTCTGCAGGCTTTGCAATTTATGACACTATGAATTTCATTAAATGCGATGTTTCCACTATTTGTATGGGCATGGCAGCATCTATGGGTGCTTTCCTTCTTTCTGCAGGTGCTAAGGGCAAGCGTCTTGCTCTTCCCAATAGCGTAATAATGATTCACCAGCCTCTTGGCGGTGCTCGTGGTCAGGCAAGCGACATTAAGATTCATGCAGAACATATTTTGAAAACCAGAGCAAAGCTTAATGATATTCTTGCAAAGAATACAGGCAAGCCTATCGAAGTTATCGAGCGTGATACTGACCGTGATAATTTCATGGATGCTGATGAAGCATGTGCATACGGTCTTGTTGATAAAGTAATTGCCGAAAGACCTTAAAGGAGATTTATGTCAACTAACAATAACGAAACAGGGCTTCGTTGTTCTTTCTGTGGCAGAGGCGAAAATGAAGTAGAATTGCTTATTCCTGCGGCAAAGCACGGTGCAGCCATTTGCAGCGATTGTATAACTACTTGTGCAAATTTCTTAGAAGAGTTTGCTCCCGAAGAACAGATAAACGATGAGTCTGCTGATCTTTTAAAGATTAACGAATTGCCTAAGCCTACTGAGATCAAAGCAATTCTTGACGAATATGTTATCGGCCAGGACGAAGCAAAGCGTGTTCTCTCCGTAGCGGTGTACAATCATTATAAGCGATTGATTTACCGTGAAGAAATGGGCAACGATGATGTTGAAATTCAAAAAAGCAATGTTCTTTTGCTTGGACCTACCGGTGTAGGCAAGACATTCCTTGCACAAACGCTTGCAAAAGCGTTAAAGGTTCCCTTTGCTATCGCTGATGCGACTACTCTTACAGAAGCGGGCTATGTTGGCGAAGACGTTGAGAACATTCTTTTGAGATTGATTCAGGCTGCTGATTTTAATATCGAAAAAGCCGAAAAAGGCATTATATATATTGATGAAATCGATAAGATTTCACGCAAAGGCGAAAACCGTTCTATTACAAGAGACGTTTCCGGCGAAGGCGTTCAGCAGGCACTTTTGAAAATACTTGAAGGAACAGTTGCCAATGTTCCTCCACAGGGTGGACGTAAGCATCCTAATCAGGATTTTATTCAGATTCATACCGAGAATATACTTTTCATTTGCGGCGGTGCTTTTGACGGTCTTGATAAGATTATCGAACAACGTAAAGGCAAGCAAGTGATTGGCTTCGGAGGAAACGTTCAGAAGAAGCAGGAGAAAATAGACTGCGGAATCTATAAGGACGTTAATTCTCACGACATTGTAAAATACGGACTTATTCCCGAACTTGTCGGTCGTTTGCCGGTTATTGTTGCACTTGAAAGTCTTGATGAAGATGCACTTGTCAAGATTCTTCGTGAGCCTAAAAATGCAATAATAAAGCAATATGTAAAACTTATCGGTCTTGACGGCATTGAGCTTGAATTTGGCGAGGGTGCGTGCGAAGCGGTTGCTAAACTTGCGATTGAACGCAATATAGGTGCCCGCGGACTTCGTTCTATAATGGAAAGCTTCATGACTCCCATTATGTATGAAATTCCCTCAAAAGCCGGACTTAAAAAAGTTATAATTACAAAAGAACTTGTTAACGGCACCGGTGATGCAATTTATGAAATGTAAAAATAAAAACTCCCTTTTTAAGGGAGTTTTTATTTTGTGATTTAAACGTTACGCAACAACAAAATCAGCAAGTGCACTCTTGAGTTCGTCGGCATTGTCTGTGTGAGCGGTAACAAGAATCTTATCCATAAGATCAAGGCTGAAAATGCCCATAATGGATTTAGCATCAACTACGTATCTTCCTGAAGAAAGGTCGATATCATAATCCTGTCTTGTTACTATTTCAACAAATTTGCGAATGTCTTCAATTTTCGAAAGTTTAATGTAAAAATTATTCATTTCTTTTCTCCTTTAAAAAGTTATTTTACAACTAAATTATAAATGAAAGAATTTGCGATGTCAACCCTCATATTCGGTATTTTCCGAGCCCGATGGAGGTATAGTATCATCTGTAGCAGCAGTAGTTGCCGGAGGATTGAATCTTGAAAAATCATAGTTTTCGTAACTGAAACGGTTGAATTGATTCTCAACGTCTGATGAACCTACGTATGTTCCCTCGGGGATTGAATTGATAAAGAACGGAACACCCCACCAACCGCCGGGACGCACATTGTACGGCAGATCACGGTAAACATACTGAGCATCTACAACAGTAATCTGATATGGGAATGAGCGTGTATTCTCACGAATAAGACCTACAGGATAGGTATTCTTTGAATACTCGTGTGCTACTGCCTTTGTAGAACTGTCATAATCGACAATAACATGAGTACGGCATGCAGTAACCGGTTTTGTGCTTCTTGTAAAGTATCCCTTTTCGATACGGTTGTTACGTGGATCCAAGGAACATGCCGAAGCCGGCTTATCGCCGGAGTCGATGCAAAACTCACATTCGATAATGTCAGACGGTTTGTTATCATCAAACGTTTTCAAAACAATGTTGTCTTCTTCGCTTGCTTTTGCTTCTTCAATAATATTTGCATGAAGCTTTGTCATAACCAGATCAAATAGAGTAACCGAAGGATTTGAAACGTTATTACCGATTGATTTTGGATATGAGTAGCCGTACCATGTAGCACCAACATAATATGGTGTATAACCTACAAACCAACGGTCGTAGTCATTACCGGCAGTACCTGTTTTGCCTGCAACGTCAACTTCTTTTCTGAGCGAAACACGTCTTGCGGTACCTTCAGTTGCATTGACAACGTTATACATCATTTTTGTCATTATATATGCGGTCTGCTCACTGAAAACAATGCTCTGCTGCTCTTTCTTGCTTACACCGTTTTCATTTGAAAGAATTACATTTCCTTCACTGTCCTCAACTCTTAAGTAAGAATTGCATCGTGAGAATTTGCCGCTGTTTGCAAATGCAGTATATGCAGCAGCCATATCTCTGACAGTAACACCGTAATTCAACTGACCAAGCGCAAGTGCGGCAAGACCTTTATCAGTATATCCAAGCCCGTCCGAGGTTTCAGCATATTCAATTAAGTAATCAAAACCAAGTTTCTTGGTAAGATAGTCAAACGAAACGTCAATAGAAAGGTCTTGCAATACCTTCATTGCAACTGTATTAACAGAACGTTCAACAGCACTGTTTATGGTTGTAAGTCCTCTATAGGTATCGGGGAGATTTTTGGGATACGGCGTCTTATTGTTAAACATAACCGGTGTATCATCGTAAACCGAGCCATATGTGATAATTCCCTCTTCAAGTGCAGGAGCGTATACAGACAACGGCTTTATAGATGAACCGGGAGCTCGCTTGGTCATCGTTGCATAATTCAAAATAAGATTGCCGCGTTTTTCGCCGCGTCCACCGATTACGCCAAGCAAGTCACCGGTATAGGGATCGACTACAGCCATTGCTGCTTCCGCAGGTATACCGCCTGTGTTTTCCGGGAAGCTTGCTTCATCTTCAAACACTTCTTCCATCGCTTCTTGAACGTCGGGGTCAATATTTGCAATAATGCTAAGACCGCCTGAATTAATCAGGTTACTTGCAACCTGACTCGAGAGTCCGTATTGTTCCATTAAGTCATTGCGAACGTCAACGATAACCGTGTCGATATACCAGGAGTTAACCTTATCTGTATCAATAACCTTGTGTTTGTCGTCCTTGTTAGACCGCAGAACAAGCTCCTCGTTTATTGCCGCATTGTATTCTTCTTCGCTGATCAGCTTCTGGTCGCACATTTCATAAAGAACGTCGTTGCGACGCTTTTTGTTGTGTTCTGGATTTTGAATGGGGTCAAATTTGGTAGGATATTTAGTGATTGATGCAAGTGCAGCACATTCAACCAGTGTAAGATCCTTGAGTTCTTTGCCAAAATAAGTTTCGGCTGCTGCTCTGACGCCAATGCAGTTTTGCGAAAGAGGAACAATGTTCAGGTACAATTCCAGAATCTGGTCCTTTTCCATTGTCTTTTCAAGGTTAAGTGCACGGAGAATTTCTTCAACCTTACGCTGAATGGTGGCTTCATTGTCGCCGGTAACATTCTTTATAAGCTGCTGCGTAATGGTAGAGCCGCCGTATGAGGATTCGTCAAATCCAATAAAAAAGTTAAGGACAGCACCGGCAGTTCTACGCCAGTCAACACCGTCATGTGTCCTGAAACGCTTGTCCTCGATAGCGATAAAAGCGTTTTCAAGGTTATCCGGAATATCGTCAATAGATGCCCAAAGGCTATTCTCTGTTCCGTAAATCTTTTTCAGAACGACAAGCTCTGCATCAGAATCGCGGTTCTGGCGGGCTTCGGCATCCTCATAATCATAGTAATATATGGTAGTTGTTTGCTCAGTTGTAGAAGTGTAGAAAAGCATTTGATCTACAGTCGGGTCTATATTTTCACTGACATAGATGGCAAATGCACAACCAACAATTATTCCTGCGATAAGGCAAACAAGTAATACGGTCATGAGAGCACAAAGAAAATAGCCGATGCCTTTACCTGCAATTCTAAAGCCTTTGGCAACTGAGGGCTTACTGCGCTTAAAGTTGTCGATTTTTAATTGTTTAAAAGATTCTTTTTTATTTTTCACGCTAAAACCTCTTTTAAATTTTGCAACGCGATAAAGTATAGTTCACCACGGAATGCAAATAATATTCACAATAAAGCATAAGGAAATTGTAAAATGAAAATCAAACTTCCAAGTAAAAAGAATACACTTTACGGCATATGTGCCGTAGTTATGATAGTTTTATTTGTTGCAATTTGCATTAATACAAATCTGACGAACAAACTGACAAAACAGATTGAAGCAAAGCAAGTGCTGTCAAGCGAAGAAAACAGTATACGTCCACTTTCTATTCCCAAACTTCCAAGCGAGGTGCTATACCGACTTTATGAATGTGGCGGTAAAATAGGTATATACGATGCAAAGACCGACATTCTTATTGATATAATAGATGTTCTCGCATCTACACTGCCTGTGTCGGACAGAAAAGCGTTAAAAAAAGGAATAGAAATATATACCTTTGCTGACCTTGCTAAAATTATTGATGATTTTACGTCCTGATTATTTTACAACAACATTATCTTTACCCAGCAACGAGATAAGTGAATGTAAAAGCGTATCGGAAAGCTTCGCTTTGTAGCCGATTGCTTTTACATATTTCTTTTTACTTATGTCATAAAGCACAACCTCGGCTCCGTTTTTGCCGTTTCCAATGAGCGCGAGTGCTCTTGTTACATCAGTGGAGTCGATAGACGCAACTCTTAAGAAAAGAGTCTGCGGTTTTTCTTCTACAAAATTTTCATTGGGTATAAGTGGTATGCATTGGTTCAGCAAAACTTTAGGCGGTTCATCATCCTTAAGTGAGATTGTACCGTTTATGCTTACGGTGCTTTCAGTAATAAGAAGCGGAGAAAAAAGTTCAAATTGTTTAGCAAAAACAACGGTTTCGATTTCACCGGTCTTATCTTCGATAGTTATAAAAGCCATATTATCGCCGTTGCGAGTGGTTTTTACGGTTCGCTTAGTAACAATTCCGCACAAAGTAACAGCTTGCTTATCTCTGAATCTCCCCTTCTCTTCGTCATTTTCAAAAGAAGAAAGAATTTCGGAGATGTTTGTAGCTTTTAAGGCGGCGGTATGATTGCTGAAATCGTTTAAAATATGACCTGAAAAGTACATGCCCGAGCATTCTTTTTCAAGCATCAATTTTTCTCTTAAGGAAAATTCAGGAATATCGGGATAGTTGAATTTAACCTGTGCTGTATTTGTAGCATCTCCTAGCATCGAGAAAAAATCAATCTGTCCGTCAAGCTCAAATCTTTTTTTACTCTGAGCATCTTCTATGATTTTTTCATAGGTAGCAAGAAGCTGACTGCGATAAACACCAAGGCTGTCAAAAGCACCGCTTTTGATTAACGATTCCACCTGCCGCTTGTTTAAATCGTAACCGCCCATACGGGTAATGAAATCCTCAAATGATTTAAACGGACCGTTAATAGAGCGGTCGGAAACAATCTGATCAACAAAGAGTTTTCCGACACCTTTTAGTGCAAGCAGTCCAAAACGGATAGCACCGTTAAAAGTACCGAAAGTAGAAATACTTTCGTTTATATCAGGTGGTAGAACTTCAATATTGGCTTTAGTACATTCTCCGATATACTCGGCTGTTTTGCCGAAGTCGCCAAGTACGCTTGTTAAAAGTGCTGCCATATACTCTGCCATGAAATGAGCTTTAAGATACGCAGTCTGATACGTTACAACTGCATAAGATGCCGCATGGCTCTTGTTGAAAGCGTAACTTGCAAAACTTGCCATATCATCAAAAAGCTCTTTTGCATCACTTTCGCTCATGCCACGTGATGTAGCTCCTGAAATGAATGCAACACGTTCGGCCTCCATTACCGAGGCTTTTTTCTTTGACATTGCACGGCGAACGATATCTGCCTTTCCAAGAGTGTATCCTGCAATTTCACAGAAAATCTGCATTACCTGTTCTTGGTATACGATGCAACCGTAGGTTTTTGAAAGGATTCTTTCGAGTACATGGTGCTTATACTCTGTTTTTTGCCTTCCATGCCTACGTTCAATATACATTGGTATAGAATCCATGGGACCCGGTCGGTAGAGAGCGATAGCGGCAATTACATCGTCGATAGTTTCAGGACAAAGCTCGGTTAAAACCTGACGCATGCCTTTGGATTCAAGCTGGAAAACACCACCGGTCTGCCCTGCCGAAATCAAAGAAAAGGTTTTTTTGTCATCAAAAGGGATTCTGTAAATATCAAAGTCCGGAAAACGTTTTTTTATAAGTTTATTTGCTTCGGAAATGATGGTAAGGTATCTTAAACCAAGAAAATCAAACTTAACAAGACCGAGTTCGGCAACAGTATCCATATCAAACTGTGTAACCGTAGTGTCACCGTTTGCCGCAAGCGGTACGTATGAAGAAACCTCTTTATCCGTTATAACAACTCCTGCTGCGTGAGTCGAAGCATGCCTTGGCATGCCTTCGAGTGCTCTTGCGGTGTCAATAAGCCTTGCTATATTTGCATCTGTTTCATATAAATCTTTAAGTTCTTTGCGACGTAGTGCATCAGAAATCGTTACACCCATTTCACGTGGAATAAGGTTTGCAACTCTGTCCACCTCGGAATAACTCATGCCTATTGCTCTGCCGACATCACGTATTGCGGCACGTGCAGCCATTGTACCGAAAGTTACAATTTGTGCAACGTGGTCTGCACCGTAACGCTCGGAAACATATTTAATAACTGCATCTCGGTGTTCATCGCAAAAATCAACGTCAATATCCGGCATGCTGATTCTTTCAGGGTTGAGGAAACGCTCGAACAAAAGGTCGAATTTAAGCGAATCAACATCAGTTATGCCAATAAGATAGTTAACAAGACTTCCCGCCCCCGAGCCTCTGCCGGGACCTACTGCGATACCGTGTTCTTTGGCAAAGGTAACGTAGTCACGAACTATCAGTATATAGTCGGTAAAGCCCATTTTATCAATTACGGAAAGTTCGTATTCCGCACGGGCAATGTATTCTTCTTCAGAATGTTCTTCAAAGGTTATATAGCCTTTTTGGTATTTTTCTTCAAGACCGTTAAAAACAAAGTTTCGTAATAACTCGGCTGGATTTTTGTTTTCGATTGCGGAAATCTTTGGTAAATACAGATTGCCGAATTCAAAATCGAAATTGCACATGTCAGCAATTTTAGCGGTATTTTCTAAAGCAGATGGAATATCGGAAAACAGTTTTTCCATTTCGGCGGTGCTTTTGTAATAAAACTCGTTGGTTTC
This sequence comes from Eubacteriales bacterium, assembly GCA_045538895.1. GTDB lineage: Bacteria > Bacillota > Clostridia > Oscillospirales > CAG-272 > UMGS902. Next base: position 9,470 of record JAZQEH010000118.1, read on the forward strand.
AAATCCAATCGGTTTGCCGTCTGCAAGCGTATTCCCCGTTTGAATACACATCATTACTGCCTGATATTCACTGTCAAGCTTACGCAAATAATGAACATCGTTCGTGGCAACAAGTGGTATATTCATTTCTTGCGCCATTTTAATAAGTTCGGAATTTACCTCTTTTTGCTCCGGAATACCGTGATTCTGGAGTTCAAGATAAAAACTATCTTTACCGAAAATATCAAGCAGTATTCGTGCATGTTCTCTGGCACCGGCAAAATCTCCGCTTACTATAGCACGCGGAATATAACCGGCAAGGCAAGCCGAAAGTGCAATAAGCCCTTCGGAGTGAGCTTTTAAAAGTTCAATATCGACACGTGGCTTCTGATAAAAGCCTTCAGTAAACGATTTAGAAACAAGCTTACAAAGGTTTTCATAGCCTGTTTTGTTTTTGCAGAGCAAAACGAGATGGTTGCCCGAAAGGTCACGCTTGCCGTCTTTATCGAACCTTGTGCGTTCGGCAACATATACCTCGCAACCGATAATTGGCTTTATGCCTTCTGCCTTGCAAGCTTTATAAAAAGCAACAGCTCCGTAAAGCACGCCGTGGTCGGTGATTGCAACCGCAGTGTGTCCTGTTGCCTTTGCAGTTTTCGGAATGTCGGCAATGCGGCATGCACCGTCAAGCAAGCTATATTCGCTATGCAAATGAAGATGAACAAAGCTCATAACCAACACTCCTTTCAATTAAACTTCTTTATTTTTTATGTTTTCAGAAAAAGTATAAATTTTTTCAAGTCTGTGATACAGCCCGGATTTGCTTACAGGAGGAGTCATTATCTGCCCAAGCTGTACAAGCGACATTTCGGGATGCTTTAAGCGCATTGTGGCAGTATATTCAAGCTCAGGACCAAGCTCTGTGAGTCTGCCGTGTTCAACTAAAAATTTGATCGCAGTAAGATATTTTGCAGTAGCTGCAGTAGAACGTGCGATGTTACTTGTTTCGCAATTAGTACGGCGGTTAATATCGTTTTTTATTTCATGGCTGATTTTTGCATTCATGAAATCGAAAGCTTGCTTGTTGGCACCGATATAGAACAGAAAGTCGCCGACAGTTCCGCTATCTTTTGCATAAATACTCGGTGCGGATAGTCTTGAAGAAAGTTTAAATGAAAAGCCGGCATCATTGCAAATCTCGACCATATCGGACATGTTTTGCTTGATTTTGCTTTTGATTTCAATATGATAATCTTTCTTTTGCGGTTCACTGACGGTGCCGCCGCAAACAAATGCACCACGTAAAAAAGCCGGTAGGCAGTCTTCACATTTCAAAAACATTGATGTATCTAATGAAAATACTGCTTTTTTTAAAAACCCAGCCGCACTTTTTGATTTGAATTGCAAAAAAACTGTGTTTTTTGAGCCGGATTTTTCAGGAGTGGTATCTCTGCCAAACTGCTCTTTAATATATGCCGCACAAATTTCGGCGATGGCATCACATTCGGTATAAAGCGTAACGGTGTCATCACAAAATTCGGCTCCGAACAGCAGAACTCCAAGTATAAAAGCTCGGCGGCAGCATTGTTTTTTCATTGGGAATGCCGCCGATTCAATTTTAGCTTCTAAAGAAAATGACATTACTTTTCACCGACGAAACGAATTTCACATTCAAGCTCAACACCGGACGTTGAACGGACCTTTTCTTTTACAAGTTCAATAAGTTCCATTACATCCGAAGCTGTTGCATTGCCGGTATTTATGATGAAACCGGCATGTTTGGGAGAAACCATTGCTCCGCCAACGCTTACACCTTTCAGCCCTGCATCTTCAATAAGTTTTCCCGCAAAATGACCTACGGGGCGTTTAAACGTGCTTCCTGCGCTTGGAAACTCAAGCGGTTGCTTTTCACGTCTTGCACGAAGATGTTCGTTCATTTTGGCTTTTATATCATCAGGGTTAGCTCTTGTAAGCTTAAAAGTTGAAGAAAGAACAATATAGTTTTTCTCCATTAGAACGCTATGACGGTAGTCAAAACAATGAGCGGCATTATCTAAAACAATAATTTCGTCATTGTCAATATCATAACATTCTGTTGCATATACAATATCAGCCATCTGTCCGCCGTATGCACCGGCATTCATGTATACTGCACCGCCAACTGTGCCGGGGATGCCGTTTGCAAATTCGGCTCCGCTGAGTCCTGCGGTACTTGCATTAGTTCCGACACTGCCAAGCAAACAGCCGCAACCTGCGGTAAGGTATTCGCCGTCAATAGTTACTTTACGCATTTCGGTAGTAACAAAAACAACACCTCTAAAACCGTTGTCAGATGCTAAAGTGTTGCTTCCGTTACCGATAACAATGTATGGAATAGAAAGCTCTTTAGCAGCACAAATGGCGTATATGAAAGCCTTTGAATCCTTGGGATAAACGGCTAAATCTGCATTTCCGCCAATGCGGAAAGACGTGATACGCTTAAAAGAGTAATCTTCACGGACAAAAAACTCGTCTTTGTTCGTTTTTGCAGAATACGCTTCAAGCTTTTGCAGAAAATTTTGTAAAGACATAAAATCAGTCCTTTATATCAGATAGTAAAACGGTGGAAAGTCTTCTTTCCTTTCTTAACAACCATACCGTCACCGGCAAAAGCAGCTTTGTCAAATGCCATATCAAATGCTTCAACTTTCTGGTCAGCTGCGATTACACCACCCTGCTGAATAAGTCTGCGTGCTTCACCCTTTGAAGGAGCAAGGCCGGATACAACGAGCATATCAATTACTGTAATTTTTCCGTCTGTAAAGTTGTCATCAGTAAGAGTGGTAGAGGGCATGTTAGCCGAAACGCCGCCGTTTGCAAAAACTGCTTTTGCAGCGGCAAGTGCTTTTTCTGCTTCTTCTTTGCCGTGAACAAGTTCGGTGAGTTCATAACCGAGCTTTTCTTTAGCACGGTTAAGATCGCTACCTTCGAGTTTTTCATATTCAGCAATTTCTTCAAGGGGCATGAATGTGAGCATCTTCATGCACTTAATAACGTCTGCATCGTCAACGTTTCTCCAATACTGGAAGAAATCGAAAGGACTTGTTTTGTTAGGATCGAGCCAAACCGCATTACCGGCAGTTTTGCCCATCTTATTGCCATGAGAGTCGGTGAGAAGCGTGATTGTCATACAGTGAGCATCTTTGCCAAGCTTCTTTCTGATAAGCTCGGTACCGCCAAGCATGTTAGACCACTGGTCATTGCCGCCAAACTGCATATTACAGTTGTAGTGCTTGTAGAGGTAGTAGAAGTCATAGCTCTGCATAATCATGTAGTTGAATTCAAGGAATGAAAGTCCCTTTTCCATACGTTGCTTGTAGCATTCTGCACGGAGCATGTTGTTAACCGAGAAGCAAGCACCAACCTCACGGAGCAGTTCAACATAATTGAGGTCAAGCAGCCATTCTGCGTTGTTTACCATCATTGCCTTATCGGGACCGAATTCAATAAAACGCTCCATCTGTCGCTTGAAGCATTCTGCGTTGTGGTCGATATCCTCTTTGGTGAGCATCTTACGCATGTCGGTACGTCCGGAAGGGTCGCCGATCATTGTAGTGCCGCCGCCAATAAGAGCGATGGGGCGGTTACCTGCCATCTGAAGACGCTTCATAAGTGTAAGTGCCATGAAGTGACCTGCAGTAAGGCTGTCTGCGGTACAGTCAAAACCGATATAGAAAGTTGCCTTGCCGGCATTGATCATATCTCTGATTTCGTCCTCGTCAGTAAGCTGTGCCAGAAGACCTCTGGCCTTAAGTTCTTCGTAAAGTGTCATTTTGTTTCTCCTAAATTATATGTAAATTTTAAAATTTTTTTCCTTCTTCAATAAGTTCTGCGGCTGATATCAACATGTTCTGGCTGATAGTAACGCCGCCAAGAATTCTTGCAATCTCACTAATGCGTGTTTCACCGTCAATTTCTGTAACAGACGTTTCTGTTCGCTCATCAACTGTTCTTTTTTGTATAAGCAGATGTGTGTCTGCAAGAGATGCGATTTGTGCAGAGTGCGTAACGCAAATGGTTTGAGTTCCTTTGGCACTTTGCTTCAGTTTGATTCCTATTTTACGGGCAGTTTTTCCTGAAACACCGGTATCAACTTCATCATAAAATACAGTATGAACACCGAATGCATCCGCAAAAACTGTTTTAACGGCAAGCATAATTCTCGCAAGTTCGCCACCTGAAGCAATTTTTGAGATAGGTTTCGGTTCCTCGCCCTTGTTTGCGGAAATCAAAAACACAACATTGTCAAAGCCATTTGAAGTAAGAACTTCACTGTTTGTAATGGAAATATCAAAAACAACTTTCTCCATATCCAGAAATTCAAGTTCTTTTAAAACTAATGGTATTAATTCCTTTGCGGCGCTAATACGTGTTTCTGATAAAATTTTTGCAGCACTGAAAGCAGCGTTTTCTGCATCATTGCAGATTTTAACTGCTTTTTCGATAGCGGCATCCATGTCGAGCAGCTCTGAAAGCTCTGCCTTTGAATTTTCAAGCAACAAGAGCAATCCTGCTTCATCGGTAAGAAAATGCTTCTTAAGCTTATTAATAACATTCAGCCTGCCCTCGATTCTGTCGAGTTTGGTTGCAGGATTTTCACCGATATTACCCGTAAGGTCATAAACCGTATCGGCAATATCTTCAACCTCATATTTCATATCATTGAGCTTTGCGGCAAGAGTTGCAACAGACGGAACATTGTCAGCGATTTGCAAAAGTGCTGCAGAGCAACGGTCAAGTATATATGCAGCGTTTGCTTTTTCGGAGCCTTTTAAAGCACGGTACACAAAAGAGGTCTGTTTAGAAATCTTTTCCGCGTTGGCAACTATCTGCTTTTCAGCTAAAAGTTTTTCTTCTTCGCCGATTTTTATTTTTGCACTTTCGAGTAATTTGATAGTATGTTTAAGCTCGGCTTCACGCTTTGATTTCTCTTCGCTTTTTACGTTCAGTTCTTTCAAAGCTGATTTTGCATGCTTGTATTCATCGAACTTTTTAGCATAATCTTCGTGTTCAGCAGAGTTTTCGGCATACGCATCAAGGAAAACTATATGGTTCTCGTCATCAAGAAGCTTAATGCTGTCATTTTGTCCGTGAATATTAACAAGTAATGGAGAAATAGAACGAACCAAAGAGGTGTTGACAGCACTACCGTTAATTTTACTTTGAGTTCTGCCGTCGATGTTTACCAAACGGGATATCAGCAGATTGCCGTCTTCGTCGGGAAACACATCGAGCTGTGAAAGCTTTTCAATGTCAGCTTTTCCAAATCCGCCAAACATAGCAGAAACAAAAGCTTTTTCTTCACCGCTGCGGATAATATCTTTTGATGAACGTGCGCCGAGCAGAAAATTAATACTGTCGATAAGTATTGATTTGCCGGCACCGGTTTCACCTGTAAGGGCAGTAAAGCCTGCGACAAAATCAATATCCACGCATTTTATTACAGCTATATTTTCAATATGCAACGAATAAATCATTCGCAAGCCTCCTTATGTAAAATCAAACCGAACGCATCATCTGCTTGAGTTTTTCCGAAACACTCTTTGCGGCAGTTTCGCTCACCAAAACAACAATAACAGTATCGTCACCGGCGACACAACCGAGAATCTCGGGTGAATGAATTGCATCGATCCCCGAACCTATAGCATTTGCAAGTCCGGGAAATGTTTTGAGAACGATAATATTATTGGCATACGAAACCTTAATTATAGAATCGACCAGAACGCCGTTGAATTTAGGCGCAGTAGCGGCAGCGGCAACCCGGTCATGTGCGGCATAACGGTAATTACCGGTGCTACCGATAATCTTGGTGAGCTTCAATTCACGGATATCACGTGAAATGGTGGCTTGTGTTGTTTCAAATCCAAATTTATTAAGATAAAAGATTAATTCTTCCTGTGTTTCAATCTCAAACTCGGAAATGAGTTCTAAAATCTTGTCTTGTCGTTTACTTTTCACGTTATTCCCTTTCCTATTTTTTCAGTTCGTATTTTGAAATCTTGTTATTAAGTGTTTCGAAGAAGCCTTCGTCTTTCAGCAAGAGCATTTTTACAGTTTTAGCCGAACGCTTTATAACGAGTTTTTCTCCAAAACTAAGCGGAGTAACCGATTCGCCGTCAATAGTTATACTCCAATTCTCTGCACGTTCGTCACCGTTTACAATCTCAAGAACAGAATTACCGGAAAAAACGGTAGGACATGCGTATCTTGAAATCGGGCAAATCGGTGTTGCACAGATACATTCAATGGTAGGGTCAATAACACTGCCGCCAGCAGCCATGGAATAAGCGGTAGAGCCTGTCGGTGTTGCAATAATCAATCCGTCTGCACGAATGGTTCGCACGCTTTTGGAATCGGCATATAAATCCATATCAATACTGCGTGTGTATCCGCCTCGGCTGATAACAACGTCATTGAGTGCTTCACGAAGTGTCTCATGATTCCCATTTTCACGGTGTATGTATACAGACAAAACCATTCGGTCTTCAAGAGTGTATTCGCCTTTGAAAATATTATCAATCAGATGCAATTCGTCTTTTTCAAGCTCGGCCATATAACCAAGTCTGCCAAGGTTTACGCCGAGTAGCGGAACGTTATACTTCAGTGCGTTCTCTGCTGCACGAAGAATGGTGCCGTCACCGCCGAGTGCAACTATAAGCTCACAGTCATCATAAAGTTTATCCTCGCTGAAAAACTGTGCACCGCTTGCATAAGCATGCCCGTTATGGTTTTCTGCCATGCAAACCGTTGCTCCGCTTGAAAGAAAGCGAAAAACCGTTTGCAAAGTGTAAAGCTCATCTTTTTCGCTACGAATAACAGGAGCAATAACAACTCGTTTCATAAGCACCTCATTTTACACATTCAGAAATCAGTAAGTCAATATTTCCGGTATAGCCCTGTATCGCTTCTCCTCTTGAAAAGCATGCAAGGTATTCGGTGTTTCCGTCACCGCCCTTGATAGGGGAAACGGTCAAGCCGCAAAGGGTAAAACCGTTTTCAATAGCACAATCAATTACTTTTTTTATCGCAATTGAACGGGACACTGCATTTTTAACAATTCCGCCTTTACCAATCGCTTCTCTTCCCGCTTCAAACTGCGGTTTGATAAGACTGACAAATATCGAAACATCCGATAGAACGGATGCAAGTGATGGGATAATTAACGTTTGTGAAATAAACGAAACGTCCATTACTGCAACTTCAATAAAATCTGAAAAATCGGATTTTTGCAGATTGCGTGCATTGTATTTTTCCATTACAATAACACGGTCATCGTTTCTCAACTTTTCGGCAAGCTGGTTTGTACCGGAGTCAACTGCATAAACTTTCGAAACACCTTGCTCAAGCAGATATTCGGTAAAACCGCCTGTAGAAGCGCCGACGTCAATTGCGGTCTTGCCAGATGCGTTTATACCAAATGTTTCAAAAGCAGCTTTCAACTTCAAAGCTCCTCGGCTTACATATCCTATAGGGTCGCCCGAAACTTCGATTATATCCGACTCTATGATGTCGGCAGAAGCTTTTTGAATAAGCTTTCCGTTCACTTTAACATAACCGCCGTTGATTAAAAGTTTCGCTCGTTGGCGGCTGTCTGCATAGCCGTTTGCAACCAAAAAAATATCAGCTCTCATCAGTTTTTGCGGTCTAAAAGCATATTTGCAAATGCAATAAGTGTTTCGCTGTTATCGTATTTGCTGATTGCTTTGCATGCTTCCTCGGTAATTTTTTTTGCGTATTCCATCGCTTTATCAACATCCATAAAATTGAGGAAAGTAGTTTTCATATTCTTTGCATCGCTGCCAACGGGCTTACCAAGACTATCGGCATCACCGTATCTATCAAGGATATCGTCGATTATCTGGAAAGCAAGACCGATTCCTGCACCGTAAGTGTCAGCGGCTTTAATCGCTTCTTCATCGGCATTTGCGGCGATTGCACCAAGCTTTGCGGCAACTCTTATAAGACAACCTGTTTTATGTGCGTGAAGTGAAAGTAATTCATCAAATGTAAGTTTGTTTCCCTCGCCTGCTAAATCGAGCATTTGACCTTCACACATACCGTCAGCACCGGAACCTTTAGCAAGTTCCTGTACTGCCAGAAGTTTATTCTCGCTTGAAGTGTTGGCATTCGACAAAGCACATTCGAATGCAGAAAATATCATTGCATCACCTGCAAGCAAAGCGGTTGCTTCACCGTAAACCTTGTGATTTGTAGGCTTGCCACGGCGAAAATCGTCATTATCCATGCAGGGCATATCATCATGAATAAGTGAAAAAGTATGTATCATTTCGATTGCCATTGCATACGGCAGAGCAGCTTCAATATCTCCGCCGAAAAGCTTGCAGAATTCAATGGTCAAGAAAGGACGAATACGCTTGCCGCCGCACATAAGACTGTATTCCATTGCACCGTAAAGAGTGGTGTCTTTACGGCTATGCAAATACTTTTTTAGTGACTCTTCAACAAGAGAGGCATTATCAAGTAGAACCTTGTTTATATCGTACATTATTTATTGCCTCCGGCAAAATCTGTTTCTGATAAAGAGCCATCTTCACCTTTAGCAAGTAATTTTACTTTCTGTTCAGCACTTTCGAGCTTTGAATTGCAAAGCTTTACAAGGGCAATTCCCTCTTCGAAAAGTCCAAGAGAATCATCAAGTCCTGTTGTTCCTCCGTCAAGTGCACGAACAATTTCTTCAAGGCGTGCCATTGCTTCTTCGAAAGTTTTTTCTTTATTTTCAGCCATTATTATACTCCTTAGTTAATCTACTTTGGCACTCAAAGTGCCGTCACTGAGCCTGAGCGAAATGCTTTCGCCCGTTGAAACGTCATTAACCGATGAAAGCACCTTGCCATCTTTATTTGACGCAACAGAGTATCCTCGTGAAAGTATTCCGAGAGGACTAAGAGCTTCAAGTTTAGCGGTATATTGAGCAAGCAAACTGCGTTCAGCCGTCAGCTTTGATGTAGTTGTAGACTCAAGCTTTTGACCGAGCAGAAGAAGCTGCATTTTTCTGTCCTCAAACATTCTTTCGGGATATGCAAAAACGCCCTGCGTTTTGTAAAAGTCAAGAATTTGTTTTCCGCTTTCAATCCGTCTTGTGAGCAGCAAGGACATTCTGCCGATGATGTTGTCAATTTTATGCATAAGTTCCTTTGTTTCGGGAACAGCAAGTTCAGCAGCAGCAGAAGGAGTCGGTGCACGTCTGTCGGCAACAAAATCGCAAATTGTAAAGTCCGTTTCATGACCTACGGCAGAAATGGTAGGTATGGCAGAGGCTGCAACTGTACGTGCAAGGGTTTCGTCATTGAAAGCCCACAAGTCCTCGATAGAACCGCCGCCACGGCCGATAATAATAACATCAACATTCTTTTGGGAGTTGAAAAAATTCATACCGTCAATAAGTGAAGGGGCAGCTTCGGCACCTTGGACAAGCGCGGGATAAAGAATAACCTTTGCATACGGAAAACGTCTGCCGAGGATGTTGATAATGTCACGGATTGCGGCACCTGTCGGTGAAGTAATAACGCCGATGCGAGTGGGAATTTTAGGGAGTGGCTTTTTGCGTGATTCGTCAAATAGTCCCTCTGCTGAAAGTTTCTTTTTCAACTGTTCAAAAGCAAAATATAAAGCACCAATCCCGTCCGGTTCCATGCTTTCGCAATATAACTGATACTGACCGTCACGGACAAATGCCGAAACTCTGCCCTTTGCAACTATCTTCATGCCATTTTCGGGGACAAAGTTGATTTTTGAAGCGGCAGAACGGAACATAACCGCCTTTATAAGCGAACCTTCATCCTTGATGGTAAAGTAAAAATGACCGGTTTTATAGTGATTGGTGAAATTAGAAATTTCGCCCTTTACCGTAACGTGAGATAAGAAACCGTCACTGTCAATTTTTGATTTGATATATTCATTCAGTTGCGTTACCGTGATGGCACCGTCACTTTGACTGACGGGTGTTCCGAAGATTTCATCAAATACACCCATTATATTCTCCTATCTGTTTTTTAAATACTGTTGTCTTGCAAGCTCCGCAATTCCTACTGCATTATCAGAGGAAAGCGCAGGTTCTGCAAAGTATACGTCGCTGAGTTTTTCAAGCTTAGAGCGTATTATGGAGTTACTCATTACTCCGCCGCTGAATATGATCGGCAAATTACTGAATTCTATGCGAACGTTTTCTGCAATCTCATAAAGCGTTCTTGCAACAAAGTCGAGCACAAAGGCACTTGTTTTTGCGGCGTCGTGACACTCGTTAAAAAGCTTCATAGCAAGGTTTTCAAGTCCGGAAAGGTTGCAAAAGCCGCCTTTTACGCTTGCTTTAGCTTTGGGAATTTTACCTAAATAACTTTTGGCAGCATTTTCGATATGAACACCGCACGGAAACTGCATTCCCATCATTACACCAACACGGTCAATCGCCTGACCTGCGTTTAAATCAAGTGTTCCGCCGATGATTTTGGTAGAAAAACCGTTGATATCCCTTTTGCACATTAAAACTTCGGTTGTGCCTCCTGAAACGTGAAAAGCGACAAAACTGCTATCAGCAACACTCCACGCATTTGCAGAGGTAAGTGCCGCCGATACATGACCGCACTGGTGGGAAAATGGATAGATATCAATTCCTCTGCCGACGGTTAACGCAAGTGCGGCATTTTTGCCGCAAAGGAAACACGGCATATACGAACCGTCAACATTTCTCGGTTTCTCAGAATACCCCACAGCAAGGATATCAAGAGATTTTAAAATGCAATCCGCTTTTTCCAATACTTCCGGTAAGTTTTTGATATGAGCAAAAACTGCATCGCTCTGACGCAAACCGCATTCCCCTAAAGATACCGGTAATAATTTCTTAATGTTGGCAATAATTTCGCCATCTTCTCCAACAATGCCAATCGAAGTTGTGTAATTGCTCGTATCAATGCCTACAAAGCATTTTTTCATTTTCCAAGTTCCTCTTTAACGGAATTGAGAATTCCGTTAACAAATCCCTTGGTTTTTTCGTCATCATAGACTTTAATAAGCTCTACCGCTTCATTGATAGATACGCTTGCCGGTATTGAATCAATATACAGCATTTCATAAATAGCAATACGCATGATTGATTTTGCTACCTTGGCAATACGTGAAAGCTTTCTGCCTTTTGAGTACTTTTCAATATATGCATCAAGCTCATCAGCTTTTTCGATTATGCCGAAAAATACGGTTTTGATGTATTCGTTTTCCTCGATGCCACGGGCACTCAAAGCATTTGCATATAACTCCTGCTTGTCCTCATAGCATCCGTATTCATTTTCAAAAACAAGACCAAGTACAGCCTCTCTCGATTCGTGTCTGTTAAGCATATTTTCTCCGTCCAATTATAAAAAGTTTATACTTATCTAAATATATATTATATATTAGATATATAATAAAGTCAATGAATATTTATTAATAAAATGCCTTGAAATACTCAGTTTTGTATGCTACAATTAAATAAATTTCAAGCGGAGGAATTTTCAATGAAAAAAATCAGAAACTTTCTGACCGATACATGCATACTTTTTACGGCTTTTGTATTTATTTTATATATAGCCGGATATATTTTAGTTTCAAATACCATCACAATAACACTTTCGGCAATGTTTGCGTTATTCGTTTCATGTTTTTTGCTGCGTGTGTTTCATACGGTTTTACATATCAAGAAGTTACCGTTTATTCTACGTATTCTGATTCATTACCTTTTGGTGGTAATTGCTGCTTATATCGGCTTTGTGTTTATTGCTAAAATTGTTACCAATTCCCTTGCAACGTTTGTTTTGCTGCTTTTTGTTACTCTTTTGTACACCGCAATCGCTGTTGTTATTGCATTGATACAAAACAAGAAAAAAACTGTCGAGGACACCAAAGAATATAAGTCAATGTTTTAAAATTAATGACGTTGAAGCACAAAATATATACAGGTGCTTTATGCGTATAATAGAATTTTTACTTTCGGCATGCATTGCTTTATTCTGCATGGCAGTATTTCCGTATAAAAATCAACACCTGTACATTAACGAAGATGTACAGGTGTTTTCATATTCAGAAGTGTTTTTAGGAAAAACAAGCCATGGCGGAGCTGAATATTTGAATAAAATAGTATTTTTAGGCGATTCACGCACATATGGCTTAAAGGCATTTTCAATGCTTGACGGAGGAAAGGAGACCAATCAGGTGTGGACGCCGAGAAACGGCACAATGTCTATATGGGATATGCAATTTCAAAAAATCGTGTACCCTGAAAATGATAGTGAAATAACAGCTGCCGAGGCTGCCGCACTGAAAAAGCCACAGGTGTTGATTATTTCGCTTGGGATAAACGGAGTTGAATTGGTAGATAAAAACTACTTTGCATCAGAGTATACAAAATTGATTAACTCCATAAAAAAAGCAAGCCCCGATACTGTAGTAGTGTTGCAGTCAATGTTCCCGGTCTGCCGCTCGTATACTCAAATCAGTAATTCACAAATAAAAAAAGGAAACGAATGGATTATTGAAGTAGCAATGCAAACCGACAGCTATTATTTAAACACAGCTGAAATACTGTGCGATGCTGACGGTTATCTCATTGAAGAATATTCAACGGACGGTTGCCATTTAACACCGCTTGGACTTGATGTTCAGATTGAATATATCTGCACTCACATGGTAGGAGGAAATTAGTTTGAAAAAGTTAAGTATTATTGCAGTTATTTGCCTTCTTTTAGTATCGTGTTCGCCTGTAAAAACTAATGTTCCCGTACAAATACTGGCATCATGCTTAGGCGAAAAAATAGGAGGCTTTGAGCATTTGTCAGAAGCAAGCACAGATTATATAAAATACTGCACGGGGAATGATTTATCAATATTCTCGGAATACATAATTCTATACCCTTTTTCGGGCACGGAATATAATGAATACGGCATTTTCAAGGTTTCTGAAAAGCAGAATGCGAAAAAAGGAATTGATGTGATTAAAACTTATCTTTCGTTCAAAAAATCCAACTGGGATACACGGTATATGGGCGAAGAATATACTAAAATCTGTAATGCAAAAATCACTTCAAAAGGCGACTATATTCTGTATACAATTCTTTCCGATGAGGAAAGCAAATCTGTTGAAAAACTGTTTGGGAAGTTACTAACAAAATAGGCGACGGAAAAACCGTCGCCATTTCTATTACTGATTTTCCTCAGCCTGTTTCTTTGCGTGCTTATCAATAAGCTTGTGAACACGCTTTGCGGGATTAAGAAGATTGCTGATAGTTGCATCGTGATTAAGAGTATCAATAAGATATGCAACATATTTGCACATGTTAACAGACTGATACCACTCTCTGGATTTAAGTTCGTCCTTGCTGTAAACAAGATTTGTGGTGAAAATCTTTGTGAAAATGCCATTTTCATATGCTTCGTCGAACTTATCAAGACCGTTGCAGAACAAGCCGAATGTAGCAAATACAAAGATACGGTTTGCGCCTTTTTCCTTAAGCTGGATACATACGTCAAGCATTGATTCGCCGGAAGAGATCATATCGTCAACAACGATAACATCCTTGCCCTTCAAATCTCTGCCAAGGTATTCGTGTGCTTCAATGGGGTTCTTACCGTCGATAATAACAGAGTAGTTACGACGCTTGTAGAACATACCAAGGTCAAGACCAAGAAGCGAAGAATAGAACATGCATCTGCTCATTGCACCTTCATCAGGAGAAACGATCATAAGACTGTCATGGGTAAATGAAACATCCGGAACCGCTTTTACAAGTGCCTTGATCATCTGGTAAGTAGGTCTTACGTTATCAAAGCCGTGAAGCGGAATAGAGTTCTGAATCTTGGGGTCATGTGCATCAAAAGTGATAATGTTGCTAACACCCATATTTACAAGTTCTTGAAGTGCAATGGCACAGTCAAGGGACTCACGTGTCGTACGGTTATGCTGTCTACCCTCATAAAGCATGGGCATGATTACAGAAATTCTGCGTGCCTTACCGCCGATTGCGCTGATAATACGCTTGATATCCTGATAATGGTCATCGGGACTCATAGGAACGGTCATACCGTTCATCTTATACGTTACACCGTAGTTAAACACATCGCAAATGATGTAAACGTCTTTGCCGCGCATTGACTCGTGGATAAGACCCTTACCCTCACCCGAACCAAATCTCGGACAATCAGCCTGTGCGATATATGTTTCGTCTTCAACATGGCGACGCCAATCTTTTATGTAGCTGTCAACCTCTTGTGTAAAAGCTTCGCAACCACGCATGCCGATTATGGCAAGATCTCCGTAAAAATTATCGTTCATCATGTCCTCCAAAAATTCTATTTTTGTATTGCATACAAGTTTATTATAACATAATTTTCTAAAAAAAAATAGAAAAAAGATAAATTTTGAATTTTTTTAGATTTTGCACAAAACAAGTAATCTTTTTAGTGCAATTACTATACTATATTAATGTTAAGACCTAAATATTTTGTGTTTTAGAAAGGATTTATTATGAATAACCGAATACCAAACGGATATTCCGCAACCGGTACACTTATAGTTTCGGTTTATACCGCAGGAGGCGCAATTCCGATTGAAGACGCCTTAGTGACAGTAAGCGGCAGTAATCAGAATTCATCTGGTGTTGTTTCGGTACTATATACCGACCAGAGCGGCAATACGCCGAGAATAACCTTGCCAACTCCACCCTCATCCACCTCTGAATCCCCTGGACAAAGTCAGCCATTTGCAACCTACAACGTTAGTGTAAACAAAGAAAAGTTTAATCCGCGAAGCTTTATTAACGTTCCGGTTTTTGCAAATACCACTTCGATTCAGCCGGTAAATCTGATTCCCAAAACCGAGTATAACGGTGAAGCCATTATTCCTGATGATGGCAACGTTACCGAAAGCCAGAATCCGAATTTATAAGGAGGAAATATGCCAACTGGAATACCTACTATACCCGAAACAATAACCGTTCATCTTGGCACTCCATCTTCAAATGCACAGAATATAACGGTTCCGTTTATCGATTACATAAAAAACGTAGCTTCTAGTGAAATCTATCCTACATGGCCTGAAAGTGCAATACGAGCAAACATTTATGCACAGATTTCGTTTGCTTTAAACAGAATTTATACAGAGTATTACCGCAGCCGCGGATATGATTTTGATATAACGAACACAACCCAATATGACCAGTATTTTGTTCCGGACCGTGACTATTTTGAGAATATTTCGCATATAGTGGATGAAATTTTCAACAGTTATATACGCAGACAAGGGGCGGTTGAACCGTTATTTGCCCAGTACTGTGACGGCGCTCAGACACAGTGTGAAGGATTGTCGCAATGGGGCACGGTAACGCTTGCAGAGGAAGGACTTGTCCCGTATGAGATATTACAGAATTACTACGGTGATAACATAGATATCGTTACCGATGTACCTCTTTCACTTCCCGGTGGAAGCTTGCCCGGTGCTCCTCTTGTATTTGGTATCGGAAACGATGCTGTGAGGCAGGTGCAGATCAGGTTAAACCGTATATCTAATAACTATCCTGCTATCCCTAAAATTTCTCCTGTAGACGGATATTTCGGCAGAGAAACGCTTGATGCAGTGCAGGAATTTCAACGTATATTTAATCTCACGCCTGACGGTATCGTCGGAAACTCAACATGGTATGCTATTCTTCGAATATACAATAGTGTAAAACGTCTTTCGGAACTCAACTCCGAGGGTATCACTTTAGACGAAGTATCACGGCAGTATCCGGAAAACCTTGTAGAGGGGAGCGAAAGCCTCGGCGTGAGATTGTTACAGTACTTTTTAACATATATCTCTACATTTGTTCCAACCGTGCAAGCGACTCCGATAGATGGCATTTTCGGACCTTCTACAACTCAAAGTGTAAAAAGCTTTCAGCAAACATACTCATTGCCTGAAACGGGTGTGGTTGAAGAAGTTACCTGGTATGAAATATATAACGTTTATCAGGGACTTATTGCGTCAATTCCCGAACGTTTTACTGAAGGCATAACTGTTCCCTATCCGGGCTTTATTCTACGTGTAGGAAGCGAAAATCGCTTTGTTTCCATTTTGCAGGAATATCTCAATTATATTTCACAAACATATGACCAGATACCAACCGTTCCTGTAACCGGATATTTCGGTGCATTGACATATAATGCAGTCGCTGCCTTTCAAAGGTTGTTTGCTATAGAAGAAAGCGGCACGGTGGATCTTGAAACATGGAATGCAATAGCGGAGATTTATGAAGATCTATATAGCGGCAACACAACGAGTACAGGACAATACCCCGGATATTCAATAGGAGAATAGTTATGACATATCAGAACAATGATATTGCTCAAGCAATAATGCAAGTACAGCGTTTTCTACGTATACTGCAAATCGGTGGTGAAGGTAGAGTGACAGTTCCGATAGACGGTATTTACGATAATGTTACCGTTGAAGCTGTAAAACTCTTTCAAAAAGAAAACGAGTTGGAAGAAAACGGAATTGTTGATAAAGTAACTTATGATTTGCTTTATGAAAAAACACTTGAAGCTGAATTTGAACAAAGCGAGCCTCTTCCGATATACATATTCAAAAAAGGTCAATCGGTATCAATAGGCGAAAAAAGCGATTTTGTCATGCTTTTGCAGATGCTTTTGAATTCAATAACTGTAATTTACGATGATTATGCACCGCTTGAGTTGACGGGAGAATATAACGAAACAACCGAAAATGCAGTAGCGATATTTCAGCTGCGAAATAATATTTCATCTACCGGCATTGTTGACAAAATTACGTGGAACGCAATAGTACGTAACTATAATGCAATCTCTGAAAATTTGCAGTAAAATAGCAAAATTTAAAGAAATAACGAGAAAAAGCGAGAAATAACAGCAAAAGCTGTTGTTCTTGCTTTTTGTTTGACCATTTTTGACTTTGACTATTTTTGACTTTAACTTTAAAATATAAGTGAAAAAACTTCGGAAAGGAATTCTGAAAAATGTTGATATCCGATTCTATTGCCGCATTTATCGACGAAATGCTTGATGATTGCGGAGGTACACTTGAAATAAAGCGAAATGATCTTGCAAAGCATCTTGGATGCGTACCAAGTCAGATTAACTATGTTGTGGCATCACGCTTCACTCCTGAACGCGGTTACGTTATTGAAAGCAGACGCGGAGGCGGTGGTTATATACGTATTATAAGAAAGGTAATGAGTGAAGATGATGTTTTGATGAAGTATTTTAAACTTTCTCAAAACGGATTAACCGAGCGTGAGCTTGAGAGTATTTTAGAAATACTGTACTCTTCTGAAATAATTACCGGCAGAGAGTCACGCCTGATACGTGCTTGTCTTTCTTCCAATGTATTTTCAGATATGCCACGTGAAGTTCAAAATGCGTTGCGTGGAAATTCTTTTAGGAATATGATACTTTCACTTATGAATTGAGGTAAATTGATGATTTGTTCTAATTGTAAAGGTAATAATGCAAGTTTCTTTTACACACAAAAGATCAATGGTATAGAGAAATCAGTAGCTTTATGTAAAAGCTGTGCTGAAAAAATGAATATTGTTTCGCCACTTTCTCCTTTGTTTGCATCTTTTTTGGATAAGAAAACAAAAACGGTAAACAAAAATACCGAAAAAAGATGCAATCTGTGTGCATTAACCATAAACGACATTGTTGCAATGGGTAAAGTTGGCTGTCCTGAATGTTACAACACCTTTAAAGACGAGCTTGAGAATACCATACGTTCTATTCATGGGTCTGCAAAGCACGTAGGACTTACCGCATCCGGCAAAGCTGGCAATAGAGAAATCAGTGAAGAAGAGAAATTGCGAGCAAAGCTTGAAGAAGCTATCAGAGCTGAAAACTATGAAGAAGCGGCAAGACTTCGTGATAAGATCAAAGCGTTAAAGGAGAATTAAAATGGACAATAGCGTAATTCTTCGCAGCCGTGTTCGTATTGCCAGAAATATCAAAGACTATCCGTTTCCCCCTGCCCTCAATGACATATGTCGAAAAGAAATAATTGAAAAAGTTGCATCTTCTGCACTTCCGCTTGGATTTGTTGAGGATAAGGGCATTGAAAAATCAATATATGCACATACTCTTTTTGAAGAAAACCTTATTAGTCATGAGTTTGCAACAGAAAAAGAAAGACATTCGCTTTTCAAAAACGATACCACACAAACATATATAATGGTGTGTGAAGAGGATCATTTGCGAATACAGAGTTTTTTCGATGGACTTAACATAGATGCTGCGGCAAAAAACGCTATTGAATGTGAGCGTTTTCTTGGCGAGCGGATAAATTTTGCTTTTAATTCCGAGCTTGGATATCTCACACGCTGCCCTACCAACCTCGGCACTGCGATGCGAGCTTCGGTTATGATTTTTTTGCCGGCAATAACACTGCTTGGACGAATTGGCGAACTCAAAACCGAGCTTGAAAAAGTAGGTATAACTATCAGAGGCATGTACGGAGAGGGTTCGGCTGCTGATGCATACATTTATCAGATTTCAAACCGTCTTTCTCTTGGTTACAGTGAGGATGACATCATACGCAAAACTAAAGCGATAGCGAATCGTATTGAAAATGAAGAAATCGAAGCACGTACTTCCCTTTTGAAATCAAATAAGGATAAACTCATTGATAAAGTTTCCCGTGCTCTGGGCACTCTGAAATATGCCCATATAATATCAAGTAAAGAGTTTTTAGAATGCTTTGCATATGTTCGCTTGGGTATGGCTCTCGGTATAATTGCACCCATACCGGAATTTGACTCTCTTTTGCATAACGCAATGCCTGCACATATCCTGAATGTAAATGGAGAAAAAGCAAATAGCGAGAATACACGTGATATACTTCGTGCAAGAATAATTAAATCAGTTGTAGGAACGGAGGATAAAAATTGACCAACAGATTTACAAGAAAAGCACAAAATGCACTTAACTATGCACTTTTAGCTGCCCGTGAGATGGGACACACCTACGTAGGAAGCGAGCATTTGCTCGTAGGGCTTTGTTCCGAAGCAGATAGTGTTGCAGCTCGTCTTCTAAATGCAAAAGGTGCTACAAAGGAAAAAATCAACGATACAATAGTTAACAACATGGGACGTGGTACCCCGACTAACGTAAATGCTTCTGACCTTACCCCACGTACCAAAAAGATTCTCGAAATGTCCGCTTACACCTCTACTCGCTACGGTCACGGTTATATAGGTACCGAGCATCTCTTATATGCGATTTTAGAGGAGAACGAATGCGTTGCCAATAAAATTCTTGAAGCAATAGACGTTAGCACCGCTGATTTGAAAAAAGAAATTCTGGCATATCTCAACGGTATGGAGGAAAGCGAAACTGCTACTCAAGGTACAACCTCACAAACTGCCAAAAAGCAAAGTGATATAAAGGATTGCCCAACTCTTTCTTCTTACGGAAAAGATTTGACCGCACTTGCAAAAAGCGAAAAGCTTGACCCTATTATCGGTCGAGATAATGAAACTGAAAGAGTTATCCAGATACTTGCACGCAGAACAAAAAACAATCCTTGCTTAATCGGCGAACCCGGTGTAGGTAAGACCGCAGTTGTAGAGGGGCTTGCCCAGCGAATAGCCGATGGCAATGTTCCCGAAATGCTTCTTGAAAAGAAAATTATCACTTTGGACATTTCTTCAATGATTGCCGGTGCAAAATACCGTGGCGAATTTGAAGAACGTCTGAAAAATGTAATGAACGAGGTTGCAAAGAAGCCTGAGATAATTCTTTTTATTGACGAAATTCATACACTTGTCGGTGCCGGTGCCGCCGAAGGAGCAATGGATGCGGCGAATATTTTAAAGCCCGCACTCTCACGCGGTGAAATGCAGCTTATCGGTGCCACAACGATAAACGAATACCGCAAGAATATTGAAAAGGATGCGGCGCTTGAAAGACGTTTTCAGTCGGTTATGGTAGGAGAACCTACTGCCGAAGAGGCAATACTTATACTGAAGGGATTGCGTGACAAATATGAAGCACATCACAAACTCAAAATATCGGATGACGCTATAGAGGCTGCTGTAAATCTTTCAAAAAGATATATTAATGACCGTTATTTGCCCGATAAAGCGATAGATTTGGTAGACGAAGCAGCATCGAGAATCAGAATTTCAAACTTCACTTCACCTCCCGATATAAAGAACATGGAAAAGCATATTGAGGAGCTTACAAGAAGTAAGGAAGAGGCTATCAAAGCCCAGAATTTTGAAGAAGCAGCAAAGCTCCGCGACGAGGAACATGCCTTGCGTGCAAAGCTCGACGGTGTTAAATCGGAGTGGCAAAGTAAACGCACCGTTTCAACACTTACAGTTACCAAAGACCATATTGCTGACATCGTTACCGCTTGGACCGGTATTCCCGTTAAACAACTCGAAAGCGAAGAAAGCAAAAAGCTCCTGAATCTTGACACAATTTTAAAGGAGCGTATTGTAGGACAAGAGAAAGCAGTTGAGGCAGTATCAAAGGCGATAAGACGTGGCAGAATGGGATTAAAGGATCCTAAACGTCCGCTGGGTTCGTTCATATTCCTTGGTCCTACCGGTGTTGGCAAAACCGAACTTACAAAAGCTCTTGCTTCCGTTATGTTTGGTGATGAAAATGCAATGATACGCATTGACATGTCGGAATACATGGAAAAGCACAGTGTTTCAAAGCTTATTGGTTCCCCTCCCGGCTACGTAGGCTATGACGAGGGTGGACAGTTAACCGAGAAAATACGCCGTAAACCGTATTCGGTCGTTCTTTTTGATGAGATTGAAAAGGCGCATCCGGATATATTCAATATTATGCTTCAGATTCTTGATGACGGTGTGCTTACTGATTCGCAAGGCAGAAAAGTTGATTTTAAGAATACGGTTATAATTATGACCTCAAACGTCGGAGCTACGGCACTTACCGAGAGAACCAAATCACTCGGCTTCACTTCCTCAGCAGAGGCGGACAAGGTTACAATGGAAAACAATGTAATGCAAGCGTTGAAAGGAACTTTCCGTCCGGAATTTCTTAACCGACTTGATGAAATAATTGTATTCAACAAGCTTACAGATGAAGATATCAAAAAAATTGCTTTGCTATTGCTGAGTCAGCTTAAAAAGCGTATATCGGATATTGGTGTAACAATAGAATTTGATGAATCGCTGGTTGAGTTTGTTGCTAAAAAAGGCTTCGATGATGTTTATGGTGCTCGCCCGCTACGCCGTGCAATAACAAACTATGTCGAAGATGCATTTTCGGAAGCAATGCTTGAAGGGAAAATCAAAGATGGTCAAAGCGTGATAGCGAAAGTTGTTGACGAAAAAGTAATTTTTGAATAAAAATAAGCTCTTGAGTTGTTACTCAAGAGCTTATTTTTTCTATTTGATCTGTTCCTTTGCAGCTGTAAGTGTATTCTGTAGCAGCATCGTTATCGTCATAGGACCAACACCGCCGGGAACCGGAGTAATAAATGATGCAACAGGCTCTACACTTTGGAAATCAACGTCACCGCAAAGCTTACCGTTTTCAAGACGGTTAATTCCAACGTCAATTATGACAGCATCATCCTTTACCATATCAGCAGTAACAAAATTTGCCTTTCCGACCGCAGCAATCAGAATATCGGCTTGTTTTGTAATATCAGCTAAATTCTTTGTCCGAGAATGGCAGATTGTAACAGTTGCATTGGCTTTAAGCATCAGCATAGCTTGCGGTTTGCCGACAATATTGCTCCTTCCGATTATTACACAATGCTTCCCTGCAATATCAATGTTATAGTGCTTCAACAACTCCATAACGCCGGCAGGAGTGCAAGGCAAAAAACTGAAGTTGCCTATCATAATTCTGCCAACGTTTACGGGATGAAAAGCGTCAACGTCCTTTTCGGGACGTATACTTAATATTACCTTTTCTTCATCAAGATGCTCAGGTAGTGGTAACTGAACCAGAATACCGTTGATTTTTTTATCATTATTCAAACGGTCAATAATCTGTAATAGCTCTGTTTCTGTGGTTTCGTATGGCAGTTCATGAACCTCAGAATACATTCCGACTTCATTACATGCTTTATGTTTGTTTCTGACATATACCTGAGAAGCAGGATTCTCTCCGACAATTACAACTGCAAGTCCGGGAGTAACGCCGTATTTGTTCTTGAAATCAGCAACTTCACCCTTGATTCTTTCACGAACCGCACAAGATGTAACCTTTCCATCAATTATTGTTGCCATTAAATCTCACCTCTTTTTTACTCTTGTAACGTCTAATTTCAATGTAAACTAAAATCGCAGTGCAAGCGACAAAACAAATCGCACCTAAGAACTGCGAAACCCTGATCACATTTGGAATAAGCCACAAACTATCTGTACGAAGTCCCTCGATAATCATTCTTCCAAAACCGTACCAGGCAAGATAACTTAAAAAGATTTGACCGTTATACTTCTTTTTGTTATACAGATACCACAGCAAAAAGAAGCCTATAAAATTCCATATTGACTCATATAAAAATGTAGGATGTACGAAAATAGCGTTTTCACCGCTGCCAATTCCCATCCGCCACGGTAAATCGGTAGCATATCCATATGCTTCGGCATTCATAAAATTGCCCCATCTGCCAATAGCCTGACCGAGAATGATTGACGATGCACCAATATCAAGCAGCAAAAGCGGACTGGTCTTTTTGATTTTTGCCATTATGATCAAAGAAATTATCCCGCCAATAACAGCACCGTAAATCGCAAGACCGCCATTCCAAACGGCAATTATATCATATAATGAATCAAATCCGCCGTAAAAAATCACAAAATAAAGTCTTGCGCCAAACACGCTGACAAGTACTGCGACCAAAACGACGTCAAGAAAATCATCGGTGGTGAATCCCTCTCTTTTTGCACGCCAAGTAGCGTATA
The DNA here is from genome assembly GCA_045538895.1 of Eubacteriales bacterium. Lineage (GTDB taxonomy): Bacteria > Bacillota > Clostridia > Oscillospirales > CAG-272 > UMGS902. Next base: position 32,434 of record JAZQEH010000118.1, read on the forward strand.
TAGCAGAGAGTAGAATTCCGACCATAATGATAATTCCGTACCACGCAATTCCCTGCCAGTTTTCGCCGAAAATCTTTTTTAAAAAGCCGAGAGAATCGGCAGGAACGGCGATATTATTGATTTGAAACTCGCCGATACCAAGACCGGGGAAAGAAATAGTAGTAATTTTTGACAATAAACTAATCATATAACTCCTCACTTGATAGGTGAAACAATGGATAAAGCAAAGAACTCGTCTTCAAAAGATTCTTTCAAAAGTTGTTCAACATACTCAATGTCAACACTTTCAAGGATATCTATATTATCAAACAAATCCATGTCAAGAAGTGCATATGCAACAAGCTCGTTTGAAATCTCATCAGTGCTGTCAAACAAACGAACAAAATCAGCATAAACGGTGCGTTTTGCTCTTAAAAAGGCATCTTTGTCGATTGATTTTGCTTGCATTTCTTTTATATAATCCTTTAGAATTCTAAAAAACTCATCAGGATTTTCTGTTTCGCCCGAATAATAGTTATATGCAAAAGAAGAGGTAGAGTCGTACTCACACGAAAACTGTGAATTCAAAATTCCCTTTTCATACATATCATTATAAAAGTCGGTTGAAGAACTGAAAAGAATCTCGTTAAGAATTCTCATACCGAAATCCTTCTTTGAAAACTCCTTTAAATCCGTAGGGATTCTGATGTCCTTAACGCCAATAGCAAACTGAGGCTTCGATACCTGCATCTGGATTTCGTTGCGCGGTTTATTCACAACGGCAAGCTCCTCGTTATAAACACGAACAACTTCAAATTTTGGAGCGGTTTTCAAGAGTTTGTCAAGTACTTCTGTAACCTTTTCGATCTCAACATCACCGCATACGCAAAGAACCATATTATTTAGATTATAAAACGTATTATAGCATTTATAAAGCAAATCAGCGGTGATATGCGATATTGATTCTACAGAACCTGCGATCTCCGTACGGACATCATGATTCTTATAAAGCGCTCTCATAAGCTCATAATATACACGAGTATTAGGATTATCTTCGTACATCTGTATTTCCTGTGCTATGATTCCCTGCTCTTTGGCTACGGTTTCAGGAGTGAAGTACGGATGAGTTACAAAGTCAAGCAAAATCTCAAGAGATTCATAAAAATTGTCTGTTGAAGAAAAGAGATATGCCGTTTTATCAAATGAAGTATACGCATTTGCACTTGCACCGGTTTTGCCAAAACGCTCAAAGGTATCTACCCCGTCTTCGTTTTCAAACATTTTATGCTCAAGAAAATGTGCAATTCCAGCAGGTACGGTAGTAAAATCTTTTTCGCCGGCGATTTTAAAACGGTTTTCGAGTGAACCGTATCTGGTTGCAAAAAGTGCATACGAGGTGCTGAGTTCTTTAGGAAAAACAAAAACCCGCAGACCGGAAGAATGAGTAAAACTATAATACTTTTCTTCAAGTTTTTTGCTTTCATGAACTTTAACTTCCATTAATTGTCACCTCCATCTTGTATACCCTCAAGGAAATATACAGTATCAAGAAGAATATTCTTCGCAGTATTAACAATATCATCCTTGGTTACTGCATATACAGATTCAATCGCTTCGTCAGGAGATTGCGTAATTCCGGAAAGCAGACGGCCTGTATACCAGTTTCTTAAAGATTGCGGATTATCGGAAATTTCACGGTACGCATTGATTAACGAAAGCTTTGCAGCAAGCAATTCATCTTCGGTAAAATTACCGTTTTTAACAGCAGATAACTGATCGAGAATGGCTTTTTTTGCGGTTTCGTAATTCTTATTCTCAATTCCGGCACGTACAAGCATAATGCCTTTTATAGCTTCGGGCACTGACATACAATAGTAGCAAAGGCTCATTTTTTCACGCACGTTCATAAACAACATTGAGGTTGCACTACCGCCATACAGTTCCGAAAGAAGTGCCATTTTTACATAATCGCCATCCGCAAGAACCTTGCCGGTACGGAAGCCCATTACAAGATTTCCCTGCTTGCCAACACAAGTTTCGTGTACTTCTTTAACCTTTTCAACAGTTCGCACAACGTTTGTAGAAGTTTCAAGAGTCTTTGTAGGCTTATACTTTTCAAGCATACGTATAAGTGATTTTTTAAGCTTATTTTCGTCAGTGTGTCCGACAAATGTGATTTCTATATTTGCACTGTCCAGAATAGATAAATACTGTTGATAAACCTCTTCGTTTGTTAATGCAGAAACTGTTTCTCTATCGCCAACATGTGCAAGTCTGTAGCTTTCGTTTTCAAACATGTGCTCGCAAAGTCGAGTAATAGCATATTTCGCCTTTGAATTAATCTCTGCAGCAATATCGTCAAGCAAATTAGCTTTTTCGCTCTCGAAATAGTCTTCCCTGAATGCTCCGTTTTCGATCAGCGGTGAAAAAATTATTTCTTCAAGCACTTCTATTGCACCACTCAAAATATCAGTATTATCGAGTGCAAATCGGTTGTCAAGAGCATCTATAGAAAAACTGAGAAGCTGTGTTTCTCCAAAGCAAGAACTTTTGGTATATATGTCAGCTGAATACAGATATTCAAGCTTCTTTGACAGTTCTATCATATTGGGATATGATTTTGTTCCGCGCTTAAGAATTTTCAGAATTAGCGCATTGACAGCACTGCTTCTTTTTTCAAATGGAACAACAAAAGATACCGAAAGATAGTTTGACTTGAATTTATCAACGTCGATATAATTAATAGCAACTCTATCTGTTAAAAATTCTCTTTTCATTAATTAAAAACCTCGTAAATTATATTACAATTTATTATACACCAAATACCGCTATCTTTCAATAAAAAAATAAAATCGGCTTGAAATATTGCTTACATTATGGTATACTAATTAAGTATTTTGAATGGAGGCATATTATGGATATCGGTATTAAACATACAATCACAGAAACGGTTACAATGGAAAAAACTGCCGCAAACGTTGGAAGCGGTCTTTTGCCTGTATACGCAACTCCTGCAATGATTGCTCTTATGGAAAAATGCGCTTCCGAATGTGTTGCTCCTTATATTGAAGTCGGAAAATCTTCGGTTGGCACTATGCTGAATGTAAAGCATCTTGCAGCCTCCCCTATTGGTATTGAAATTACCTGCACCGCTACTCTCATCGAAATCGACGGTCGCAGACTTGTTTTTTCTATTGAAGCATCCGATTCAAAAGGACCTATAGGCGAATGCACACATGAGCGCTTTATTATTGACGTTGAGCGTTTTATGTCAAAGTGTAACAACAAACTCAACTGAATATTGCGGCTTTGCCGCTTTTTGCCCTCATAGTTAAATGGATATAACAAGCCCCTCCTAAGGGTTAGTTGTGAGTTCGATTCTCGCTGGGGGTGCCAAAAGTAAACCGCCGCAAATGCGGCGGTTTGCTTTTTAAAAATATAGGCTAATGAGGATAACGCAATGACTAAACTTAGGTTTATTCTGTCACTGAATGAAAAGTTAAAAGATTTTCCGCAAAACGAAGTTGAAGAATACTTAAATCATTATAGTAAAAAGATTGATGAAAAAATTGCAGAAGGTTTATCTGAAGAAGAAGCGGTACAGTCTATCGGATCAGTTGAAGAAACTGCATCAAGAATTGCAGCCGAGCTCTCACCTCTAACGGTTAATAAGCCCCATAAAGAGATTAAAGCGTGGGAAATTACTCTTTTAATTGTTAGTTCTCCAATATGGCTTTCTCTGCTTATCGCAGCAATTTCTATAGTTTTTTCGTTATACATATCATTATGGTCTGTAATTATTTCATTATGGGCGATATTCGGTACAATTATTGGTTGCGCTATTGGCGGTGTAATTTGCGGTACAGCATCTGTTATTTTAGGTTACACAACTTCAGGAATTGCCATAATTGGTGCGGTGCTGGTTTGTGCAGGACTTGCAATCTTCTTCTACTATGGCTGTACAGCAGCTACAAGTGGGGTCATGATTCTTACTAAGAAAACTATAGCTTGGGTTAAAAAATGTTTTACCGAAAAGGAGAAAGCATAATGAGAAAAAATACTATATTATTGCTTATTATTGCAACTTCTTTTATTATCATCGGAACGGGTATTTTTGTAATGGCAATGACAGAATTTGAATGGGATTTTACCAAACTGTCTACGGTTAAGTATGAAAACAACGTTTACGATAGTTTGGGTGAATTTGAAAGTATTTCAATTGAAACCGGCACTGCCAATATCGCTATTTTACCCTCAGAAGACGGTAAGGTTACGGTTCTTTGCCATGCGCAAGAAAAAGCAAAGCATCAAATTACAATTAAAGACAATGCACTTGTAATTACAGAAACTGACACGAGAAAATGGTATGAGCATATTGGCATATCATTCGATTATCCTAAAATTTCTGTGTATCTTCCTGCGAGCGACTATGGTGCTCTTTCGATATATGGTCACACAAGCAACGTGGAGATAGCAGATAGTTTTATGTTTGAAAGTATTGATATTACTGAAAACACAGGTAGTGTTACTAACTTCGCTTCTGCTACAAATTATATTAAAATCAAAACGGACACGGGAAAAATCCATTTAGAAGATATAACTGCGGATACGGTTTACCTTTCAGTTTCAACAGGTAAAACAAATTTGACAAATGTTAAATGCCGAAACCTCATTTCTACCGGCGATACCGGCAACTTGATAATGCAAAACGTATTAGCAACTGAAAAGTTCAATATTGAGAGAGATACCGGCAATATAAAGCTTGACAGTTGTGATGCCGCAGAGATTTACATAGAAACTGACACTGGGAGCGTAACCGGAACACTTTTATCGGAAAAAGAGTTCATCGCAAAGTCAGATACCGGTAGAATTAGTGTCCCGAAAACTTTAGCAGGCGGAAAATGCGAAATTATAACAGATACAGGAAATATCAGAATATCCTTGAAATAAAAATAGCACGCTTTTGCGTGCTATTTTTTAAATCTCAATAAGTTTTCCTAAAACAACGTATCGAACATTTTTAACATAGTCTGAACATGTTGAAAGTGTTACAATACGGTCACCCTCATTATATTCAACATTCGATATAAAGGTTGACTTGCCGATTAGCTTGTTTATGTATGTAGAAAATGCAGAAGAATTCGGCTCGGTTTTATAAATATCTTCTTTGTCGGTAGAAACAAAAACACCGGCAAAAAGTTCAATCTTGTAATCACCGTCAGGAGTCAAATAATAAACATAAGGGTGCTTTTCGTAATACTGTTGAGACTGATAATCAAGTAAACTGCCAAACATTGAACTGTTGTTCATGTTATGACCATAAATGATATAGTTTAAGTCGCTTCCGATTTTATCATTTCGGTAATCAACAAATAATGTACCGCTTATGAGATATTTACCATTTATGTCCCTGCGTAAATACTTATCATTATTCGATGCCTGAACAACCGGATAGCTAATAGGAGTTCCCTCGCTATAGATCCAACCGATAATATCTTTATTTTTTTCAGACAAGCTTTCAAAATCAACGTTTATAGGTAAAGGCTCGGCAGGTTGCTTTGGAACTTCTGTAACCGCCGGAACTTCCAAAGTGTTCACGCTCTCCTGCGTAACAACAATATCCGTGAAAATAACTTCGGTAGTTTCAGGTGGAGCGACGTTTACAAATTGCTCGTTCATTTCCGAGTAAAGCGAATCTGCTTCATTATAGTTAATAAGCATGAAAGCGATGTTACAAGCGGAACAAACGATAATTACGATTAAAACCACTAAAATAAGCTTTAATATTAACCTTTTCATGTTATTCTTCAATTAAGATGTTTCTGATGCTCTCAATCTCTTCATTAGTGATGCCAATGGAAAGCAAATAGTTCTCGGCCTTATCCTGAAAAGTTAATCCGTCAATCTCTTCGAAGGCTTCAAGAAAAGCGTTCATAGAAACGGTGTCAACATCACCGTAATATAAAGCCGAAAGCTCGTATTCACGCATTAAATCAAATTGGCTAAGGCCGAGCAATGCTTCAAGAATATAGCATATAGTACCCGTACGGTCTTTGCCGTAAGTACAGTGTAAATATACAGGATATTTTCTTTCATCCGCCAGATCCTTAAAGATATTGTAAGTTGACCTTCTTCCATCATCGGTAAAAATGCCATCATAAGATGATGCGCCGTAACAAATATGCTCAACGTTTTCACCCAAGGCATCGGGATAGCCCTCGCAATCAACATCATAACGCAGATCCATTTCCGTGCGAACGCCGAGAATTGATGTGAGGACAGAAGCACCTTCTTTGGAAATGCAGAAACGTTCAACAATGGCACCGTCGAGCTCTGTTCCACGGTATAGCATTCCCTGCTTGATTCGTCTGCCGTCCTGCAAAATCCAACCGCCTATATCGCGGAAATTTCTTACTCCCTCGATGCTTATAATACGAGGAGTGTCGGCAGTAAAGAAACTTCCCTCCGAAGAATTGGTAGCACCATTGGAAAACTTGAAAACCAAACGGTAGAAGTATTCAGTGTTTACTTTTAAATAATTGATATCTAAGAACGTATCATTTTTACCAAGTGAGTACTTGTCGAAATCGTTGAAGTCTTTATCTTCGGAAATATAAACGTCTGTGCCGATGAAACTGATTTCTCCAGGGATTCCCGAAATCATAAACGAAAGGCGAAGTGGTACATGAACATCAATTCGGCCGTGATCCTTATATAACTCATGAATCTCGCTCATAGGAGTTTCACCGTCGGCGTTTACATAATCAATAACGGCTGAATGCACAACAGGAACTGCGTTTGTAAACATAGGAAGTTTAACTTCAAAAGTTGTATCCGTTTGTTTAACAATTGCAACGGTTTCTTCGGGAATTTCAAATTCAGCATTCTGTTTATCACGGTAAACTGAAATCAAAATCAAAACAAGAACAATCAGGAACAAAAAAACGAGTCCAATCAGCTTTTTTTTGTTCTTTCTGCAAAAGCTTTTGAATTTTGCTAATTTTTTAGACTTTTCCCTGCGTTTTTTGTGTTTGTGGGAATGGTGATGAGAGTGGTGTGAATGATGATGCGAATGGCTATGTTCATCCTGAGTTTTTGAAAAAAGATGTTCTTCGGGATTTGCATCACTTTCAATAGAAATATTTATATTATTCTCATTTAAATTCTTTTCTTCCAAAATGACATCTCCAATTATTTTTTAGATATAGAACAAACAAATTCTTTAACAGTCGTTACAAAGAACTTAGGGTTTAAACCTTTCAGCATAAGCATGTTATTTGGTCTTAAAGGCTTGATAATAAAGCCAATTATAAAATTCGCAAATACTTGAGTCGCAAAAGAAGCCACAGCGGCTCCGGCGGCACCGTAAGAAGGAATTAAAACTGCATTAAGTATAATGTTAAACGTCGCACCAAGCAAATTAATTATCCATAAAAATGATTGCTTTTGTTCCGCAAGAATCCAAACGTTACGTACGACGCCCATATATGAGAAAGCAACAAACCACACAAGAATCTGAAGCAAAGGAACGCTGGCAAGATATGCATCTCCGTAAAGCAAATATATAATAAGTTTTGCAAAAACAGTAAACACAATGCTTTGAGCGATGGCCATATACAAGATTATACTGTATAACCCCGAAATGCTTTTCTCATAATCTTGGCTATTCTCTTTTTTCTTTGTGAGTATCAAAGGTCTGTATGAATCAATAATGGCGTAAAAAACGAACTGAACAACCGAAACACACGTAATTGCAGCCGAGTAATACCCATTTTCCGCTTCGCCGATCATGGTTGTAATCATAATATGGTCGGTATTCTGAATGATAACTACCATGAGTGAAGCTAAAATATAAAACTTGCCTTTATTGATTAGTATCTTTGCACGGCTAAAAGAAAAAGACAGTTTTTGCAGAGTTTTTTTCTTGTAGATTAAAATCAGTGATATTCCAATAATACAAAAATCGAGAGAATGTGTTAAGGCAAACCAGTATACACTTTTTCCAAATATAAGCAAGAAACAACGGTAAAGCGAAACGATTACGTAAGATATCAGCATGACTAATGACGAATATTTAGACAGTAGTTTATACTGAAACCAATACTGAATCATTTCAAGTGCTGCAAAAACGAGAGATGTGCTATAAAGAATACACACAACAAGTTTTGCTAAGTCTCCGGAATTGGCAAAGGAAACAAATGTAGCCACGCCTGCCATACATGCTAATGATGACAAAACGTTCATAGTTAGTGCGGTACCCATTATTTCCCCTTCTTTTTCGGGAGAATCAACAAGTTCGTGTACTAACACCGCATCGAAACCAAGTTTCATCAGCGGCATTGCAAATGCGACAACCGCAGAGGCATAATTTATAAGACCGTAATTTGCAGGACCAAGATAACGAGCACAAAGCATGCCGATAATGAGCTGCAGTATTGACTGTGCAATCTTGCAAACAATTATCCACTTTGCATTATTAAAAACCTGTTTAGAATTAATATCCATAAAACAAAATACTACAAATTGTAGTTACGATTGAAATCTATTGCATCCGATAAACGGAAGTGCCAAAGCAAAATATACAATATACGCCACTTCTGTGCGCAATGAAGAATTATAAAAAACAAGTATGACCGAAAGAACCGAAATTATCATTGATAATTGGCAATACAATTTATTAGCCGACGGTTTCTTCCTCATGAAAAACGCTGAAAAAAAAGTTGTAAAGAAAAATGATAAATAAATCATAAAGCCTAAATATCCATTTTCGAGAAACATAAAGGCGCTGGAAAACCAGTTATAATTTAAATATTCATGCTCAATAAAGAACTTAGAATTACAGATGGCAAATGCAGAAGTGTCACAGTTGCCAAGACCCAATCCAAATATTTTTGAAATCGGATTTGTAAGAATAGTTTCGCTGATTGTGGAAATGGCTGTAAATCGTCCCAAGTCATTAGCGGAAGAATAGTTAGTTGCAGTTATTAGTTCAATAATTCTATCTATAGAAAGTCGGTTATGCTCGCCAAATATCTGTGAAAGAATAATGCTGGCAAAACCGACAAGGAAAATTGAAAATAGGCAGAGAATAAGATTTTTCCATGTAAACTTTGTAAAGAATACAGAGAAAAAAACTATAATTACGAAAATAATGAAGAATAGTTTTAATTCTGCTAATGCGGAAATAAGCAAAGCGGTTGCACACTTTAAAATGCATAGAAAAATTGATTCTCTGTCAGAAAAAAGCGATAAAACGGATTTAGCAATAACAATGGAAAAGAATACAAGAGAATACGAGTTGCATCCTTTTTCGACACCGAAAATACCACCTAAAAAGTCTTGCTTATATCCCAACGCAAAGAATTGATACAAGGATACCGCAGCATTTACCCAAAACAAAAAATCCATTGCTTTGAAGCAACTGTTTGTGTCGGCTTCATCAAAAAAGAAGATATAAGCGAAAAAAGCAATATAAAAACGGAAATTGTTTCTAAGCCCCCATAAATAATAAAATGGAGATTGAAAATTAAATAAATATACAATTGCGGTAAGTAAAAAAAATCCGATTACAATAAAAGCAAATGGAATAAGAAGTTTATTTAAAATAAAAATCTTTTTGGAAAAAAGAATAAAGAAAAAAGTAAGTAATACAGATACATCAATTAAATACTTTACAGCATTCGGTAACATTAATACATCTTGTAAAAAAGAAAGCAAAAAAGGCAAAAAGAAAATCAAAAAAGTCAAAACAACAGGTAAAGGACGTTTTTTGATATAAATATTGTTAAGCCTAACCGAATTCATTTTGAAACCCTCTTATTTTTTTTTGATTTAATCTTCAATAGCAAGTAACAAATCGAATAAAGTCTAAATTTCAGGCATACATAAAAAAACGCGATAGATTTTTTTTCCAATGCTAAAACATCAAAAGAAAGAGTCTGACGCAAAAGTTTATTCTTGAACATATCATTCAAAAACATTTTTTTATCATTAGACGACAAATCGGATTCGACAATTTGAGTCATTGCGAATAGTTTAAAAACATGAAACTTAGCTATTATGGCACGGGTAATTTCGTTTGAAAGTTTTTTATTCTGCACAAATTCCAAGCTTTTTTTCAAGAAAACATCGATCAATTCTTGACGCTTAACATCGTATGTATGAGAAATTGAATTATCTCGATAACAATAAAAGTAAAGTGGTTCAGAAATGGTAATAGCTTTTTTTACGTGTGGAAAAAAATTCATCGTAAAAAAAGTATCCTCGGACATTACCTCACGCTCTGATAAAAACAAAATATTATTGCTTTTTAAAATTTCGAGTTTAAAAAGTTTACAACACGTACTCATTCCATAACCGTGTTTGAAAGTAAACAAACCGGAAAAGAAATCCAAAAGATTCTTTTCACCATAAATAACGTCAACTTGGTTCGAAAAAAACTTTTCTTGTACTGTGCCGTCAGAAGAAACTGCACATCTGTCAAACAAAACGACATCCGCACATTCTCTTTCGGCGTTTACAACGCACTTCTCTACGGCATGCTCCGAAATGTAATCATCACTATCAATAAAGCCAATATATTTACCTTTAGCACGGTTGATACCGATATTTCTGGCAAGCCCGGCACCCTCGTTGCTTTTGTGGATAACAGATATACGACTGTCAATTCCGGCAAATTTGTCACAAATCTTACCGGAATTGTCAGAAGAGCCATCATCAACTAAAATTATTTCAATATTTTTATATGATTGATTGATAACGGAATTAACACATTTTTCAAGGTAATCTTCTACGTTATATACAGGGATAACGATAGAAACCAACGGATCAAGCATTTTGAGCCTCCCGACATTTTTATAGCTGTAACAATTGAATAATTCCGTTTTGCCAATCATATGGAATAACAGCATTTCTTGGATTTTTTTCGTCGGAAATGGCAAATTCAATTGTTTTATTAAGCTGAACCTTATCAAAAGATTTGATAAAATAGAATCCTTCTGTATTTAAAAAAGTTTTCATTTCACCAAAAGCGGTTGTGACAACAGGCTTGCCGCAAGCAGCAGCCTCGAGTGCTGACAAGGGGACATCGATACACCTGCCGCTTTCAACAACAGGAAAAAAATAAGCATCACAAGCCTGATATATCTCCTCAATATTTGGTAAAAAGCTGTCCAATATACTGATATTTGAATGGCTTAACAACTCTTCTTTTAGTTTGATGTCATATTCATTTTTAAACAATGGGCTGACAACCAACAAAACCTGATGCTCTGAACTGATTTTCATAAGTTCAGCTATGTTACGCCCTCTATTAAGATGACCGACATGAAGTATCAGTTTTTTGTCAGGCGAAAAACCGTATTTGCTCTTAAGAAAACGTTGCTTTTCTTTATCGGCAGGGATGAATTTTTGAGTATCCACACCGGTTTTAATATACGAAAGACGTTTAACAGGCAAAAACTTACTATAAAACTCAAAAGAGTCATTGGAGAGCACAACAATCTCTGCTCTGCTAAGTTTTAGCAGAAGTCTGGCAATAAATCCGAACTCACTTTTCATAACAAGAATTGTCTTAATTCTTGTTGAAAATAAAGACAAAACAAAAATTCGTAAGGCTGTGAAAATTGTTTTTGCAGGGAACGGAATATATAATACATTTCCGTAATTTTGACGAATAAGTGAAAACAATTTACCGTTAAGTAACAACTTATTAAGGCTTAAATGAACATCGGAAAAAGACGGTTCCCTGTCATATGATACAATCAAAGCATCATCTGAAGCATTCTTTAGTCTTTTAACGAGGCTACTTGCTACTTTCAAAAAGCCCTCGTCAGCATTATCAGTTAAGCCATTGGATAAAATCAGCATTTTTCGCATATATGTTTACAGCTTTCACAAGTTGAGCATGAGTCAAGCGCCTCTTTAGTAACTTTGCCGTCACGATAATCTCTGACAATCTTATTCTCATACATTGAATACTTTTTCTTTTTAAAGAAGTACAAGAATTTGTGCTTGAGCACCCAGAAAAGCGGAACCCAGATGTATTTATGCATTGCAGGCGATACCGAACCTATCATCCAGCAGTTACGGTCACATGCACGTACTTTTTTTCTCACTTGCTCTGCTTGTTCACTATTCCAAAGTTCGTCAAAACTTTGAGTGTTTAGATTGCCCATTACTTCTTTTTCTTTTGTTCCGTTACAAGGCATAACGTCACCAAACGGATCAATGAAAAATGTATCAAAACTCATGTCGCACTGAAGAAGACGTTTTTGGCTGAAAATATAGTTAATAAGACCGTGATTGAAGTAGGCTCTGAACCACTTTTTGGGACTGTTGGATTCGAGCAATCTATTTATAAGCTTTTCAAAATTCTCTGCCACCATAAGGCGGTCATGAATTATATTATTTGATTCAACAAAATAAAAACTGTTATGTAACGAGGCGGTTGCAAATTCCATGTCGAGTTCGTTTGAAATTTCATAAAGCGGAACGAGATCACATGCGTTTTTATCCTGAACGGTCATGCCGAAGCCTACGTCCTTCATCCCCATTTCTACAAGAGTTTTGAGTGTGGTGTAGCCACGGTTAAAACCATCATCGAGACCACGGATTTCATTGTTGGTCTTTTCAAGTCCCTCAATCGAAATTCTAATGCCGATTTCGGGAAATTCTTTGCAAAGCTCCACGATTCTGTCAGTATAGAAACCGTTAGTTGAAATAACGATACGATCACTTTTTTTGTACAGTTCACGAACCACTTCTTTCAGATCTTCACGCATAAAAGGCTCGCCGCCTGTAATATTGGTAAAATACATTTCAGGCAGCTTTTTTATAGTTTCTATTGAGAGTTCTTCCTCTGCCTTTGAAGGCACTTTGTAACGGTTACACATGGTGCATTTGGCGTTACAGCGATAAGTAACAATTACAGTACCATTTAATTTTTTAGCCATTTTTACTCCTATTAAAACAGTCAGAATACTTTTTAGCAACAGCAGTCCAAGAATAACGATCAATGACACTTCTGCGAGCTGATTCGGATAATTCAGCGTGAGAATTGATATCGTTCACAGTATTAACAATATTGATAAAAGAATCAGTATCATTATACTTGAAACAGAGGTCAGAAGCTTCAAAAGTCAAAGAATCACTAATGATTACAGGAACACCTGCAGCTAATGCTTCAATTATTGTAAGTGAAAAGCCTTCACTTTTTGAAGAAAAAATCATTGCATCCGCAGTGTTATAAAAAGAATTCAATTTTTCGCCGGGACAAAGCTCACCAACATAGACAATTCTGTCTTCCAGATGGTTATCTTTTGCAAATCGAATTACTTTTTGAAAATAATCATCATCAATAATACCGCCGGCAAAAGCAAAAGAAACGTTCTTATTCTCTACCATCAACGGTAGCAAAAGCTCTATAGAGCCGAGCTGATTTTTTCTGTCGCAAACAGAACCAACCTGTATAAAAACTTTTTCCGTATTTAAAGAAAAAGAAGCTTTACATGACATCTTTTCTTCGGCGGTAAGCGGCTTATATGTTTTGGAATTTACTCCGTTAGGAATTAAAACAACTTTTTTTGCATCAATATTGCAGTTGTTAATTATATTCGTTTTTGTATTTTCATTTAAAACAAATACAAGATCTGCATGTTTCATAGCGAATACTTCTTGAAAGTATCTGCTCTTCACGGAATCTTTGATTTCTTCCCATTCGCCATGCCAGATATAACTATGATTTGTATAAGCGATAATAGCACGCTTACGAGTACTTTTGGGCACGAGCTTTAGGAAAAAATATAAATTATATTGATTGTGAAAATGCATTAAAACATTTTCATCAGTAGTTTTCAAAATTTTTTTAAGTTTCGCTGCAAGTGAAATAGAGTAAACCACTCTCTTAAGTTTGTGCATGATGCCAAGACTGACATCTGTTTTTGTAAAAAAAGATGGTACGTTAACCTCGGAAATAGGCAAAGAATTGGCAGCTCTTTGCTCTGCCTTAATATCTATAATTTCAGCATCTTCCCCGTTTTTAAGAAAAGCACGTGTAAGCTCCTCTACAACGATTTCGGTTGCCGCACCCATTTGTGCAGGAATAGGAGTATACCCTGTACCGATTTCATAAATCTTCATTGTTTGCCTCCGTAAACTGAAATAAGCTTCTCATAATAGGAATCAGGAGTTTCAAATGAAACATCTTTGCAGTTTTCCGTGAATTTGTCAAGAGAACCGTCATCTTCAAACAGACTTTTAAGTTTGTTTAGTAATTCATCTGCATTTCCGGGTTCGAATAAAAGACCGCTTTTGCCCTCGTTGATAAGTTCAGGAATGCCACCGATGCGTGCTCCTACCACGGGAGTACCGTAAATCTGTGATTCAATCACAGTATATGGGCAATTCTCATACATTTCCGAAGGACAAACACTACATGCAGCTCCGGAAATAAGTTTACGCAACTCTTCCCCGGTTTTAAAACCGACATATTCGGCATTTTCAATTTTTTTGATGTCTTCTACCGCCTCACCGTAACCGGCAAATACAAACTTTACACCAGGCATGCGTTTTGCGGCTTCTAAAAGAGTGTTTGTCCCTTTATCACGCGAAAGATGTCCAAACTCCAAAACATAACTGCCTTTTTGGAAAGAAAGGGACTCGTGCGTTTCCAAAAAATTATGAATAGCAATAGTTTTAGATGCAAAACGCTCTTCGGAATCAAGCTTTGATTTCATGAACAGCGACGGGCAAATTATAGCATCAACATAAGAATATGCTTTGTTTTTGCTCCAAAAGAATGCATCAAAAGCTGCAATAATACTTTTCAAGCGTGAATTCTTCATGCATTTACTTTGAATGCAATTCCAATACTTTCCACCAATACATTTTTCACAATTATTTAAGTTATTATCAAAAAAACCATGACTGGGGCAAATAAGCTGATAATCATGAGCCGTATATATAATTTTTAAATCTTTACCGGTATTTTTGCGGTACTTTTGAATTTCAAGAATAATGCTTGGTGTTAAATGAAACTGAATGTTGTTCAAATGAACAACATCTGGATTGAATTTATAAAGAACTTTTTTGATTTTTCTGCGTGCTTCGCATGAATAAATCATTCGAAACGGAGCGGTAAGATTCCTCAAGATTCCCTTATTAAAATCCAGATCCGATACAAAAGAATCGGCACTGTTGCCAACGATGTTTTTATCATTTTTAAGACCGAAATACTCAACAGAGTGTCCATGACGCTCAAGTGTTTCTCCCAACTTAAAAACGTATGTTTCGGAACCGCCTTTAGGAAAAAGAAATTTATTTACCAATAAAACCTTCATAAATTTCTCCTCCCTACAAAAATCAATCTTTAAAATACAAATCAAGAGTTTTTTCGGTTACATCGTCCCAAGAAAACCTGCTGCAAATATAATCTGCGGCCTTTTCTTTATACTCTGACACAATTTCAGGGGAATTACACAAAAACTCAAGTTTTTCACGCAATGCTAAAACGTTTCCCTTTTCAAAAGAAATACCAAAGTTACGGGTTACATCGGTACATTCCGAAATGTCCGAAGTCAAACAACAATTACCGTAACTCATAGCCTCGAGCAAGCTCAAAGGCATTCCTTCAAGTTCAGAAGGTAAAACATAAACATAAGCATTGCTGTATAATTCTTCCAAGACTTGTCCATCTACAAAATCTGTAAATATAACTCTTTCATCGCCATGTGCTTTTTCCTTTAATTCATCGGCAAAGCTGCCGCTATCAGAACCGCCACCGGCAACAACGAGTTTTTTATTTATATCGGAATTCAGATAAGCATCAAGCAAAGTTACAAGACCTTTTTCAGGAACAAGTCTGCCTAAAAACAAAATGTACTCGTCCTTATGTAGTCCATAGCGGCGAGTAATCATATCGGCAAAACGCGGCTTCGGCCGTGAAACGCCATTAGGTATATATATGGTTTTTCTGTTATAAGTGCTTAAAAAATAATCTTGAACACCTTTGCTTAAAACAATAATTTCATCGGCAAAACGTGCAGCACACTTTTCGCCAAAACGAATATACCATGACGCAAATTTTCCCCATTTTGCACGCATATGATCAAGACCGTGAATGGTTGCAATACATCGTTTACCAAAAAGTTTGGGAAGCCAAAGCATTGCACACGGCCCTTCAGCGTGAAAATGAATAACATCGAATTTACCGAATGCCGCAAGAATGGCAGCGGAAAATGAAGCCGTCATTGCAGCCAAGCCACGCTTGTCAAGCGTGGCTACAGTCTGTAATTTTATACCAAGGTGTTCTTTTTTCTGCAACGAGTCAAATTCCGCTCCGCTCACATGATGACCGCCTCTATTGTAACACGTAACCTCATGACCTAATGAAACCATTCGAGAGGCAAGTTCGCATACAACAATCTCAACACCGCCCTCGCGTGAAGGAATTCGTTTATGACCAAGCATTGCAATTTTTAATTTTTGTAAAGACATTATTCTCCCTCCAAACCGCAAACTGCTTTTACGGTCTTCAAAAGAATAACAATATCAATTTTAAAACTACGCTCTTTGATATATTTCAAATCCCAAGCCAGCCACTCATCAAAGGAAAGGTCGTTTCTGTGGGGTTGAATCTGCCAATAACAAGTAATACCGGGGGTTACCTTAAGGCGATTAAGCTGGTACTCGGTATACTGTTCCACTTCACGCGGTAGTGGAGGTCTTGGTCCTACAAGACTCATATCCCCCTTTAAAACATTCCAAAGCTGTGGGAGTTCATCGATACTTGACTTTCTGATGAAACGCCCGAATCTGGTAATTCTTGGATCGTTTTTGATCTTGAACGCCGGGCCTTCCATTTCATTCTTTTCGAGCAAATCATTAAGCATTTTGTCCGCATCCGGAACCATAGAACGGAATTTATAAAACCTGAACGGTTTTCCGTCCTTACCCAATCTTTCCTGAACATAAATCGGAGAAGCACCGGGGCTGTCAATTACAATAATTATTGCAATTATTACAAGCGGTAACAGCAAAAAAATCAAACCAAGCAAAGAAAAGACAATATCAAAGCAACGCTTAAAAAACAGATATACAGGCTTGCGTGGAACATTTATGGCTTCACATTCAAGCAAAGCTGTATTAATTCCAACTGCATCCGATTCTTTTTTAAGCATCTTGTTCTTCCTTATATTTTAATCTTTGAGTTCGTAAAAAAGTTCTACAACATTTTTCAAAACAGAGTCACTGTCAGGATGGAATTCCATGAAGCGTTCCCCCTGAACCGACTCACCTTCTAAACGGTAAATACCGTCAAATTTATATCCTGATACTTTGTCATAGTAACTTTGTAGACGTGTAATAGTACAATCAGACACCATGTAGTCGGAGATATCCGTAAGAACACGAACAATCAACTCATCATTTGTGGCTGCAACATCGGAAAACTTTTTGTATAATTCCCGAATATATTGGCGTTGACGATCCATTCGTGCAATATTTGTACTGTCATCAAGCATGTAACGAGTACGAACATAATTAAGTGCATGCTCGCCGTAAAGAGTTACCGTTTCACCTTTGACAAGTGAATCGTCTATGCCGGTAAAATCATCCAAAACTTCGAGTGTAACGCCGTCCACGCTATCATTTATAATCGGAACAGCGTCCAGCGTAAGCGAAATGTACTTATCAATTTTCACATCGTGCAACAATTTAGAAACTGCATCAGAAGTGTTACGGCAACTTACTTCTCTGCCGTTGCCGTAAGTATGTGCAAGTGCGATTTGTTTTTCCGTTTTTCCCACAACTTCGCCGGCAACACCCAGAATGTTAATTTCAGCAATCGTGTCGCGATTGATTTGCAAAGCCGAAACTGTCTCGTTTTTGTTATCAAATACAAGCAGTAACAAAAAATCAGCTTGACGGTCATTGTTATACGCTTCATCGTCAATTTTTCCTCTGAATTTATCAAGACCGAGTACGAGAAACGTTTCAATATCTTCTTTTAAAGTATATGTACCGCCGTTATACTCGACAGTTTGATCAAGTGAAACGGGGACTTCGCCGGAAAAAGAAGTTCTTGTATTTTCCCAGATGCGAATTATAAATAAAGCCGCAGCAAGGAAGAACACAATAGCAAGAGCAATGGCAACATAACGAAGCCAATTTTGCTTAAAAGCTCTTGTGCTATTCATAGGAGTATCCTCCGATATTTATTTGCTTTCTTTTTTCTTAAGCTTGAGAACAACAACAACGAGCGCAATAGCGGAAACGAGCATGATTACAGCATAGAGAGCGATACTGCCGAAGTCACCGGTTTGCGGAGGATCAATGCTAAGACCGGTTGTATCTACAACAACTGCAAAAGGAGAAAGTGAATCAACCGAAAAAACAAGGTGATTATTGTTTACAACCTTTGCATTTTCAACAAGTTCCCATTCGCCGTTCTTTAAGTGAAGAAGACCAACGAAGTTGTGAAGAGAATCTGCCGAAAGAGTAATATCAAAATCGCCATGATCTTCGTGATCGTCGCAATTATAATAGCTGATATCAAACATATCGCTTACTGCGAGATTTTCACCTGCGATACCGAGAGTAGCAGCAAGTCTGAACAATGCAACGCAAAGGTCAGTGAGATTTGTTGAGTTTCTGATATCGTCATATGCACGTTCGAGGGCGGTTTTAAGCATGTCGGGCAACTGGTCGCGTTCTGCGTAAGGAACGATTTTGAGCATTGCCACACAGTCTTCATCGGTGTTCTTACCTTCTACCAAAGTAGGAGCGGGATTACCGGATGGGCTGGAAACAAATGCACCGGGAGCTGCTAAAACCGAAAGGCTCATTGAAAGAGTCATAACGAGAGCAAGACATACTACTAATACTTTTTTCATTTCTTTTTCCCTTTCTCTATATGAAAAAATAAATTGTTAACAAAATTAGTTACTGGAATAGTTTTTATCGTATTTATAATACTTTCTATAGCCATACTTATATCTGCCATAGCGTGAATGACTTTCTTTCTCGCCATTCAGCACACAACCGAGAACCTTGACATTGGAGAGGTTGAGTTGTCTGAAACATGTTTCCAGCTCTTTCTTTTCCGTATAGTCTTCTCTGATAACCACAATCATGCCCGTAATGCATTTGGAAATTGCCAGAGCATCGGAAACAAGGTTAACAGGAGGCAGGTCTATAACGATATAGTCAAGATTTTTCGAAAGCGTTTCTAAAGCAAGCTGCATACGCTTGGAACCGAGCAATTCCGAAGGGTTCGGAGGAAGATTGCCGGCAGGCATTATGTACCAGTTGCTATGATGTTCCGATTTGATGATACAATCATTTTGAACATCAAAATCCATAAGCAGATTTGTAAGACCGGGAATCTGATTTATACCGAGCTTTTTGGCGATACTCGGAATTCTGAGGTCAGCATCGATAAGCAGAACTCTTTTTCCGCTTTCAGCCAGAACGTAGGAAAGATTAACCGCAGTTGTACTCTTGCCCTCGCCTCGCATAGCACTTGTCACACCGATTATCGGACACTTCTGATCCTCATGAAGCGTAAAGTTCAAATTTGTACGCAACAATTTGTACTGTTCTGTCGCCGTGAAGTTCAGGTTCTTATGCAATTTTTTTTCATCAACAGGCACGGTCTTGGCCTGCTTGGTTTCATTGGTCTTAGCCATTATTGCTACCCTCCTTCACATCAGTGCCTTTTTTATCAGGACGTTTTTGATAGTAATAACCGTAACGTTGCGAAGGTGTCGAGGCAAGATCCGGAATCTTTGCCAAAACAGGACAATTATATGTTTTAATAATATATGCTTCATCGTGAATAGTATCATCAAGCATTGCAAACACAACAATGGCAATGACGGAAACCAAAATACCCAGAATCAATCCCACCGCTGTATACTTTGTGATGCTTGGTGAAATTTTCTGGAGATTAGGTACGGCTGAATCAACAACCTCCATCGAACTTCCCTCAATAATTTCCGAAATCTTTTTGGGGAGGATTTCGGCTATTGTATTGGCAAGCTTCTCCGCTTCGTAAGGGTTATCGGCAGTAACCGTAACACCCATTACTTCGGTACCGTTAACAGAGGCTGCATCAATCATTTTATAAAGTTGTTCATAATCATAATCCAAACCGGATTTTTCAATAACAGCCTCAAGCGTAGTGCGGTTCTTAAGCATTACAATATATGTTTTTACAAGACTCTGAGCAGCAGTAATTTCAGAAGAACTTATGCTGAAGCTGGTAGCACCGAGCGAAAACGAGCTGTTATTAACATATAGCATAATTGAGGACGAATACATAGGAGTAATTGCGAATGCTGCAATCAGAAAACCCATAACAGCAGAAAGCATTCCGCAAACTATAACTACCCAAATTCGCTTCCATAAAGTTTTAAAGACGTGAGAAATATCAATCGAATAATACTCACCGGTGTTTTTTTCTTTAGTATCCATGTCTACTTCCTTTGAGTTTATTTTTACGCAATAAAACTTTCTATAATATATATAGTTATACTATTATACGCATTAACAGTATAAAACTTTTCGCGTAAAATGTCAATATATTTCTTTGCTTTTAAATGAATTTATTATTTAAAAACAAATAACCGCAGAAAAGCTGCGGTTATTTGTATAATTTTGATTGAATTTCACTCAATTTTTCATTGGTTGGTTGCTCAAAATGCTCAAACCTGAAAGGAATGCCAAGATTCTTATACTTTGCACTGCAAATCTTTTTGAATGCGAGTAATTCGGTTTTATCAATACATGAATACTCCAAAAGCAGATTGTTAATAAAATCAATGTTTCGTGAATTATCATTCAATGTCGGAATTATCACTTGGCGAAGTGTAACCGGAATTCCCTTTTTATTCAGCAAGGATAGAAAACGCAACGGAACGTCAATGCCACAACCTACATATTCACGGTACAATGAGTCATCGGAATACTTTATATCCAGAAGAACTCTATCCGTTTCATCGAGCAATTCAATTACTTTTTCGTTCAAAACGCTTCCCGATGTATCGAGGCACGTATTAATTTTTTCAGAATGGCATAGCTTAAAAACCTCTCTGACAAACTCCGCCTGCAAAAGAGGTTCTCCACCAGAAAACGTGATTCCACCGTCATTGCCAAAATACTCTTTATAGCGAACGACTTTTTCGAAAATCTCACGAGGAGTATATTCTTTGCCGCCATTCATATCCCATGTTTCGGGATTGTGGCAGCACCCGCATCTCAAATTGCAGCCTTGCAAAAATACTACAAAGCGAACACCCGGTCCGTCAAGGGTTCCAAGGCTTTGAATAGAATTCACATATCCTTTTATCATAATGACTCATGGAAAGTGCGGCTGATAACCTCACGCTGCTGTTCACGGGAAAGCTTGTTGAAGTTTACCGCATAGCCGGAAACACGAATAGTCAGATTGGGGTATTCCTCGGGATTTTCGTATGCCTTCATCAAAGTCTGACGGTTCAGCACGTTGATATTGATATGGTGAGCTTTCTTGGCAAAATAACCGTCAAGAATAGTGACAAGATTGCAAATTCTGTCATCTTCGCTTCTTCCAAGAGCATCGGGAGTGATTGAAAATGTATTTGAGATACCGTCACGACAATCGTCATAACTGATTTTCGCAACCGAGTTCAAGGATGCAAGGGCACCGTTTTCCTCACGGTTGTGCATGGGATTAGCACCCGGTGCAAAAGGTGCACTTGCGGCACGGCCATCGGGTGTAGCGGCAGTATTCTTGCCATACATAACGTTTGAAGTAATTGTAAGCACAGAGAGGGTATGCTCGGCATTTCTGTATGCAGGAGTCTTTCGAAGCTCGGTGATAACTTTGTGCGTCATATCCTTGGCAATAAGGTCAACACGGTCATCATCATTACCGTATTTAGGAAATTCACCGGTCGTTTCAAATTCAGAAATAAAACCGTTTTCATCCTTTATGGGCTTAACGTTTGCAAACTTAATTGCACTAAGCGAATCGGCAACAACCGAGAGACCTGCTATACCGAAAGCCATAAAGCGCCCTACGTCCGTGTCATGAAGTGCCATCTGAGTTTTCTCATACGCATATTTGTCATGCATGTAATGGATAACGTTCATTGTATTCACATAGAGCTTAGAAAGCCACTTGATATAAATATCAAAACGTGTCATTACCTCTTCAAAATCAAGCTTTTCGCCATCAAGCACCGGCATTTGAGGTCCAATGTGCATCTTACTGCTGACATCGTATCCACCATTGATTGCAATAAGAAGAAGCTTGGCAAGATTGCAACGAGCACCAAAGAATTGCATCTGTTTTCCAACCTTCATAGCGGAAACACAACATGCGATTGCATAGTCGTCGCCGTAAATAGGACGCATAAGATCATCGTTTTCATACTGAATGGAATCGGTGTCAACAGATACCTTGGCACAGAACTTTTTAAACCCTTCAGGAAGTGAATTCGACCAAAGAACGGTAAGGTTCGGTTCGGGGGAAGAACTCAGGGTATAGAGCGTGTTCAGAATACGGAAACTGTTTTTAGTTACAAGAGTTCTTCCGTCTTCGCCCATGCCACCGACTGCTTCGGTAATCCACATGGGATCTCCACCGAAAAGTTCGTTATATTCAGGTGTACGTAAATGGCGTGCTATACGGAGTTTCATAACGAAATCGTCAATGATCTCCTGTGCCGCCTCTTCGGTAAGAATACCGCTCGCAATATCACGTTCAATGTAAATGTCAAAGAACGTACTAACTCTGCCAAGCGACATTGCGGCACCGTTCTGCTCTTTGATAGCACCAAGGTATGCAAAATATGTCCATTGTACAGCTTCTTTAGCATTAGCAGCAGGTTCGCTGATATCAAATCCGTACATCGCCGCCATTTCTTTAAGATAACCGAGAAACGCGATCTGCTGATACAGCTCTTCGTCAAGACGAATAGTATCTGTAGAGAAAACACCCTCAGAAAGCGCTGCTTTATCTTTGGTTTTTTCTTCAATAAGCCTGTTAACACCATAGAGGGCGACTCTACGGTAGTCACCGATAATGCGACCTCTTCCGTAAGCATCGGGAAGACCCGTGATTACGTGGCATTTACGTGCGGCACGCATTTCGTCGGTGTATGCACGGAAAACACCGTCATTATGCGTTGTACGGAATTTGAACTCTTCTTCAACTTTAGGGCTGAGCTTATAACCGTACGCTTCGCATGCCTGACGCACCATACGCATACCGCCAAAGGGATTTACTCCACGCTTTAACGGGCGGTTGGTCTGCATACCGACAATGATCTCGTTTTCCTTATCAATATAACCGGGAGAATAGCTGGTGAGCGATGAAACGGTAGCAGTATCAATATCTAAAACTCCGCCGAATTGGCGTTCGAGAGCAAATAATGCCTCGAGCTTTTTCATCATATTCTGGGTTCTGACAGTTGCACCTGACAAGAAATCACTATCGCCTTTATACTCCGTATAATTCTGCTGAATAAAATCACGTACATTGATTTCGTCCTGCCATACACCTTTAGAAAAACCTTTCCAGTTGTTATGTTCCATAATGCTACCTCCTTATATGCAAAAAGGGCAAATCAGCTTTTATACTGATTTGCCCAGACGGTCGGCTATTCTTTTACACTCCCCTGCGGTAATCCGCAAAATCCGTCAGTCATGTAAAAGCTGTACTTAAACTATACACTAAAATCTTGCTTTTGTCAATCAAAATATAACACTAAATGCAGAAGATTTTTTGATACATTTTGTGAAAATATAATCAATCAATAGTTTTAATACTATATCCTGCATGCAGAATAGCAGAACGTGCCAAAACAAAGGTAGGATCAACAAATGTTCCTGTAAGACCGTATTTTTCAACGGCTAACGGAAGTTCGGTGCAACCGAGAATTGCAACTTCAGCACCCTGCTCTGCTAATCGCGAAAGCTCTGCATTTACAGATGTTACATCGAAATTATCAGCACCGGCTTTAACACCTTTATAAATAATATCCATTACGTCCTTTTGTATTAAATCCGATGGATACATTAAATCAATTCCAAACTTCTTAAAAATCTTTCCGAATACATCTGTATGTCTTGTTCCGTCAGTTGCAAGAAGAACGCTCTTCTTAACGTTTTTAGACACAAGGTATTTTGCAGTTTCCTCAACTATATTCAAAATCGGAATATTTACAGCTTCAACAAGCTTATCATAAAATCCGTGTGAAGTGATGCACGGTATAATTAGAAAATCTGCACCGGCATCCGCAAGCCTGTTCGCAGATTCAATCAGATACGGAAGCGGCGACGCTGTGCCATGCAAAATAGCACTTGTTCTGTCAGGAATCGAAGGGTTATTGTCAATTATTACGTGTATATGTTCGGCATCAAGTTTTGCATCAGTCATGCTAATGATGCGGTAAAACAAATCCGCAGTAGCAAGCGGCCCCATACCGCCAATAATGCCTATTGTTTTTTTGTTACTCATTCTGATTCTCACTTAAAGGTTTTTATTCATTTATAATATTTTAACATAATAAAAACAGAATTGCAATGTGTTTTATTTAAAGTTTAGAATACATTATTTCGTATAAATCACCTTGTTTTGCAGATACTAACAGTACAAATCTGTAAGTCAAGGAGCAATTTATATATGAAAGCAACAGGAATTGTAAGAAGAATCGACGACCTTGGTCGTGTGGTTATACCCAAAGAGATAAGAAGAACCATGAGAATCCGTGAGGGCGATCCGCTTGAGATTTACACCGATCGTGAGGGCGAAGTAATTTTTAAAAAATATTCACCAATCGGTGAGCTTGTTTCATTCGCCTCACAGTATGCGGACACTTTGAACAAAACTTGCGGTATGTCCATTGTAATTTCGGACAGAGATGCAGTAGTTGCATGCGCCGGTGTTTCAAAAAAAGAATACACCGAAAAAAAGATTTCCGATGAAATTGAGGACATAATCGAAAGCCGAACACTGTATGTGGCAAGCGGTGACAGTACTACCTTCCCTGTTATCGAAGACGGCGGAAGCCACTATGTCAGTTGTGCAATGCCAATAATCAGCGAGGGAGATATTGTTGGGTGTGTAGTTTCACTCACATCAAACGATGCGAGCGGAAGCACTCTTGCAAAAGACGTAGAAACAAAACTGATACAAACGGCCGCCTCTTTTCTCGGGAAGCAGCTTGAAGCATGACAAAACGCAGCAGAAAACATTTTCTGCTGCGTTTTTACTTATTCTACATCTTCAATGACGTTCTCGGGCGGTGTCAAAAGAGTTTCTGGAGAAGTAATCAATTTTTTGATAATCTTAAAAGCCGAAGCATAGTAATATCCATCACAAATTCTCTCATCAGTAACCGCATTCAAATCAATCAAAGTCTGTTTTTCAACAGAACCGTCATCGTTCAATTTGTTTACGTGATACTTTTTACCGTATGCAATAAACAAGGGCAAATTGCCAAAATTATACAAATGGTGAAAAACCGGAGGAATTCCAAGTGACCCCATACTTGTCACAATTAACGAACCGTGAAAAGGACTGACATCAAGCAACGATTTCGGTAACCAACCGTGATAGTCCAGGAAATTCAGGAAACCAACGGCGGCTCTCAAGATAAATCCGGGCAATTTAACAAGAGTTGAAACGGTATCTTCAAAGTCAGAGTTGCCATCATCCCCGACTGCTTCTTTTACAACCTTATTGAACTTTTCATATACATCTATCAGAGTGTCTGTCGGCTCAAAACGAACTTTAACCATAGTATCAGAAGCTTCGAGTGACATTTCTCTTTTAACAGCCATGTTGACTTCTATTGTATTGCGGTGAAAAATCTTTTGGCCTGAGCAAAAACGGTTTATACCGGGACGTGAAGCCACAGTGCGGATATATGCCGCAAGAATAACATGCAGAATACTCATGCTCTTATATCCCTGCTTGCGAAGTTCTCGCAGAAGTTTGTCCGCCTCTGTAATGTTGACTGTATCAGAAAACATATTCTGCGCATCGTTTCTGGTTGGCATAATGTAGGGTACTACATAGGACATTGCAGGCAAAGTACGTACACGTCTTCCCTCTTTTCTGTCGCCCCATCTGCGTTTTTTGTTCATAATTCTTCTCCGTATATATGTAATTTAGAGTTCAGCTACACCTGCTGCATTCGGGAAATTAAATTTATGTGAAGCTCCGGCAATCGGGAGACCGTCATTACCGAGCGGCATTATGCAGATTTCTCCGGAAACCTGATAACAAACAATCAATGTTTTTCCGTCTTTTGATAAAGTCATATGTCTTGGCTTTTCTCCATCAGTGGGCAAACGAAGTTTTTCATAAAGTCTGCCGTTTTCATCAACTCCAAAGAAAACAAGAGATTCGCTATAGCGATTTGCACCGTAAATTGTCTTTTCATCGGGAGAAAGACAAATAGCCGAACAATGACTCTTGCCTACAAAACCTTCCGGAAGCGTAGAAATTCTTTGCAAAAGCTTCTTTTCAGGCATTTTATAAACAAGAACTTCATTTGAAAGCTCGGTAATTACATAAAGGATACTTTCATCCGAATTGTAAACCGAGTGTCTTGGATGCTGATCTCTTTCGGTGTAAATGCGGTCTTTTTCAACAATCGTGCCATTTTTTATTTCATAAAAGTAAATAATATCAAGGCCTACATTGTTAACCATGAGTGTGTCTTCGGCTTTGTTAACACTAACATAATGCACACGAGTTATAAGAGTTTCATCGCCGGTTTCGTTTACCTGAAGGAGCGAACCGGAGCTTATAAACTTGCCACTTTCGTCAATAGTAGCATACAAAAGATGACCGGAACCCCAGCAAGCACCGAATACCATATGATTCTTTGGAGAATAGCAGATATGACACAAGTCTGTACCTTCAAAACGCACACTGTCTACCAAAGCAAAATCTTTGCCATTTTTGAGATATGAATGCATATAAGAATAGTTGTCGTTTTCTGTTACCGCAAACATTCTATCGCCGATTACTTCAACAAAGCTTGGAGACTCGATTGTATCAAACCATGAAACATTGCCGTATTCGTCACATCTTACGATATTTTTGTTGCCGGCTTCACCGTATCCGGAAATAATAAGATCCATAATTCTCTCCTATTCAACACAGTTTTCACCATTTTATCACATTTTCTTCTCTTTTTCAACATTTTTTTACATTTCTAACTCCAATACTTGTATTTATGAATTAATTTTAGTAGAATGTTAAAAAAAGGAAGTTAAACGGATTTATTTATATGAACATATTCGAGAAAAGACCTCTTCTGCTTTCATTATTTATTTTTGTTGGTTTCAGTGCGGTGTGTTTAATTATACCCACACACTTAAAACTATTGAATATCGTTATCTGCATCGCGGCAGTCGTAACTTTGGGAGTTCTGTTTTTGGTATTAAAGATCCGTAATAAAAAGGCAGATATTTCTTTCTTAATTTTCTTATGTGCGGTTTCTGTTCTTTTGGCAACTATGAACTCATACCGCGCATTCGATATAAAACTCAAAGAAATACGTAATTTGTCTGAAGAAAACAGCGTAGTTGCTGAAATACATGAATGTACATACAGAGCGTCTTATACCGCCGACTATACCGCAAGAATCATCAAAATAAACGGTGCGAAGAAAAACTTTTATGCCAAGATAACTTCTGAAAAAGCCGTCGGACTGGAAGCGGGAGATATTATTTGTGCAAACATGATTTTTCAGAATTTTCCCGTTCTTTCTTATGGCTATGATTTAGCAACGGCAAATCTGCCTCAAGGAATAATTGCCTATGCCACTTTTTCCGATACTATCTACACCGACAGCAATGCTTTCGATTCAGGATTCTTTTACAACGCCAGAAAATTTGTTTCCGAAACGGTTGACAAATGCAATTTTAAAAACGTCGGACCGTTAATCAAGGCACTGCTGATTGGAGACAGAAGTGAGCTCGAAGACGAAACCAACCTCGCTTTTGAACGGTTGGGAATTTCGCATATTCTTTCAATAAGCGGCACACATTTCACTGTGCTTTTAGGCATGATCATGCTTCTGCTTTCGCTTTTTGGAGTCAACAAAAAAGTAATCTACTTTGTTCTCATACCGATTGCCATATTCTATATGGGGCTTTCCGGTTTTTCGCCTTCAGTTTGCCGTGCAGGTATAATGTCACTAATGGCATATATGGGATTTTTGCTTGGCAGAACAAAAGACTCGTACACTTCCCTTTTTGTTGCCATGGTCTTGCTTTTAACAGTAACCCCGTACACAGTAACAAGTATCGGCTTGTGGCTCTCTTTTTCGGCTACATTTACCATTCTTATAATACTTGATATTTTTAGTTCTACCGAAATGTTCAGCAAACATACTTCATGGTACAAAAAGATACTGTTCTTCTTTATTTCAAGAATGATAATTACGCTCGCCGTTTCGTTTACTTCGCTACCGATAATTACAATGACATTTGGTGTTTATTCAATAGCCACGCCGCTTGCAAATATCACCATAGTACCGTTGTTTGAACTTTTTCTGTATCTTGCTCCGTTAGCAGTCTTGTTTTCAAACTTTCCACTACTACTGAGTTTAATCGATTATCTTGGTGGTTTGATTCTTAAAATTGCATTATATTTTTCCAAGTACAACAACCTACTTGTTTCGTTGGATTATACTGCCATAAAGATCATTTCATTCATAGGCGTTGTAGTTACGGTTATTATGATCATCTTGCCACTGAAACGAAAAATATGGTTATTAGTTCCTTTTTCTCTTTCAATAATTTTAATTATAGTTTCCGTGTCACTTATTACAGCTTCACATTCAGAAGAAACACATATTTCATACTTCCGTAGTGGAACAAACGACGGTATAATGGCTATTGACAATAACAAAGCTATGTACATAGACGTTTCATGCAGTTCGCCGTCATTTTCCTATTTTGCAAGCGGAGTTGCAAACGATCATAATTGTCCTGAAATATCAACAGTCGTTTTTACTCATTACAGAAGCAGGCACACAAGCATGTTCAAAAAACTTGCTTCTACTACAAGAATTCACCGGATTTATCTACCAGTTTCTTTAAAAGAGGAATTTGCACAGATATGCAAAATTGCAAGTGAACAGAACATTGTGATAAGATGGTATTCTTACGGCGAAGAAATAACATTTGAAGATACAAAAACTAAAATTTTTGAACCTCAGTATGCAGAAAACTCTACACACGAAGTAGTTTCGTTCGGAATAACTGCCAATAACAAGGATTTTCTCTATCTCGGCTCTTCTTTTTCAAGATGCAAAGAACCGCTAGACAACGAAATCAAATCAGCCGAGTACATCTTTTTAGGTCAGCATTATCCCAAAGCAAAAGAATACTTTGAACTAAAAACCGATGCCGAACTGATATACGGCAACGAACATGTTTATAACCTCTCACTTTCCGAAAAAGAAGCATATTTGCTGACAGATGGCGGTTTATATGACATAATGCTGAAATAAAGCTTAAAAAAACCGCTATTTTTGCATTTTTTACAATTGACATCTTCGCTATTTTTTTGTATAATATTTTCAATAAATTTTCTTAAGGAGTCTGTTATGTCTAAAATCGATTTTAACAACAAGATTATTCAAGACGGTGTTACTTTTGACGATGTACTCTTGATTCCCGCCAAGAGTGAGGTTACACCCGATATGGTTAGCCTTGGCACACGCCTTACTAACAAAATCAAACTCAACATTCCGCTTATGAGTGCTGCAATGGATACTGTTACCGAAGCGGATATGGCTATTGCGATGGCACGTGAGGGCGGAGCCGGTGTTATTCATAAGAATATGACCATCGAGCAGCAGGCTGAGGAGGTTGACAAGGTTAAGAGAAACGAAAACGGTGTAATTTCAAATCCGTTCACTCTTGCTGAAAACAACTTTGTGTATGAAGCGGATGACCTTATGCACAAGTTCCGCATTTCGGGTGTTCCGATTTGCGATGAAAACGGTTTCCTTGTCGGCATCATTACCAACCGTGACATGCGTTTCCTCACTGATTATAATGTTAGAATCGGCGAAGTTATGACTCGTGATAATCTTGTTACCGCTCCCAAGGGTACTACTCTTGAGCAGGCACAGGAAATTCTTCGTCATCACAAGATTGAAAAGCTTCCTTTGATTGATGAAAGCGGTAAGCTTTGCGGTCTTATTACTATCAAGGACATTCTTAAGACTCTTAAATACCCCAACTCCGCAAAGGATAGCCGCGGCAGACTTATTTGCGGTGCCGCTATCGGTGTAACCAAAGACGTTCTCGACCGTGCCGGTGCATTACTTGAAGCCAACGCAGACTTCCTCGTGCTTGACTCTGCACACGGTCACTCCAAGGGCATTATTGAATGTGTTGCAAAGGTTAAGGACGCTTTCCCCGAAGCACAGATTATTGCAGGTAATATTGCTACTGCTGAAGCTGCACGTGACCTTATCAAAGCAGGTGCAGATGCAGTTAAAGTTGGTATCGGCCCCGGTTCAATCTGTACTACCCGTGTTGTTTCCGGTATTGGCGTTCCTCAGATTACCGCTATCATGAATGCGGCTTCCGTTGCTTGCGAAATGAACATTCCTGTTATCGGTGACGGTGGTATCAAGTATAGCGGTGACATTGTTAAGGCTATTGCTGCCGGTGCAGACGTTATCATGGTGGGTTCGCTTCTTGCCGGTTGTGAAGAAAGCCCCGGCGAAAGCGAGATTTATCAAGGCAGACAGTTCAAGGTTTACCGTGGTATGGGTTCTCTTGCCGCTATGGAAAAGGGTTCTAAAGACAGATATTTCCAGACCGGTACTAAGAAACTCGTTCCCGAAGGTGTTGAAGGACGTGTTCCTTACAAGGGACCTGTTTCCGACACCGTTTATCAGCTTATGGGAGGTCTTCGTTCAGGTATGGGCTACTGCGGCACCGCTACTGTTGAAGATCTTAAGGTTAACGGTCAGTTCACCAAGATCAGTGCTGCAGGTCTTCGCGAATCCCATCCTCACGATATTAATATCACCAAAGAAGCTCCTAACTACAGCGTTCAGTCTTAAATTCAAAGCCCGCTTCTCTGCGGGCTTTGTTTTGTTTTAAAATTAATAGAAAGAAGACAAAAACATGACAAAAATAGATATTATTTCCGGTTTTCTCGGTGCCGGAAAAACAACTCTTATCAAAAAGCTTTTATGTGAAGCACTTATCGGCGAAAAGGTTGTGCTTATTGAAAATGAATTCGGTGAAATCGGTATTGACGGTGGTTTTCTTAAAGACAGTGGAATTGAGATAACCGAAATGAACTCCGGTTGTATCTGCTGCAGTCTTGTGGGCGATTTTGAAAAGTCGCTTGCAGAGGTGCTTGACAAATTCACACCAGACCGTATTATTATTGAGCCGTCCGGCGTGGGTAAACTCAGCGATATTATAAGTGCAGTTGAAAAACTTGAACGTGACGACATTATTCTTAACAGTTTTTCTACCATTGTCGATGCAAAGAAGTGCAAAATGTACCTCAAAAACTTCGGTGAATTCTTCTGTAATCAGGTTGAAAATGCACGAGCAATAATTGTAAGCCGTTCGCAGGATGCAAGTGAAGAAAAACTGGCTGAAACTATTGAGCTTATCCGTACTCTTAATAGTGAAGCAAATATTATTACCACTCCTTGGGATGCTCTCGACGGTAAACAAATCCTCCACGCCATGGAAAATGCAAAACTCCTTTCAAAAGAACTTGAAGAAGAACATCACAAGGCAAAACACCATCACCACCACGAGCACGGTGAAGAATGTCACTGTCATGACCACGAGCATCATCACCATGATGAAGAGTGTCACTGCCACGATCATGAACATCATCACGAGCACGGCGAAGAGTGTCACTGCCATGAACACGGTCATCATCACCATCACGATGCTGATGAAGTGTTCACTTCTGTAGGCTTTGAAACTATTAAAAAGTATACTGTTGATGAAATCGAGAATATACTTAAATCTCTTGAAGATGAACACACCTACGGTATTGTACTTCGCTCTAAAGGTATTGTTGCAGCCACCGACGGTTGGGTCCACTTTGACTACGTTCCCGGAGAAGCCGATGTTCGCATGGGCGGAGCCGATACCATCGGCAAAATCTGCGTAATTGGCTCAAATATCAATGAAGACAAGATAAAGGAATTATTCAGAATATAATGAGAACAGAACAAGAAATCAGAGTATATTTGTTTACCGGTTTTTTAGAATCAGGAAAGACAAAATTTATACGTGAAACTTTAGAAGATAAGCGTTTTAATGACGGTGAACCTACGTTGCTTCTCCTCTGCGAAGAAGGTGAAGAGGAGTATAACAAAAAAGCGGAATACATGAGTTGTGTTACCGTCGAAACTCTTGAAGATGAATCTGAATTCAACGAAGCAAACCTAATGCGTTTAGCCGCCAAAGCAAATGCTAAAAAAGTTATCGTTGAATACAACGGCATGTGGCTTCTGAATGATTTTTACGAAAGAATTCCAAGCGACTGGGTTATCTATCAGGAGCTTATGTTTGCCGATGCTAATACATTTGTTAACTACAATAACAACATGCGCAGTCTTGTATATGATAAAATCAGCAGTGCCGAGCTCATTATCTTCAACCGCTGCAAGAAAGATTTTGACAAAATGGCTCTCCATAAAATCGTACGTGCCATTAGCCGTCGTGTTGATATTGCCTATGAGTATGAAGACGGACTTGCAGAGTATGATGACATTGTTGACCCGCTTCCCTTTGACATAAACGCACCCGTAATTGAAATTGCTGACAGAGATTATGCACTCTGGTACCGTGATACTTCCGAAGAAATGGAAAAATATGACGGTAAAATCGTTTCTTTCAAAGCTCTTGTCGCACTCGGCAAGGACTTCCCCGATGACACATTCGTTGGAGGCAGACGCCTTATGAGCTGTTGTGCAGATGACTTGATTTTTGCAGGATTTGCATGCAAGACAGATAAGCGTGATCAACTCAAAAACGGAGATTGGATAAAAGTTACCGGCAGAATTGAGATTCGCTTTAACAATCTTTACGGCAGAAAAGGTCCTGTAATTTATGTAAGTGAATTGGAGAAAACTTCTGCACCTGACGAACCTGTAGCAACGTTCTATTAATACAAAAAGCCACTTCAAAAGTGGCTTTCAGCCTGATGACAAAGTCACCAGGCTGACCAGAGGGTGAGAAACGCAGGCAGATTTTTGGAT
>JAZQEH010000119.1:0-22757 GCA_045538895.1 Eubacteriales bacterium
GGTGAAGGGACTTGAACCCATATGAAGTTGCCCTCACTAGAACCTGAATCTAGCGCGTCTGCCAATTCCGCCACACCTGCATATTAAATTGTAATTTAGGGAAGTTACCAACTGAACCTGAATCCAGCGCAGTCTGCAAGGTACTGACGTACCTAATCCGCCACACCTGCATAAAAACTATTCAAACCATTTTTTATCAAGCAGACTGCATGCGTTAAGCACTGCGATAACAATACCCGAAACACAGTAAAGCCTGATAAACTGGAAAATCACATTAACTATTATACCAAAAGCTCCGCCGATTGTAAAGCAACTAAGCAAAACTTTTAGCAGAATAATTATGAAAGTATAAATAAGAGTGCTTACAATAACAGACTTAAGATTTTTTCCGAAAAAACTCAAAGGAAAAACCTTTTTCATTATCATGCCCTCGTTTTTTGTAAAATAAAAGGCAAGCCGATTGGCTTGCCCTGGTGCGAGAAACGGGACTTGAACCCGTACGGTGTGAACCACACGCCCCTCAAACGTGCGCGTCTGCCAGTTCCGCCACTCTCGCGTCAATGCCCTTAAGCACTCCTATATTATACGCATGGGGGAAGGAAATGTCAATACCTTTTTGCAAAAAAAATAAAATATTTTTTATTTCTTAATTGAGCGGCACTTGTTGATTTAAAATATATAATATGGTATACTAATTTTATATGACTAATTTTGAGTGAGGGAACTTGTTATGTGTGGAATTGTCGGATTTTGCGGCGACATTGCTTATAAACAGGAAATAGTTAACAACATGATGGATCTGATGATCCATCGTGGACCGAACAGTGCAGGCAGCTATACCGATAGCGACATTGCACTCGGCTTCCGCCGCTTGTCCATAATCGACCTTGCCGACGGCTCACAGCCGATGTACAACGAGGACAAAAGCATCGTGCTTGTTTTCAACGGCGAGATTTATAATTTTATGGAGCTTCGTGAGGAGCTTGTTGCGGCCGGACATACCTTTGTTTCGCATGCGGACAGCGAGGTGCTTGTTCACGGCTACGAGCAGTATGGCGGAAAGGAGCTTGTTAAAAAGCTTCGCGGCATGTTTGCGTTTGTAATCTGGGACAAAAACGAGAAAAAACTCTTTGGTGCACGTGACATGTTCGGCATTAAGCCGTTTTACTATTCCGTTCTCGGCGAAAACGAGTTTATTTTTGCCTCCGAGATAAAGAGCATGCTTGCACATCCTCATTTTGAACGCAAGGTAAACAAGGATGCACTTTTGCCTTATCTTACTTTTCAGTACAGTGCAACCGAGGAAACATTTTTCGAGGGTGTGTATAAGTTAAAGCCTGCACACTTCTTTGAGTATAAAGACGGCGAGATGACTGCCGAGCGTTATTGGGACGTGAACTTTGACGGCAAAGAGGGTACTTTCGAGGAGTATTCGGATCTGCTTGATAAATGCGTGAACGAGTCGGTGAAAGCACATAAGATAAGCGACGTGCCTGTCGGCTCATTCCTTTCGGGCGGTGTTGACTCAAGCTATATCACCGCATGCCTTATGCCTGACAAGACCTTCTCGGTAGGCTTTGAGGGCGAAAACGAAAAGTTTAACGAAACTAACGAGGCGGCGGAGCTTTCAAAAATTTTAGGCATCCAAAACATACGCCGCATCATTACGGCTGACGAGTGCTTTGAGGCATTCCCGACCATTCAGTATCACATGGATGAGCCGCAGTCAAACCCCTCAAGCGTACCGCTTTATTTCCTTGCGGAGCTTGCTTCACGTGACGTGACCGTAGTGCTTTCGGGAGAGGGTGCTGACGAGATTTTTGCGGGCTACGAGTGGTATGACGAAACGCCAATGATGCGTAAGTATAAGAAGCTTCCGCAGTTTATCCGTGTTGCTGCTGCAAAGGTAGCAAAGTGCCTGCCTTATTTCAAGGGACACGATTTTATAATAAAATCAAGCGGCAGACCTGAAGATTATTTCATCGGACAAGCCGAGATTTTCCAGCCCAAGGATGCAAAGAAGATTTTAAACGACGACTACAAAAACGGTGAGAGCGTAAAGGATATTACGGGCAGAATTTATGACCGTGTCAAGAATCGTGACGAGCTTACCAAAAAGCAATACCTTGATATCATGTGTTGGCTCCCCGGCGATATTCTGCTTAAAGCCGACAAGATGAGCATGGCACATTCGCTTGAATTGCGTGTGCCGTTCCTCGATAAAAAGGTTATGAAAATGGCGGAGGATATTCCGTCAAAGTATAAGATTACCAAGGAAAACACGAAGTACGTGCTTCGCCATGCGGCTAACCGCACTCTGCCCGATGAGTGGGCAAACCGTCCGAAAAAGGGCTTCCCCGTGCCGATAAGACTCTGGCTTCGTGAGGAAAAATACGTGCAGATCGTCCGCCGCTATTTTGAAAGTGAGTTTGCATCCGAGTTCTTTGACGTTGATGCAATCGTAAAAATGCTTGAAAACCATGCAAGCGGCAAGGAGAACAATGCACGTAAAATCTGGACGGTGTTCACGTTCCTTGTATGGTACAAGCGATTCTTTATTGATTTTATCGTTCCGATATATAATTAAGGTGTAAAAATGGAAAAACTCAATATAATTCCCGTACTTATAGGTGCGGACCAGAACTGTTATAACGTGGCAAGAGCATTTCATGAGGAATACGGCATAGTTTCGCATGCCATGGGACGCTATGCAATAGGTATTACTCAGCATACAAGCATTGTTGAGTTTCATGCTGTTGAAAATATCAATACCGATGAAGTTTTCATGCTTGCGATGGATGATTTTGCAAAGCAGCATGAGGGCGAAACGCTTATCGCTATCGGCTGTACCGATGAGTATGCCGCAATGCTTATCCGCCACCGTGAGGAGCTTGAGGACAGATACATTATTCCGTATATCGGTGCCGACCTTATGGAAAAGCTTGTTGACAAGGCGGCATTTTATGAAATGTGCGACAAGTATGGCATAAAGTATCCTAAAACCAAGGTGCTTTCGGCTCCGACTTCCAAGGAAGAACTCACCGTCGAAAAACTCGGCTTTGAGTATCCTATTATTTTAAAGCCGTCATCGAGTATCGACTATTGGCATCACCCGTTTGACGGTATGAAAAAGGTTTATACCTGCGAAACCCCCGAAGATGCGGCTGCAGTGACCGAGGAAATTTACGCTTCGGGCTACACACAGCGTATAATTCTGCAGGACCGCATCATGGGCAACGACGCAAATATGCGTGTGCTTACTGCCTATGTCGGCAAGGATTCCAAGGTTAAAATGATGTGTCTTGGTCACGTGCTGCTTGAGGAGCATACACCTAAAGGACTCGGCAACCACGCTGCGATTATAACCGAATACAACCCCACCCTCACCGCACCTTTCCGTGCGTTGCTTGAGGACATCGGTTATCGTGGATTTGCGAATTTTGATATTAAATACGATGACCGTGACGGCTCGCTCAATGCTTTTGAAATCAATCTCCGTCAGGGCAGAAGTAACTATTATGTTACCTCGTCAGGTTTCAATATTGCAAAATACATAGTTGAGGATTACGTGCTTTGCAAGGATATTCCGTATGCCGAGGCAAAGGAGCCGCATTTCTGGCACTACGTGCCTAAAGGCGTTATTTACCGCCATGCGGATAAAAAGGCGG
Source organism: Eubacteriales bacterium (assembly GCA_045538895.1). Lineage (GTDB taxonomy): Bacteria > Bacillota > Clostridia > Oscillospirales > CAG-272 > UMGS902. The sequence goes on from JAZQEH010000119.1 coordinate 3,669, forward strand.
TTGCCGAGGCTAAAAGATTGGTTAAAGCAAAGAGAGAGTCTTCCTCGATGTGGTATAAATTTGACGTGCTTCGCAACCCTATGCGTATAGTATATCTGCTGGAGCATGGCAGAAGATTTTATCAGAAGTATAAAACATACTGTCCGAATCAGAATAAAGAGGTTTAGAATGCAATTAACCGCTTTGCTTAAAAAAGCAAAAATTGAATACAGTGGCAAAGAGTGTGAGATCTCCCGTGTAATCTGCGATTCACGTGAGGCTGCTGAAGGCTCGCTTTTCGTTTGCATTACAGGCTTTTCAAGTGACGGTCATGCCTATGCAAAACGTGCATATGATCTCGGTTGCCGTGTTTTTGCGGTAGAAAAAGAGGTTGACCTGCCTGACGATGCGATTGTTATTATGCAGGAGAACACACGCATAACGCTTGCAAAGCTATCGGCGGCGTACTATGATTTTCCTGCACAAAAGCTTAAGGTTGTAGGCATTACGGGAACCAAGGGAAAGACCACAACCGCTCTTATGCTTTCGGCGATACTGAATAAAAACGGCATTTCCGCAGGCTATATCGGTTCAAACGGTATTGACTTTGCCGGCAACCACTATGAAACGAATAACACAACGCCCGAAAGCCTTGATTTGCACTATTATTTCAAGGAGATGGTTGACGCAGGTGTCAAGGCGTGCGTGCTGGAGGTTTCATCACAGGCTCTTTACCTTGACCGTGTTTACGGCATACCGTTTTTTTCCACCGCTTTTACAAATCTTGCTCCCGACCATATCGGCGGAGTAGAGCATCCGACGTTTGAGCATTACCGTGATTCCAAAAAGCGGCTTTTCACCGAGTACCCATCGCAGTTTGCGGTTTATAATGCCGAGGATACCGAAAGCGACTATATGCTGAACGGTTGTGGCTCGCTCCTTTGCTCATTTGGGCTTGATAAGGGCGATTTTCATGCATCCGACGTTGAACCGTTTATGGAAAACGGTGTGCTTGGTGTTTCGTTTACCGCACATATGTTCACCGAAAAACTGAACGTACAGCTTCCCATGCCAGGGCAGTTCAGCGTTGCAAATGCACTTTGTGCCGTAGCACTTGCACATCGCTTTGGCGTTTCGCTTGCAGAGAGTGCGGCTGCACTTGGCACAGCGTATATATCCGGCAGATTTGAGATAGTTCAGACAAAGCTTGACACGGTTTTTGTTATCGACTATGCACACAACGGCTTCAGCCTTACAAATGCACTCGAAACGCTTAAAAGCTACTCGCCAAACCGTCTTTGGTGCGTTGTAGGAAGTGTTGGAGGCAGAACAAAGGGACGACGCAGCGAGCTTGGGACTGTTGCAAGCCGCATTGCCGATATAGTGGTGCTTACGGCGGACAATCCCGATTTTGAGAATCCGATGGATATTTGCAACGAGATGCACGGTGCATTTGAAAGGGAAGTGCCGTGTGAGATGTTTGCAGACCGCAGCGATGCGATAAAATATGTGCTTGCCAACGTGAAAAAGAACGATATTGTACTTTTTGCAGGCAAGGGACATGAGCAGTATCAGCTTGTACGTGGAAGCAAATTGCCGTTCTCCGAGCGAAAGTTAATAGAACAGTATGCAAGCGAGCTTGCAAAAGTGTAAATTTGAAAATTCCCCGTAACAAAAAATCCGCCCCAAGGCGGATTTTCAGAGTGCTGACAAACACGTCAGACCGCAAGTAAGAATAAACGCAAAGCGAATAAAAAGAAATAATTTTTCACTTTGTATTAAGAACAAAATGCGGCAAGGGCTTAAAAAAAGCCCTTGCCATTACTTGCTTTTTCGGATTTTTGTCTCTACCGTACACATGTACGCCGACGAAACAAAAATCCAAAAATCTGTCTGCGTTTCTCAGCCTCTGGTCAGCCTGATGACTTTGTCATCAGGCTGAAAAATCCGCCCTAAGGCGGATTTTTCTTTTTTTATACAGTCAAATCTCTTCTTGCGATTTCGTCTGCGGCCTTATTTATAAAGTCCGCAACGGACATATCTACTGTTTCCTGCTTGCGGTTACGAACGGAAACGGTATTGTTTGCAACCTCGTTATCGCCGATGATAAGCATATACGGGATTCTCTGCATTCTTGCATCTCTTATCTTATAGCCGATAGTTTCGTTTCTTGCATCCATTTCTACACGCATGCCGAGTGCTTCAAGCTTTGCCTTGAGTGCCTCGGAATACTCAACGTGATTATCGGTAATGGGCAAAATACGAATCTGTGTGGGTGCCATCCAGAGCGGAAGTGCGCCTGCATACTTCTCAAGAATAAGCGCAAGCGTACGCTCATAGCAACCGAGCGAGGTACGGTGAATGATATAAGGAATCTTCTGCTGTCCGTCGCTATCGGTGTATTCCATGCCAAACTTTTCGGCGAGAAGCATATCAATCTGAATGGTGATAAGTGTATCTTCCTTACCGTGAACGTTCTTGATCTGGATATCGAGCTTAGGACCGTAGAATGCAGCCTCGTCAATACCTATCTTGTAGTCAAGACCGATGTTGTCGAGAATGTTCTTCATTACGCTCTGTGCCTCTTCCCACTGCTCTGCGGTGCCCTCATACTTGTCGGTACGCTTGGGATCCCACTGAGAGAAGCGGAACGAGCAGTCCTCTTTAAGACCTACTGCTTCAAGCATGAACATTGCAAGGTCAAGACAGCCACGGAATTCCTCTTCAAGCTGCTCGGGGCGAAGAATATAGTGTCCCTCGGAAATAGTGTACTGACGGACACGGATAAGACCGTGCATCTCGCCTGAATCCTCGTTACGGAAAAGAGTGGAGGTTTCGGTAAGACGCATGGGCAGGTCACGGTAAGAACGCTTTCTGTTAAGGTATACCTGATACTGGAACGGGCAGGTCATGGGGCGGAGTGCAAAACATTCCTTTTCCTCATCGTGGGGGTCACCGAGAATAAACATACCGTCAAGATAGTGGTCCCAGTGTCCCGAAATGCGGTAAAGGTCACGCTTTGCCATAAGAGGAGTCTTTGTCAAAAGACATCCGCGGCGCTGCTCCTCATCCTCAACAAAACGCTGGAGAAGCTGAATGGTGCGTGCGCCCTTGGGAAGAAGAATGGGAAGTCCCTGACCAACGTAGTCAACAGTGGTGAAGTATTCAAGCTCTCTGCCGATCTTGTTGTGGTCACGCTTCTTTGCCTCTTCAAGCGCTTCAAGGTGAGCATTAAGCATTTCCTTTTTCGGGAAAGCGGTACCGTATACACGCTTGAGCATCTTGTTATCGCTGTTGCCCTCCCAGTATGCGCCTGTGCACTGGAGAAGCTTGAATGCCTTGATAGCACCTGTTGCAAAAAGGTGAGGACCTGCGCAAAGGTCAACAAAGTCGCCCTGCTTGTAGAAAGAAATCTCCTCACCGTCGGGAACACGGTCAATAAGGAGCACCTTGTACGGCTCGTCCTTTTCCTCCATAAGCTTCTTTGCTTCATCTCTGGGAAGTGTGAAGCGTTCAAGCTTAAGGTTTTCCTTAACGATCTTCTTCATCTCGGCTTCGATTGCGGTAAGCATCTCACCGTCAAAAGGAAGCTCGGAGTCAAAGTCATAGTAAAAACCGTTTGCAACCGAGGGGCCGATTGTGAGCTTGGTTTCGGGGTAAAGACTCTTTACCGCCTGCGCAAGCACGTGTGAAGCGGTGTGCCAGAACACCTTTTTGCCTTCTTCGTCTTCAAAGGTATGAAGTGCGATTTCGGCATCCCCCATAACGGGAGTTGTAAGGCCGCATACCTCGCCGTTAACCGTTGCACAAAGCACCTCACGGTTGATGACGCCTGCGGCTGCGGCTGCATCGTAAACAGTTGTGCCGTTTTCTACGGAAACTGCTGCGCCGCATGAGAATTTAACATTGATCATGTTTGTTCCTCCTGAAAGATTATATTAAAATTTTATTTTTGATATCATTTTTACAATGGGATTCTGATGGGCATAGATTGCTTTTTTAGGACACATTTCCTGACAGCAATAGCACTCTATACATTTATCATAATCATAAACAGGTGGCTTGCCCTTTTTCTTGAAATGCAACGCTCCCCCCTCAACGGGACAGCTTTTTACACATATTCCGCATGCCACGCACAGGTTCTTTTTGATTTTGGGCTTGCGTTTTATAAGCTTTTTAAACGGTTTGAGATATGATATCTCGCCCTTGTCCTCTTTACCTCGGTAAACGTCAAAATCGGGGGCACCGTAAAGCTGCTTTGCTTCGCTTACGGTCAAAATGCCATTTTCGGTGATTACTTTAATATTATTAATATCGCTTTCGCCAACTCCCCACTTGCCGCCGACAACGTTCGTAGGCACAAGCGACGGGTCGAGATACACAAGTGAAGCAAACACGCTATCAAGTGCAACAGAGTCGGTTGAAGCCAGTATAACGTTCATCTTTTTAGGTGTTCCCGACTGTGGGCCGTTGCCCTCCATCGCCACAACGCCATCCATTATGTGAAGTCTTGGCTTAAGCATTAAATTGAGGTCGGCAAGCATCTCGGCAAAGAGCGTTGCATTTGGATATTTTACATGCGAAGCGCCCTTGTTAAGTCCGAAAACGCAGCCGAAAATATTCTTTTGTGCACCGGTTATACGCTCAAGCATATGCGACTTCATTTTGCAGACGTTGACTATACCGTCACACTCAAGCACACCGTTTGCAATAACAAACTCCTTTGCCACTTTACCGTCAGGAAAGCCGGTGGTTTTACCTGCAGTAAAATCCGCAAGCGGAATTGAAAGCTCCTCAGCAACCGCCGCTACACCGCACTCTTTTGCTATTGCGGCAGTGTCGCCATGCCCGGGTGAGTCGCCGTAGGAAAGGTTTTTGTATCCTTTTTCAAGCAGATACTTTGCAACACCTTTAAAAACCTCTGGGTGAGTGGTGCATGCCTTTTCGGGCGGACATTTTGCAAGGAAATTAGGTTTCAGCAAAAGTTTTTCATCCTTGCCGAGTATCATTTCAACGCCGCCGATAAGGTCAAGCGCCTTTGCTACTGCAAGTGGTGCATCCTTATAATCTTCGCATTTTACAAGTGCAACTTCTGACATAAAACCTCCCCAAAAACAAAATTCTGAAGTGATTAAAAAACACCCCGACGGCTTATGCCGTCGGGGTGCACAAATGCACGGTTCCACCCGCGTTTTTCACTCATTGAATATAAATTGTATCGGACTTGCACCGAAAGCAAAGTGGTACCCGTTTTCCTTTCCCCAAGAACCTTTCAGCCTATGAGTTCTCTCTCTGCAAGGGTAATTACAAAAACGGACATGTCTTTCCCTGTATGTTGAATTATAATCCGTAAATTGCGGTTTGTCAAGTTAAATCTGTGCTTTTTTGCGGCGGTTGTACTCCGAGCGGGGATTTACAAATTCTCTCCAGTTGAGGTCGCCACGGTCAAGTGCGCAAATAAGCACCTCGGCAGTTGCAATGTTGGTTGCAACTGGCACGTTATGCACGTCGCAAAGACGGAGAAGCTGATGCTCCGATTCGTCATAATCAGCTTTTGGCACGGTATCACGGAAGTAAAGAAGAATATCTATCTCATCATACGCAACACGTGATGCAATCTGCTGCTCTCCGCCTGTTTCACCGGGGAGAAATTTCTCTATCTCAAGTCCTGTTGCCTCAAAAATATAATTACCGGTAGTCTGCGTAGCACAAAGGTTATGCTTTGAGAGTATACCACAGTATGCGATGCAAAACTGTGTCATGAGTTCTTTTTTAGTGTCGCTTGCAATGATTGCTATATCCATTGTCTACCTACCCCTTCTTTTTTAATTATCTGAACAAAATTTTATCTCTTTTAATTCCTACAAACGAGCGAAGCAACGGCACGTTTTCGCCGCAAAGCCGCTTTGCAATGTTTTCAAAAGCAGTACGGCTGTTGCTCTTGCCGCTGTCAAAAATGCTCTGGCCGTCCTCATTGAGAAGTGACAGACGCACGTCCATAGGTACTATGCCGATAAGCGGTGTACGTGTGCGGTCTATCATTTCAAGCACGCCTGCACGCTTACCTGCACTCATATCAAAACCGTTGATTATAAGATATTGCTCCTCCACTCCGTGCTCATCCAGAATCATACCCGATTTTTCAGCCGCACGTATTGCAATGGGCGATTGTGAAGAAACTATAATTGCACTTTCACACGCAGGTGCCGAAAGCGAGACCGATTCGTGAGCACCGCCGGAAGTGTCAACAATAATAAAATCAAATTCAAAATCCTCTTCAAGCTTGTCGAGAGCCTTTGCAAAACCCTCTTCGGTTAAATCTCCCTCATAGCGAAATGGGGCACCAATAAAAGCAAGATTGGGATATGAATGATGTACCTTTACAACGTCAAACGGCTCCGCTCTGCCGCTTGCGAGGTCTGCAATATCATAAATAATATCGTCCTGCATGCCGAGCATGAGGTCAAGCGAGCGGTTGCCAAGGTCAAAATCTATCAGCAAAACACGCTTACCCATAAGGGAAAGTGCGGTTGCAACACCGATTGACACCGTGGACTTACCAACGCCGCCTTTGCAAGAAGTGACAAGTATTCTGCTCAAAAAAGTCACCTCCATACAAACGATAAAAAACTACAATCATACGAGCATAGTATATCACATTTTTTCTTACAGTGTCAACAAAATTCACATAATATAATTTACTTTTTACTTCTTTTTAACATGTGGCATTGCAATAAATACAATAATAGTTTAAAAAATTACAGTTTTTTTTATCTTGCATTGCAAAAAATAAAAGTTTAATATATAATATCAAGGATAATATTTATTGTGTGAGGTATCTGTAGTGATTTACGAAAATATTGAGAAGTTAATAAGTGCCGATAAGGAAGTTGGCGAGGCTATACTTAATGAGTATAACAGGCAGAGAAACGGTATTGAGCTTATCGCTTCCGAGAACGTTGTTTCCGAAGCAGTTCTGCTTGCCGCAGGCTCTATCCTTACAAATAAGTATGCAGAAGGCTATCCCGCTCACCGTTATTACGGCGGTTGTGCATGTGTTGACGTTGCCGAGAACCTCGCTATTGAGCGTGCTAAAAAGCTGTTTGGCGCAGAGCATGTAAACGTTCAGCCTCACAGCGGTGCACAGGCTAATACAGCAGTTTATTTTGCGCTGCTTGAGCATGGCGACACCGTTATGGGCATGAATCTTGCACACGGCGGTCACCTTACACACGGCAGCCCGGTTAACTATTCGGGCAAGAGCTACAATTTTGTTCCTTATGGCGTTGACGCCGAAACCGGCAGAATCGACTACGAGGAATTTGAAAGACTTGCAAAGGAATGTAAGCCGAAGCTTATCGTTGCAGGTGCATCGGCTTATCCGAGAATTATTGATTTTGAAAGAATGGCAAAGGTTGCACATGATGTGGGTGCTCTGTTTATGGTAGACATGGCACATATCGCAGGTCTTGTAGCCGCAGGGCTTCATCCCTCTCCCGTACCCTATGCCGATATCGTTACCACCACCACTCACAAGACTCTCCGCGGTCCCCGCGGCGGTATGATCATGTGCCGTGAGGAGCTTGGTAAGGCAATAGACAAGGCAATTTTCCCCGGCACACAGGGCGGTCCTCTTATGCACATCATCGCTGCAAAGGCAATTTGCTTTGGCGAGGCACTTACCGACGAGTTCAAGGCTTACCAGAAGCGTATCGTAGAAAACGCAAAGGCTCTTGAAGAGTCGCTCCGTGCAGAGGGACTCAACATGGTTTCGGGCGGTACTGATAACCACCTTATCCTCCTTGACCTGCGTGGCACTGGTATCACGGGCAAGGAACTTGAAGCACGCATGGACAGCGTTCATATGACTGCTAATAAAAACGCTATCCCCAATGACCCCGAAAAGCCGTTTGTTACAAGCGGTATCCGTCTTGGCACACCTGCCGCTACAAGCCGTGGCTTTGGTGTGGAAGAGTTTAAAACCATCGGTCACCTTATCGGTCTTTGCGTAAAGGACTACGAGGCACAGGCGGACTATATCCGTGCCGAGGTTGCAAAGCTTTGCGAAAAGTTCCCTCTTTTTAACTGATGAATAACGAAGTTTTTGCCGCAGAAGTTGTCGCAGCCTTCAAAGAAAGGGGCTATACCCTTGCATTTGCCGAATCCTGTACGGGCGGTCTCGCAGCAGCTACGGTCGTGTCTGTCCCCGGTGCATCCCGTGTGTTTTTCGGAAGTGTGGTTTCATATGACAACTCCGTAAAGAATAAATTGCTTTTTGTTGAGCAGAATATTTTAGATACTGTCGGTGCTGTCAGCGAGGAATGTGCTTCTCAGATGGCACTCGGCGCAAGAGAACAAATCGGCACAGACGTTGCAATAAGCGTAACGGGAATTGCGGGACCCGGCGGTGGTACTAAAGAAAAGCCTGTCGGTCTTGTTTATATCGGCGTTGCCTCCAAAAGAGGTGCTTATGCTAAAAAGCTTTTGCTCGGAGATAAAGGCGACCGCACCGCAATAAGAAACGCAAGTGTCGCAGAAATGCTGAAAGCGGTACTTGACGAGCTTAATATGTTATAAATTTACCTTTTGAGAAAGGAAGAATATAATGACTAATACAAAATTTACCAGAATCGGTATTCTCACATCGGGCGGCGACGCTCCCGGTATGAATGCGGCTATCCGAAGCGTTGTACGTACTGCTATCGCACGAGGCGTTGAGGTTATGGGTATTTACCGTGGCTACCGAGGACTTATTGAGGGCGATATCAAGCCCCTTGATATGCGTTCCGTTTCCAACATCATGAACCACGGCGGAACCATGCTTTATTCCGACCGTTGCCCCGAATTCAAAACCGCAGAGGGCATGAATGCGGCTATCGCAAACTGCCGCCGCTTTGGTATTGACGGTATCGTTGCAATCGGCGGTGACGGTACTTTCCGCGGTGCAACAGACCTTACCGTTCATGGTATTCCCTGCGTTGCACTCCCCGGCACCATTGACAACGACATCACCTCCACCGACTATTCCATCGGCTTTGATACTGCGGTTAACACCACTATTGAAATGGTAGACCGTCTTCGTGACACCTGCGAATCCCACGCAAGATGTAACGTTGTTGAGGTTATGGGACGTGATGCAGGTGACATTGCTCTCCAGACCGCTATTTCGGTTGGCGCAAGTGCAGTTGCTATCAAGGAAATTGCTTTTGATAAAGATACTGTTATTGCAGACCTTAAAAAATCCCGTGAAAGCGGCAAGCGTAACTTTATCATTATGGTTGCCGAGGGTGCGGGTGAAAAATTCGGCGAGCAGCTTACCAAGGAAATCGAAGAAAAGACGGGCATTGAAACACGTTTTGCACGTCTTGCTCACGTTGTAAGAGGCGGTAGCCCCACACTCCGTGACCGTTTGCTCGGCTCCAAGGTTGGTGCATATGCTGTTGAAAAGCTTCTTAACGGCGAAAGCAATCTTGTTATCTGCGAGCGTAAGGGTGAAATCACCGCTATGGACATCGGTGAAGCACTTATTCTTGACCGTATGTACAAGGATAAGCTTAAGGACGGCGACCTTGAAAAGTTCTCCAAAGAAAAGGTTGAGTGGATGCGTGAATTCTGCAAGCACAAGTTTGACAAGTTCAAGGCACTTTACGACCTTGCATACGAAATTTCAAGATAAAAAATGAAAATCACCCCGACAGAAAGCTCTGTCGGGGTGATTTGCTTTATCATGCAAAGTGCATTTTCTTTTTATAAAATATGAAATAGAATACCGTTGCACATACGAATGCCGTGGCGGCAATTATGCCGCATACAAGCGGCGACTCTAATGCTGCATAGAAAAACATTGTGGGGAGAACGTACAGACACCACTCGGGTATTCCAAAGAGTGCGGGAACGTCAATAAAAATCGGGCAGAGTGCCAGCGACAAAAGGCAGATTGCGATTATCGGTACACGTACCTTTTCGGTACTGCCGAAAATTGCCGTAACCGCTATTGTGAGTGCTGACAGATAAAACGTGTAAATCACTGCGGCGAAAGCAAGCTTTCTTGTGCCGCTCATAAACAGAATATCCGAAAGCCATACACTGGCAACCGAAACCGATGAAAACAGCAGTATAATGCATAAAGCCGACGGGAGCATGAAAGACAGACACGCCTTTTTCAGCCCAATGCGACGTGCTATACCCAAAAACTGCTTTTCGGTATACGGGAGTGCAAAAAGCCCGAACGCAAAAAACAAAAACAAAGCAACCACGCCTGCTGAAAGGTTATACGAATAGTGGTTTACATCAAGCTTTGCCCCCTCTGCATTTTCAAAAGTAAACTCAAAGGGATTGTCGCTTGCGATATAGTCGGCTATAGCATCACGCATCTCCTCGTGAGGTATATTTGCTCCCTCGTATTTCATAAGCTTGCTAATGATATACGGGGCATACACGTCCATTATATATGCGGCGGTACGGAACTTAAAGAGCGAAGGAAAAACCGATGCAGGTGCCTCGTAAAAGGTTAAAAGCTCCTCGGTGTTGGCATCCTCAAGCCGTTTTGTAAAGTCATCCGGAAACACAATTCCCGATGCAACCTCGCCACGGCGGAGTCCCTTTTTTAGTGCATCTGCATTTTCGTAACGGATGAGTCCGTCGCTTTCAAGTTGGTTTGCGACAAGCTTTGCATTTTCGTCTTCGCCGCTCACAACACCGCAGTTCGGAAATCCGTCATCATTTTTTAACATTCCGCACAGTAAAACGCAAGTCAGGACCGCAAAAAGCATAACAATTACGGAAGGCTTTTTCACTGTCTGCTTAAGGAAAAGCAAAAAACTCATTGCAAAAAGCCCCCTCTCTTACAGATACGGTCAAGCTGCAGACACGCAAGCACAAGGAGTGCAAGCGTTACTGCGACAAATACTGCCACCATAACGGGCGACATGTTGCCGTAAAGCATGGGTGTAAGCATGTTTATGCATAACCCCACGGGAGTAAACTCACCTATTTTTATCATTTCATAGGGAAGCATCGAAAACGGAATCAGTCCGCCGCAAAGTACAAGCGATGCCGAATTCAATGCAAATATAACCGAAATGCCAAGCGTGTTTTGCGAAAGCAGTACCGAAACCGCCGCAAACAAAACGCTTATCAGTAGTACACAAATTACGGCGTATAAAACGGATTGCACGGTTATATCAATTTCACGCAAAGCCGTGGCTATGCACACAAGTGCCGTAAGCAAAACAGTGCGGATAACAAACGGTATAACCGCCTTTTGCAACACGATCTGCAGATTGCTTATGCGATAGCTTTTTATCCTGCGAAGCATTGACACTCTGCAATCCTCTGCCGTAAACGGAAAGAAAAGCACCTCGCAAACGGTAAGCAAAAATGCAAAAAAGCAAAGGATATAATGCGAAAGCGAGTCAACACCGCTCTCCGAATAGGAAAGTGGCACGTCTTCAAACGCTTCTGTAGGCATTGCGAAAATTTCAAAGGCGTAGTCGATCTGGATATCGTTTATTATACTGCGTGTTTTTGACGGCGAGTGGCTTTCAAGCAGTTTGAGATATGCAGCCTCAATGCCTGCCTCGGCTATTTTTATAAGCTTTTCGCCCGTAAGAGCAAAGTGCCTTACCATATCGCCTGCGGCACTTAATTTATCGGAGAGGAGAATGCACACACCTGCATCGTCGCCCTCTAAAATCTTTGAAAAATAGCTTTCCTCAAATATAATTGCGGCATCGTAAATGCCGTTTTTCATTCCACTGCGTACCTCTTCTTCGTTGTCGCATATCTCAACTGTGAACATCGACTGCACGCCCTCGGTGTTTGCTACAATATCAACCGCCTGTCTTGCAAGCGATGACGGCTCCTTGTCGAAAATCGCCATGTGCAAACGACGCTCTTCACTGCTGCCTCCTGCTACTGCGGCGGCAAGTGCAGCGGCGGCACATGCCACAAGCAAGCACAAAAGCAAAAACGTTTTTACCGTGCGGCCAAGGTACAAGCGGAAATCCTTTTTCAGCATTATATAAATGCCCCTAAAAAACGAAATCACCCTCATTTTTGTACCTTAACCTCAACCGCCGTACCTTTTACCGTAACAAAAGTATCGGCAAACGACTTGTATTCGTCCTCGTCATGGCCGACATAAAGCACGGTTTTGCCGCTTTTTACAAGATTTTCTATGTACTTTGCAAGCATCTCTCTATGCTCACTGTCAAGCGATGCACACGGCTCGTCAAACATATAAATATCCGCATCGGCAAGCAGAGTGCAGCAGATACTGCACAGCTTTTTCATGCCGCCCGACATGCTTTTGATCTTCATTTTACGCATTTTGTCGGCATCAAACGGCAAGGTGGTCGGCACCTTAACACCTGCAAGTGAGGCGAAGTATTTCAAGTTATCGCTAAACGTAAGGTCCTCGACAAGTGATATATCCTGCGGCAGATATGTAACCGTGCCCGCCACATTTACCTCTCCATGCGCCGGCTTTATAATCCTTGCAAGCAGTGCAAGGAGCGTGGATTTACCGCTGCCGTTATCGCCCACGATTGCGGCTGCGCAGCCACGTTCAAGAGTGAAGCTTATATTGTCAAGAATTGTCTTTTTACCGTATGAAAATGACAATCCCGTTACAGATATTATGTTGTCCATACCTATCACCTCACTGTTAATCTTAACATTTTTTATCATACCCGTCAATGTTCTATTGATATTTGTAGAATTTTGTAGTATAATGTAACTGTATATAATATTTTGGAAAGGATCTGATATTATGAAAAAAGTTTTATCACTTCTTATGGTCGTTTTGATGCTTTGCGGCATCTCGATGCTCGGTTGCACAGTTGAACCCGACGAAACAACCACTGCGGCTACCACCGAGGAGCTTCCCGTACTTCTCACAGCAGAAGAATACTTCCTCAAAGCATATGAAGCAGACCTCGAAAAAAGCTTGGCTTTTTCATATGACTATACCTCCGCAGGTATTTCTCTTTCTGCCAAGGATATTGACTATCTGCTTTCACTTTTCGCAATGAAGGATCTCGGGATCCCCAGTATATCCGACGTTGAGCTTGATATCCTTGCCGACAGTGAGAGCATGCAGGAGGCAATTATCCTCGCTGCAGTAATTAACGGCACTCCTGCCGCTGCGGCATTGCATATGGATATGCAGACTCTTGACTATACTCTTTCTTCAAACCTTTTTGAAGATGTATACGGCGTAGACGGTGAAACAATTTTCAGCATGAACGGCATGGAAAAGCCCGACTACTCAAAAATAAACAAGTATGCAAACGATTTTGTTAAAGAATACGCATATTACATCGGTGACCTTCTGGCAAAGCACAACGGCGGCATGAACCTCACCGATAACGGCGATACCGTAACCGTTGATTTTGAAATTGACGGTGCAAACATGTTTTCCTTTACAGAGGAGCTTATCAACACCCTTGCAGATGATGCTGAATTTGTAGAATTTTTGAACGAAATCTACCGGATTGATTTTGCAGAGGCTAAAGAGGCATTTGACGCAGAACGTGATACCATTGCCGAAAACCTCAAGGAAAGCGGTGCAAAAATCGACATGAGCGTTGTTATCGACAAGGAAACGTTTGTGTGCCCGAGCGGAGTAATGACAATCTTCGATAGCAATGAATCCGTTACTTTCACCGTAAATGCGGGTGACGGCTTGTTCAATATTGAAGTTGAGGCTCCCACCGCTACCGTAGCGGCAAACTGCACCTATACCGAGGACGAATTTGACTTTGATATGCAGATTGCAAACGAGGAATCCGATATTGATATCAAAGTCACACTTGAAAACGAAGTTCTTGACGCTACCGTTACCGTAACAGCCACTGAATATGACTGGGACAACGGCGGCGAAGTTACCGTTCAGAACATTGTAACCGTAAACGGCTCATTTGTAGCAAACGATGACGAATACAGATACACATTAAAGAAGATTGCATATAATGACATTGAAATCGACCTTGAGCCTGCAGGTATTTCATTTACATATCTTACAAACTGCGATGTACCCGAAATGCCTGAGGCAACAAAGTCAGCACTTGACATGACCGAGGAAGAGGGCAATGCACTTCTTGAAAGCATTTTGGTTAAACTCGGTCTTGACCCTGCAATGTTTGAAATGGGCAACGCAGAACCCGATTACGGATATGACTCATACGATGAATATGAGAACTACGATATCTACGATTACTACGGATATATTGACGGAGAGGCATAATTTATGAAAAAAAGAATATTTGCGCTACTTGTTGTTTTGGTTTTCAGCCTTGCACTGTTTTCATGCGGCAAGGATGAAGCCGACTATGTGGTAGATGCACTTGCAGACGTTGGAAGCGTTTACACCGAAAGCAAGCTTGCCGGTATTTTCGATGCGGACACTACTGCTTTTCGCATTTCTGCCAAGGTTGACACTCTTAAAGGACTTGAGGATTACGCCGACCTTTTAGGTGACGTTGAAGTTCCGGATGTTGCGGACATAAAAGCAGATTTTTATATCGACCTTGACAAGGCACAACTTGCTCAGGTGGTTTCTGCAAAGGTAGACGGCAAAAAGATGGATTTGACCGCCACAGAAAACCTTGAAGCTGTTGCAATCAAGTCAAGCCTTCTTGAAAATGCCTACGGCGTGGACACCGATGAATTTCTTGAATGGATCATAGGTTCTGACTATATGCTTTCTATTGCTGAAGAAGCACTTCCTGCGTTTGTAAACTACGCAAAGGCAACCGAAAAGCTTAGCGAGAATTATAAAAACGCTCTTAAAGATTCCATCCGTGACAACCTCGACATCGACAAGGAAAAGAACGGCAAGTTCCTTGAATTCTCCTTTGATATAAGTGCAAAGGATGCAAGCAGAATACTCGGCGATATGGCTGATTTTATCAGCGACGACGAAGCACTTGACGAGCTTGTTGATGCACTCGGCGGCGACCTTGGCGACTTTACAGATGAAATGGAAAGTGCGTTTGACGGCGTGGACAGCGAGGAAGAAATTGAGGTAAAGCTTTCTGTACTCAAGAGTTCTTCAAAGCTTGTAGAAGCAGAAGTAATCTTGCCGAGCGATATCAAGATCGAGTACGAAGCCGATGAGAAGAATGACAACTTTACTCTCGAGGCAAAGAGTGAGGACGGTACTGTTACTGTTTCTCACGAAGACGGCAAATATGAGGTTGCTTCAAAGGTTGAGTATGTTTCCGACGAGGAAAACTACCGCAAGACAAAAACTTCTGTCACCCTTGAATTTGCAGACGGCGAAGTGACACTTGAAACATCAAACGAATATGAGAACTCATATTACGGAGAGGTTTCTCACGATAAGCAAAAATCTTCTGTAACGCTTGGCTACAAGATTAAGGGCAACACCGTAATCCTCACCCTCAAGGGCGTTGGTGTAAACGGCGTTAACGTAAAGAACATTGACGAAAAGATAGGTCTTACCTTTGAAATCGAAAAGAATCCCTCCCTCCCCAAGATGATTAAGAAGTTTGAGGAGCTTGACGATTTTGACGATCTTAACGAAAAAGTTCTTGATCCCATCGCAGAGGAACTTGAAGATTTAATTCCTGCAAGGCATGCTGATGTAGCAACAGAGTATTAATTATAAAACACAAAAGAGTGAAGTTCACGAAAGTGAACTTCACTCTTTTTAGTTTTGTTTTTGAACGCTTTTATACTCATCGTAAAACTTGAAGTACGGACAAGAGCGATATCCGCCCTGCATGAAACGGGACATTTCATCCTCGTCCATACGCTGCGTGCAGATATACATTTCGTATTCTTCATCGTAGTCGTAGAATTCACAGTTTTCGCAGAGTGGTGCTTGCTTGGTACTCATTAAGCAATTACCTGCGGGTCGGGGTTAAGACCGAAGAGGAAGTGGGCAACAAGGAATACTGCTACTACACCGAGTGTATAGATGAGCATTGCGGGGAAGTTGATTTTGATGAGCTTGCCCTCTTTGCCGGAAATACCGAGTGTTGCAGAAGCCGCAACCGCATTGTTGATACACGTAATGTTACCGATAGCACCGCCTACTGTCTGCATAGAAACGGCAAATACGGTGGACACGCCAACGCCTGCCGCAGTTTCAAACTGGAGGTTGGTAAATAGAGTGTTTGAAACGGTGTTGGAGCCTGAAACGAATGAACCGAGAACACCGATAAAGGGAGAAATGATGATAAACGCAAGGTCGTTAAGCCCTGCTGCAAGTGCCTGCGCCATCTGTGTCATCATGCTTACCTTTTCGCCTGCACCGTCGGGGTCATAGCTCATAACCTTAACAAGTGCAAGACCGAAGATAATTGCGATAGCCGCACCCGAAATCTGCTTAAAGGTTACGCCCCATGCTTCCTTTATCTGGTCACGCTTCATACCGTGCATAACGTGGGTGATGAGGGCTACGATGATAAAGAATGTGCCGGGGAGATATGCCCATTTGAGGGTATAGTCAAGGCTTTCAAAGCCGAGGATGTTATTAACGGAAATCTTGAATGCAGGGAGAGGATTGTTGTTGAGAATCTCCTTAAGTCCAAGGGCAGGGATTCTTGTTGCAACAAGAAGTATGGCAATAAGCACGTAGGGAGTCCACGCCTTGATAAGTGACATGCTGGACTCTTCCATGGGAGCAACTCTGTGAGTTGCCTTCCAGTCATCGGGCCACTCGTCACGTGTGCCGAAGGACCATACGTCCTTGGGGCAAAGGAAGCCCTTCTTTGCTGCAAGAATAGTTACGCAGATGCTGAAGAGCGATGCGAGAAGGGATGCAAAATCGTGTCCCATTAACATTGCAAGCAGAAGCATGGGAACCGAAAGTGAAAGACCTGCAAAAATTGCAAAGGGTGCCGCCTTGAGTGCGGGCTTAAAGGACTTTTCTCTGCCGAACACCTTGGTTGTGATGAGAAGCACAAGGAGGGGGAGGAATGTGCCCACTACTGCATGGGGCAATGCTGTCCAGAATGAGAATGCCGCATTGTAGCTTTCGGGGTCTGCCGCATAAATCGGGAGATCCTTGATAAGGCTGATAGATTGATTTACAGGAGTGCCAACCGCACCGAATGACACCGCAACACTGTCGCAGATAAGTGCGATAACAGCCGCCGCCATAGGGGGGAAGCCGAGACTCACCATAAGGGGGCCTGCAAGAGCTGCGGGTGTACCGAAGCCTGCTGCCGCCTCAATAAAGGAGCAGAAAGCAAAGCCGATGATAACTGCCTGAACACGTTTGTCAGGGTTGATATTCATAAATCCACGGTTAATAGCCGCAGTAGCGCCCGATGCTTTGAGTGTATTCATAACAAGTATCGCACCGAAGACGATAATAAGCACGTCAAGCGAGGAAAGTGCGCCGAGAAGCGAGTTCGCAACGATTTCGAGAATCTCAACGTCCCAGAGCGTAAATGCAAGAACGCAGGACATTGCCCAAGAAATCATAAGGCACCATTTTGCAGGCCAGTTAAAGGCAAGCATCAAAATGAGTGTCGCCAGGATCGGAAGAAATGCGATAATAGCTAACATTTGTTTCTCTCCTTAAATGATTTTTTACAACAGTGAATATTATAATTAATAGGTAGAGTTTAGTCAATTCAAATTTTCGATGGAAAAATTATCAAAAGTTTGTAGTTTTTACAACAATCCACCAAAAGCTGTGATTGACATAGTCACCCACTTGTGCTATACTTTAAAATCATATAAAGTTAGGTGAAAAAATGTTTGAAATTTTGTACAGCGACAGCGACATTGCGGTTATAATCAAGCCCTCGGGGTATTTGAGTGAGGATGCAGAGGACAAAAGCGTTTGCTCGCTTATCCGTGAGTCGCTCGGTGTTCGTGACGTATATACAATTCACCGCCTTGACAAAGAGGTTGCAGGCGTTATGGTTTATGCACTTAACAAAAGTTCGGCGGCAGAGCTTTCACGTGCGGTGGCTGACAATCTGCTTGAAAAGGTGTATCTTGCCGTAGTTCACGGTTGCCCTGGGGAGCCAAGCGGTGTTTTTACGGATTTGCTTTTCAAGGACTCAAAGAAAAACAAAAGCTACGTTGTAACACGTGAGAGAAAAGGTGTTCGCCGTGCCGAGCTTTCGTATGAAACGCTTCGCACTGCAGACAACCGCTCACTTGTGCGTGTAAAGCTTCACACGGGCAGGTCACACCAGATAAGAGTGCAGTTTTCGTCAAGAAAAATGCCGCTTGTTGGTGACAGAAAATACGGCTCGGAGGAAAAATGTAATATAGCCCTCTTTTCACACAGTTTATCATTCCCATATAAGGGAAAAACAATTACGTTTTCCGCAACACCAAAAGGCAACGTGTGGGAAATGTTTAGTGAATAGCAGATTAAAGCTTGGTTGGTAACAAAACCCCTCATCCGACGGTGCAGCAGTCGGATGAGGGGGTTTTTAATCTCTTTTTAGACGATAGAGCGATGTATAGATTTTTTCGGTCAGCACGGACATTGTGTATGCGTCGCTTGAACGTATTAACAAATGCCAGTTGTTAATATCTTCTTGCATAACAACCGTGTCTTTAAAATACAGGTCAATGCGGTATCTGTGTCCCTCGTCATATATTCCGTGAAAAATGTTGTATTTCTTTGCAAAATTCTCTGCGGCTTGCAAAAATTCGCTGTCGGATAAATGACCGTCTTTTATATTCAATGCCGCAAATGCTATTTTTGCCATAATAATCACCTCTCTGAAGTGTCCGAATGAACACATTCTCACATCATAATGCTACCATTTGGTAACCTTAATGTCAAGAGGTGGTTATAATGTTTTTTAAAAGAATCGGTGATTTGAGAGCCGACCATGATTTGACACAGCAAAAGGTTGCTGAATATTTGGTATGTAACAGATGGGTATATGCAAGATATGAACACGGTGTTCGTGAAATACCTGTGTCAATGGTAATAAAACTTGCAAAACTTTACAATACATCAACAGATTATATTTTAGGTCTTACCGATAACCCCGACCCGAAATGAGAAATGCTACGCATAACCGTAGGGCGGGGGCTTGCTCCCGCCGCTGGAATCGCATTTAAACAATGCTTACGGCGGGAGATAAACCCCCGCCCTACAAG
>JAZQEH010000120.1:0-6384 GCA_045538895.1 Eubacteriales bacterium
AGCGGAACGCTGACTGAGGGAGGGAAAAAGTAACAATTAGAAATGTTCCCTCCTTCCGTCGCCTTACGGCGCCACCTTCCTCGTCTGAGGAAGGCTTGTTAATGTAAACTTTAATTTATACTTGCATATGCAATATTTTCGTGATACCATTATAATACCGAAAAACAGAGGGGGAAAAACATGGCAAAAAAAGCAATCGGCCTGCAAAATATGCTTGAATGGCTTTGCACGACTTTTATAATTATCCTTATGATGTTTTTCCTTTTTTATACGGGGGAACACGGTTTTACCGACTTGCTCACCGCAAAATACTCTGCATTCAAATGGATATGCGGCGGATTTATCGTAATTTCCACTCTCCTCATACTTGAGGGGCTATTGATTGGCAGCATAAAACTTGAAAAAACGTCTTTCCTGCAAATAGCGGTGCTTGTTTACCTGCTTTTCACATGGATCTCTGCCCTGCTCTCGGAGCATTTTCCAAAGACGGTTGTCGGTGCAACCCGATGCGAGGGTGCTTTGACGGTAACAATCTACTGCTTGATTTTTCTTATTGTAAGTATGTACGGCAAAGTACATAGGCACATGCTGACGGTTTTGTCCGTTTGCTCCGTTGCTTTCGGCATCATATGCATACTTCAGCTCTACGGCAAAAACCCGTTTTGGCTCTACCCCGAGGGCTACGATTATTTTGATGCACATGTTGCTTATTCGGGCGAATACCTCGGCACCATCGGCAACACCGACCTTGTTGCGGCATTTCTGTGTCTGCTCATACCGATATTTCTGACCGAAATCATAAAATTCGGCATAAAACGAAAATACTACCTGCTTCTGCCGCTTGCCGTTCTCACATTTGTACTTGTGAAAATGAACGTGCTTGCAGGCATTGTGGGAATTCTGTTTGGATATGCGATAATAATTCCCGTAATTTGCTTTAAATCGCACCGTGCAAAACGCATATGTATTATTGCAATTATCGCTCTTGCCTTTGCCGCTTTACTGCTTATTTACCTTGTCGATCTACCGTTCGAACTGCCGCATCAAATGCATATGATGATGCACGGCTCCGTTGAAGGCGTGTTCGGCTCGGGCAGAATCCACATCTGGAAAAGCGTGCTTGAAAGAGTGCCAAAGCATTTGCTTTTCGGTAGTGGTCCTGACACAATGGCTTATGAGGACATCGAACCGTTCAGCAGGTTTGACGAAACTCTCGGCATTACCCTTGTGTCAAAAATCGACGTAGCACACAACGAATACTTAAACGTATTAAGCCAGCAAGGAATTCTTGCATTTATCGCTTACATGGCGATTGTGATTTACACCGTATTCAAGTGGTTTAAGCACGCAAACAAATCCACCGCAGCGATACTTGGCAGTGCCTTGATTTGCTATTTTATACAGGCATTTTTCAGCTTCAGCATGTGTATAACCGCACCTTTTTTCTGGGTTATACTCGGACTGTTTGACAACGCAACGAAAGACTCCTGAACTTTTCAGGAGCTTGTTTGTGATGTAAATTATTGTTTAGGGGAGGAACAGCGACGAGCAATAATGTAGGGCGGGGGTTTATCTCCCGCCGCAAGCCGTCATTAGATGTTATACATGCGGCAGGAGCAAGCCCCTGCCCTACCGGTTTGTGGTTCCCATTTACTTCGCTAAACTTTAATTTATCTTTACTATGGAAAAATTCATTCTTTTGTGTTATACTAAACAAAAACTGATTTTTTGGAGATAAATATGGCTAATTACAGACGTGGAAGAATAAATGATGAAATGCAAAAGGAGCTATCGGTTATTGTACGTGAAATCAAGGACCCCAGAGTCAGCGGTGCTATGGTCACCATCACTGCGGCAGAGGTTACACCCGACCTCAAGTTTGCAACCGTTTATTTTTCATCGCTCATGGGCGACGTAAAAGAAGTTAAAAAGGGACTTGAGAGTGCAAAGGGCTTTATCCGCAGAGAAATTGCGCAAAGACTCAACCTCCGTCAGACTCCCGAATTCACATTTGTGCATGACCACTCTATCGAGCACGGTGCACATATTTCAAAGCTTCTCGAACAAATCAACACCAAAAAGGAGCAGGACGATGAGTAACATCGACGTAAAAGCTCTTTTTGACAAGCTTGCGGAGTGCAAAAACGCCATAATCGTCGGGCACTCGCATCCCGACGGCGACTGCGTTGGCAGTGCGGTTTCGCTTGCCTGCCTCATCGAGGCACTCGGCGGCAAAGCAGAGGTGATTTTCCCCGAAAAAGCCCCTGCCCGTCTTGCCTTTTTGCTCGGTGAACGCAAGGAACTTGACGAATTGCCCGAAAACCTTGACGGATACAAAATCATCTGTGTTGACTTAGCTTCACCCGTGCAAATGGCTTCTCTGCGTGAAGCGGTTGAGCCACGTGCCGATTTGCGTATCGACCATCATATGACGGGGGCATCCTATGCCGCATATGAAGCGGTCGAGCCAAACGCTGCGGCAGCAGGAGAGTTGATTTTTGATTTATGGGAACATGCAATGGCTACAGGTGCGGTAAAGCAGATTCCTGCAAAAGCACTAACCGCTACATTCGGTGCAATCAGCTCGGACACGGGCTGCTTCAAGTACGCAAACGTGACACCGAAAACGCATATACGTGCCGCAAAGCTCATTGAAATGGGAGCAAATGCTGCCGAAATCAACAGACTTCTGTTTGACACCAAAACCGAAACGCAGCTCAAAGCAGAAGCGATTGCTCTCGCAAACCTTGAGGTATTTGCGTGCGGCAAAATCGCCGCTATAGGCGTTGACCTTTCCGATTACGGCGAGACCTTGAATATCAAGGACTTTGAAACCGCCATCGACTTTGCACGCAGTGTCAGCGGCTCAAAATGTGCCGTTGTGGCAAAGGCTTCCCCCACGGTTGGCGTGTTCCGTGTTTCCATCCGCTCAAACGATGACACCGACGTGTCAAAGGTAGCAGCCGTTTTCGGCGGCGGCGGACATATTCGTGCCGCAGGCTGCTCAGTCAATGCGGCAAGCGCAAAAGAGGCACTCGGCATGGTTATAGCCGAGCTTGAAAAGGTTATTTAAATGAAATTGAAAAATATAGTTTTTACGCTTTTTCTCTGTTTTTTGTTTTCGGTTAGCATCTTCGCCGCAGATATAAGCGACAGTGCTTCCATCACCTTTGAAAACATAAACGGCACCCGCCTGCTTGACGGTAGTATTACCACAAAAGCAGACGGTGAAAACGTTAAAATCATTATTGAGAGCGACCTTACGCTCGGCGGCGTCTGGCTCCGCTACAGCGACACTCCCACAGGCGGACTTTTAAACGGAGAAACAAAAATTGGTGAAAACGGCTTCTGGAGTGAGTACATCGAGCTTGACGGAAGCAGTGCAACTCTCTCCTTTGAAAAGGTTTCGCTCTGTGAAATAAACGTTTATTCCGAGGGCGAGCTGCCAAGCGAAGTTCAGCGTTGGAATGTTGCACAAAATGAAACTGACATTATGCTATTCTCCGCCCACTCCGACGATGATCAGTTGTTTTTCGCAGGTCTTGTTCCCTACTACGTCGCACGCGGCGACGTTGAAGTGAGAGTTTGCTTTTTCACAACCTCATATCAGGACATAAGCCGTGTTCAGGAGCTGCTCGCAGGACTCTGGCACTGTGGACTTAAAACGTATCCAACGATTCTCCCCCTGCCCGACGATTATTCAGAAAGCTACGATGCGGCAAAGCGTTTGCTCGAGCGTGGCGGCTACTCATACGATGACGTTGCCGCTATTGTACGTGAGGTTTTGAACACACACAAGCCAAGCGTTGCCGTTCTCCACGATTTTGAGGGCGAATACGGCCACGGCATGCACCGTTTCTGTGCAAGAACTATTGCCGAGGTGATAGAATCAGCGGCAGACGGTGATTTTATACCAAGCAAGGTTTACGTGCATTTGCTTGCACAAAATGAAATTAAATTACCCATTGATGAGCCGCTTGAACGCTTTGGCGGAAAGAGTGCATTTAACGTTTCGCAAGAGTCTTTCCAGTTCCACAAATCCCAGCATTGGACATGGTTTTACGATTGGATTTACGGTGAAAACAAGCAGATAAGCAAGGCGAGCCAGATTCGCTCATACAACCCGGCAAACTATGGCTTGTATATGACGCTTGTAGGCGAAGACCATGGCAATGACATGCTTGAAAACATAGAAACACATGCCGCACGCCGTTTGCGTGAAGCGGCAGAGGCGGCAGCCACGGTTATGCCCGAGCAGACCGCAGCCGTTACGGAAGCGACATATATTAATGAAGAAAACGTTACCGAGCCACAGGCGGCGGAAGGACTTGACATGAAGTTTTTAATCTTCCCCGCCATTCTTATCGGAGTTATCATTGCTGTTATAATTGTTTTATGGATAGTCGAAGACCGCCCATTTGTACGTATTTACCCCGAAGATGAGAAATAAAAAACGGTGCGAAAGCACCGTTTTTTTATTCGTCTGTAAGCACTTCATTATAAAGCGAGCCGAGGTCATATACCTCGATATCAAAATCCTCCAGATACACATCATAGGTCATGCCGATATACTTTGTTAAAGTACCGTTTGCCACCTCTGCGGTGCCGTCTTTATAGAAAACAACCTCACTGTCAAGATTTGTAAGCGGATAATATCCCGAGTCCGAGCCGAAATGGTTTGCAAACAGCACAAACTCTACTATGTACTCAATCTTGCCGCATCCGCTGTAGAATTTTTCGGGAGCTTCCTCGATATGCACAAGGCGAACGTTCTTTATTTCAAGATATTCGGGGAACTCACGCTCTGCGGACAAAGACTCAAATCTGTCATCCCATGTGTCGGCAATAAGTTCGACTGCCTCGTCCACAAGCTCCTTTTCCTCTGCACCGATTATCTCAAGCACCGCCTTTTCACGGCGAGCCTCCTCGCTGCACGCAACAAGCACGCACGCACACAAAAGTAGTATAATTAATGATAAAAACTTCTTCATAGCCACTCTCCTCTACGTGTTTTCACATATATGATACCATACCGAAAAACTTTTTTCAACTTTTTTCAAAAAACTATTGACAAAGCGTTTTCATACTGCTATAATGCTCATGTTACCGAAGACAGCAGGTTACGGTAAAAGCATGTATAAATGCTTTCCTGCCGAGGAATGTTTTATAAATATGTTTATTTGTAATCTTTCTCGGGACCTCTTGCGTCTTTCCGTAGAAAGATTTATTTTTTTGCAAAGTTTAACGGAGGTGAAATTACTATGCCAAGCAAGAAGATTCTTGAAGCAAAGCAGGCAACAGTAGCAACACTCGCCGAAAAACTCAAGACCGCAGCTTCCGGCGTACTCGTTCAGTACGAGGGTATCACTGTTGAAGACGATACCAAGATGCGTGCAGCTCTCAGAGCGGCAGGCGTTGAATACTCGGTTATTAAGAATTCCATTACCGGCAGAGCTTGTGATGAGGCTGGTTACGGCGCAATGAAGGAACACCTTCACGGCATGACCGCTCTGGCTATCAGCCAGGATGACCCCATCGCTCCCGCAAAGATTCTTAAGGAGTATGTTGAGAAGGTTGAGAACTTTGAGTTCCGTGCCGGTTTTGTTGACGGTGCAGTTGTTGACGTTGCAACGGTAAAAGAACTCGCTGATACTCCTTCCAAGGAAGTTATGGTCGGCAAGGTTCTCGGCAGCTTGCAGTCTCCCCTTTATGGTCTGTGCTATGCACTTCAGGCTATTATCGACAAGGGCGGCGAAGCAGCAGAAGCTCCCGCAGAAGCACCTGCAGAAGCTTAACATTTTAATTTAAATAATATTTGTATTTTTACAGGAGGATAGTAAAAATGGCTACAGAAAAGATCACAAACATTCTTGAAGAGATAAAGACTCTCACAATCCTTGAACTCAAGGATCTCGTAAGCGCACTCGAGGAGGAGTTCGGCGTATCCGCAGCTCCCGTTGCAGTTGCAGCAGTTGGCGGTGCAGCAGCTCCCGCAGCTGAAGAAAAGACCGAATTCGACGTTATTCTTACTGATGCCGGCGCATCCAAGCTCAACGTTATCAAGGTTGTTCGCGAAGTTATCGGTCTCGGTCTTAAGGACGCTAAGGACCTCGTTGAGGCTGCTCCTAAGGCTCTTAAGGAAGGCGTTTCCAAGGAAGATGCTGAAAAGCTCAAGGCTGACCTCGAAGCAGCTGGCGCAAAGGTTGAAATCAAGTAATTTAAACCACGTTAAACATAAAAAAGACGATGCATTGCATCGTCTTTTTTATTTGTACTACCAAACAAAAACGCGTTAGTCATTTCGACTAACGCGTTTTATATCATATGATTTTTTTAAACTCGGCTATTATCATGTCGAGTGCTTCTTTTGCACTGGTCGCAAGT
>JAZQEH010000121.1:0-44763 GCA_045538895.1 Eubacteriales bacterium
AGATGCAGCAGAGAGAACCGGTGCTATCGCATTCAATGCAGAGTTTGAGCATTACACCGAGTTTGAGATTGAAAGCTTCGGTATCTACGTTTACAATGCAAACAGCGTACAGAAGGGCCACGTAGCAAGTGCGGATGCTGACGCATTCACAAGCAACAGTGGTAAGTTCAACGTTGTTGTAAACAACATTCCTGCTGAATACTTCGGCAGTAACGTACTCGCAATGCCTTACGTTGTAATCAACGGCGTAATAATCAACGGCGACGTATGCGTATTCAATGTAAACAACAGCCTTAAGTGGCTCGGTGCTAAATAATTAAAAGGAGGAAAAAGTATAATGGTTAAATATGAGCAGCCCAAAGCAACTCTTGTTGCGTTTGAAAGTGCAAACGTAATCGCAACAAGCCTTGAGCCGGAAGTACTCCTTAAGAGCGGAGCAAATCTCGGCGAACTTGATTCACAGACAATCAACCTCTTCAGCTAATCTTAACCCCCATGCAAGTTTACCTTGCATGGGGGTTATCGTTTTTGTTAAAACGTTTCGTTTTGTGCAAAAAGTTATACATAATAAAAAAATACACACGGTGTACTAAATTTTACTAAAATACATGAGTTTTTTGCGTTGATTATTGTTAAATATCATGCTATAATGAAAATGTAGACAAATTTTACATAAGGAGAGATACAATTATGCAAAAAAACACCAAAAAAGCAGGTCTTCGCTTGGTTGTTGCGATTGTGTTTATGCTTTCTGTACTTTGTGCTTTGACACTTTGTGCATCTGCTGAAAGCGTTGAATACTTTTATGTCAACTCCGAAATCGGCGACGACCATTACGACGCAATGACTCCTGACACTCCGGTTAAAACTTTCACACAGGCTTGTCGCCTTGCTGAAAAGTCGGGTGCGGATAAAGCGGTTCTCGTAATCACAAATGCGTACAAGTTCCCGAGTACTGTAAAGGAAATTGCCCATACCGTACCGTTTGAACTTTCAACAAATGACGGTACGACCGACTTTGCGAAAACCGTAGGCGCAAAGCTCACGTTCGGCAACGGTCTTCGTTATTACCTCAACGGTGTTACGTCCTTTAAGGATATCACCATTGAGTATACAAAGTCCATAGTTTTCGTTGCACAGTACAATGCAATCACCTTTGACACCGGCGTTGAGTTTGTTTCGCTTGCTGACAACCCCGCAGGTATCTATCTTGTAGGTGGTTGGCAGAGTCCTCTTGACGATTTTGTTAACGATATGGATTCTCATATCACCATCAAGAGCGGTGAGTTTGCATACGTAATCGGCGGCTCCCGTCAAAAGGGTACCGGTGCAAGCGGTATCACCTTTACCGGCACTCATTACATTGATATAAGTGGCGGTAAGATTCAGAAGCTCTTCGGTGCTTCTTATGCAAACCAGATAAGCACTGCCGGTGTTATTAATATTACCGGCGGTGAAGTTGACCTTTTCTATGTAGCGGGCGATGCAACCAGACGTTTTGAAAAGGATGCAACCGTTACTTTGAGCGGCGGCTCCATCAGAGAAATGCATGTAAACAACGTCCTGGGTGCTGCAACCGTATATCTCAAGGGCGCTAAGGTTGAAAGCATGGTATTTGAATATGCAAAGGCAGACTTCGGTACCACTGCAAAGAAGAACGGCAAGGACGATATTCTTTACTATGATGCAAACTACTACACTCAGTCCCAGATTGATTCGTTTGCTACAGGCTTTACCGCAGTAGAGAATATTACCACCATTTATGCAAAAGACGGTGCAACCGGCACAGGTGCATCCGAGCAGGATCCTGCATCCTTCGAGAGTGCATTTGCAAAGGCTGCTGAAACCAACAGTGTAGTAAGCGTTATCGGCACTGTTACTCTTAATAACTTCACCGAGCCTGTACATACGGGTACCGTTACCGTTAAGGGCGTTTCCACCTCTGCAGGTGTAAAGTTTGAGGGTACATATACTCTTAACGGCAAGACCTTGTTTGAAAACATCAAGCTTGACGGCGATGCTGTGATTGATGCAACCAAGGGTTGCTTTGCAACAGGCGAGGGTGTTACTACTGCAAAGTTTAATATTAAAGGCTCTGCTGAACTCGCTTCCGGCACCATCGGCGCAATTACCGAGGCTTTGAACGTAGTTGTTAACGGCGCAACCGTTGAAAGCGTAGTAGGCGGTAGCGATGCACTTGCTTTTGAAATCAACGCAGGTGCGGTAGGTACTGTAAAGACTACTGAAAACGCAATCAATACCGTTAAGTTCACCGTGAACGGCGGTACTGTTGATAAGATTGTTATTAACAATGTAAAATCCGAGCTTTCGTATATTCTTTACGGCGGCGAGGTTAAGGCTTACGAGGTTGCAGGCAATAACGTAAAGGGTACACTCCAGATGGACACCGAAAAGTTCACTACAGAGTCACTCGGTGCTGCAGCTGCTCTCTTTGAGGTTGACAATACTGTTGTATACTATCTTAAGGACGGCGGCAACGGCAACGGTATCACTGCAAATACCGCAGGCGGCAGCTTTGCAGATGCATACGCCGCAATCGGTGCAAATGACGGTGTAATCGTTATTGCAGGCACATATACCGTTCCCGAAGCATTCGTTGCTCCCGACCATGCAGGTAAAGTAATCATCACCTCTAAATTCGACGGTGTTGACTACCGCACCACCGAAAACGCAAAAATCGTACTTAAGGGTAACTTCTATTGCGGCGGTGAAACCGTTATCGACGGTATTCACCTTGTAAATGAAAAGAACTACGGCGGTCTTTTCGGCAATTATAAGAGCCTTACAATTACTTCCGATATTCTTTGCGAATACGGTGCAGTAACAACTACTTATCCCTCAATCGTTGGCGGTACTTATACCGCAGTTGACGGTGTTTCCGGTGAGGTTGTAATCAACGGCGGTATGTGGCAGAGAATCCGTCTTGGTAACTCTGCAGCAGTTCCTACCAACGCAGACCTCAAGATGACAATCAACGGTGGTACCTTCATCGAAAAGGTTACTCTCGGCACCAACACATCCCACACAGGTAATCTTGAACTCGTTGTAAACGGCGGTAAATTCCAGGCAGGTATCGTAGGTGCTTCAATGCCTACAGGCGGTGACTACAGCTTTAACGGCAAAATGTCCATCGTTCTTAACGGCGGTACCGTTTACGGCAGAATTCTTCCTCGCGATAACGCAGAGGGTACGTTCCACGGCGAATTTTCCGTTACTCTCAACGGCGGTGACTTCTCGCATCTTACCGACATCAAGGGTACCGAGGGCGTAACCGGTGATATGACAAGCACCCTCTACATCAGCGAAAATATTGATATCAATGAAGCGCTCACAGGCAGCTATTCGTTTACAAGCCTTGTACGTAACGCTCCTAACGGTGCTGACCCGTGGCTCTTCAGCCATAACGGCTATTACTATTACATCGCTACTGCTGCAGGTAACGGCCTCCAGCTTGTAAAGGCTGCAAACCTCGGCGACCTCAGTGGTGCAACAAGCGTACAGATCTACAAGCCCGAAAAGGGACATGAATGGTCTGCACATCTCTGGTCACCCGAAATCCACTACTTCAGTGCCGAGGAAATCGGTGCAGAGTATGCAGGTTGGTACTGCTTCCTCGGAAGCCAGCCTGACGATGCATGGCACGAAGCAAACGGCAAGGTTGATGACCCTGCGGGATTTGGCGAACAGCGTGCATACGTAATCAAGTGCCTTACCGATGACCTTATGGGACCTTGGGGACATCCGATTACCGGCGAGGCTAACGTTCCTCAGAAGATTCAGTTCCCCGATAGTGACTTCAACGTAAATGAGCTTACAGGCGGTTGTTCTGTTATTACAATCAACGGTGTTAAGTACATTACCTTCATCAGCGAAGTAGGCAGAGAAACCAGCGGTACAGACAATTACAATTTCTATCAGACTATTAACATTGCAAAGTTTACTAACCCTTGGACTATTGAAGGTCAGCCCAAGGTTATCTGTAAGCCTGAATACGATTGGGAAAAGGGCGGTTCGCAGAACGGCATCCATCCTCAGGTAGTAGAGGGTGCAACTGCGGTTTACGGTCCTAACGGTGAAGTCTACATCATCTATTCCGGTTCTGGATACTGGACTGCAATGTATCAGCTCGGTCAGCTCACTTACGTCGGTGGACCTAACGGCGATCCCACCGATATTAACTGCTGGTCAAAGAAGCCCACTTCTATTTTCTCGCAGTCTGCTGAACTTACAGGTTGCGGACACGCTTCCTATGTAAAAGACCATACAGGTCAGGGTTGGATCTGTTACCATGCATATCCCAACAAGAGCGATTCCAGACGTGCTTACGTTGAGCCTTATTACTTCACCGAAGACGGTGTTGTAATCGGTGATAAGAGCGGACATCCTGCTCCTATGTCCACCGTTTACACTATGGAGGTTAACCCGTCCTCTGTTGCAACCAAGATAAGCGGATTCGGCAAACAGGAGAGCGTTAAGGCTAAGTTTGCCGTAGCACGTGAGTATACGGAAAGCTTTACCGACGTAACTGCTACTCATTGGTTCTATTCATATGTTAAGAATGCGTATGAACTCAAGCTTGCAAACGGTACTTCGCAGACAAAGTTCTCTCCCGACAACACCTTTACCGTAGCACAGGCACTCACAGCAGCTACCAACATTCACACCGCATATTACGGTAAGACTGTTCGTGCTACAGCACAGGGTGAGGCTTGGTACGTACCTTACGTTGAGTATTGTGTACAGAACGGCATCATCAAGGAAGGTCAGTTTGCAGACCTCAATGCCAATATTACACGTGGTGATATGGCTATCGTGTTTGCAAGCATTCTTCCCGAAGAAGAATATGCAGCAGTTAAGACCGGTGCAAACCCCGACGTTACCGAGGATATGGCTTGCTACAGTGCAGTAATGAAGCTTTATCAGGCGGGTATCGTTGGCGGCGACGCAAAGACAGGTAACTACCGTCCCGGCGATTCTATCAAGCGTAGCGAGGCTTGTGTAATCTTTACACGTATCGCAATGCAGACTGCAAGAGCATTTTAAGTTAAAAAAAGTGGTTCGCGAAAGCGAACCACTTTTTATATTGTTTATACTTAAAGTCCCAGAATAGAAGAAGCGATTGAAAAATAGATAAACAGCGATGCAGTGTCTACAAGTGTTGTAATAAAAGGGCTTGCCATTACTGCCGGGTCAAGGTGTAGTTTGCTTGCCGCAAGCGGAAGTGCAGCACCAATCAGTTTCGCAAATAAAACTGTTGCTACAAGCGTAAGAGAAACGGTTAATGCAACGAATACGTCTATTTCGGTGCCAAGGAGAGCACGGTCAAGAGTAAGTATTTTTACGAACTCAAAAACCGAAAGAAAAATTCCGCAGAGCAGAGAAACCCGTAACTCTTTAAAAAGTACTTTCAGCGTATCCGAAAGCTTTATTTCTCCCAAAGAAAGAGCACGTATAACCGTAACCGAGCTTTGCGAGCCGCAGTTTCCGCCCGTGCCCATGAGCATCGGTATAAAAACAGAGAGAACGACTTTGGCGGCGAGTGCATTCTCAAAAGATGATATTATCATTCCCGTAAACGTTGCGGTGAACATTAAAAGCAAAAGCCACGGTATGCGGGATCTGACTATTTTAGATACGGGAGTTTTTAAATACGGAACTTCTGTGGGGGTGATAGCCGCCATGACGGAGAAGTCCTCTTCAACTGCTTCTTTTAAAACATCAATAGCGTCATCAATGGTTACAATTCCCACAAGACGTCCTTCGCTGTCAACAACGGGGAGAGCCAGAAGATCGTATTTTGTAAGTATTTTTGCAACGTCTTCACGGTTATCCATAGTTGTTACAGAAATCACATTTGATTCCATGAGTTCACCGATGCTTTTTTCTATCGGTGAAGTGAGCAGAGTAAGAGCCGTCACAAATCCTTCAAGCTTCTGTTTTTTATCGGTAACGTATGAGGTATAAACGGTTTCCTTGTCAAGCGCAACTGTACGGATGTGGTCGAGGGCTTCTTTGGTTGTCATTTCCTTTTTCAACATGACAAATTCTGTTGTCATAATACTGCCCGCACTTCCGTCCGGAAACTTCAACAGCTTGTTTATTTCGTTGCGGTCCTTTGGCGAGGTGTTTTTAAGTATTCTCTTTACAACGTTAGCCGGCATTTCCTCAATCAGGTCTGCCGTGTCGTCATAAAACATTTCGGAGATAGTTTCTGCAAGCTCTTTATCACTGAGAGCACCGATAAGACGTTCAGCGGTGTCACTGCCAAGCTCTACAAAAACTTCTGCGGCAATGCTTTTTGGCAGAAGTCTGTAGAGTGTAGCAAGGTTTTTTGCGTCAGTATCCTCGATGTTTTCTAAAAATTCGGCTATGTCTATCGGGTTTTCGTCATTCAAAAGAAACTTCAGTGCAGGAAAATCACGTTTTTCCCATGCGTCAAACAGTTTGCTTTGATTGATTTCTGTCATAGCTGCCCCCTTTATTTGAGGTAGATTTCAATTTCGGCACGGCTTGCGGCAACGCTTCCGCAAATCATTTCTGGTGAGCCGCCGCCACGTCCGTGCAATACTTCACTGATTTCTTTGGCTTTTTCTTTGAGGTTTACGGTTTTTGAACCCATGCAAAAGTTGTATGCACCGTCGCTTCCCGAAAAAGCGGCACAAATGCCTCCGCATTTTGGCAGAGCAATGTTTACGAGTGTGCGAAGCGAGTTTGTATCAAGTAAAGGTTCAAAAAATATAAGGCTTTTATCGGTTTCGGGGGCTGCATTTGCTATTTTTTCTGCAAGTGCACGCTTTAATGCTCCCATTTCACGGCACAGCTTCTCGTTGTCATTTTTTAAATGCTCAACGGCTGATGCAACTTCGTTTTGCTTAGCCGAAAGCATGTTTGAAATACTGTGTACGGCTACGTATCTTGCGT
The DNA here is from genome assembly GCA_045538895.1 of Eubacteriales bacterium. GTDB lineage: Bacteria > Bacillota > Clostridia > Oscillospirales > CAG-272 > UMGS902. Next base: position 6,943 of record JAZQEH010000121.1, read on the forward strand.
GATAGTCTTCAAGTGCCATCTTGCCGCAAAGCATATGGATTCTTACCCCACCTTTATAATTGGCAAAATCGAGCAGCTTTATTACACCGATTTGCCCTGTACGCTTAACGTGAGGTGCACAGCATGCGCAAATGTCATAGCCCTCAAACTCCACAAGGCGAAGACCGACAGATATATCAAGCTTTGAGCGATAGGGGATACTCTTAGCCTCATCTGCGGTGGGGAAAAAAGTTTTTACCTCAAAATCCTTTGCAACCGCCTCATTTGCGAGCTTTTCAACTTTTCTTATATCCCCCTCTGAAAGAGGATGGTCAATATCAATGGTAACGTCATTTTCGCCAAGGTGAAAACCTACGTTATCAAATCCGTAAAGGCTGTGAATGATACCTGAAACAATATGCTCACCGCTATGGCATTGCATGCGGCGGAAACGTTTGTCAAAATCCACTTTGCACGTAACATTAGTACCTGCTTCAATGGCACTTTGCGTATAGTGATAGATTACATCTTCGCTTTCGTGAGTGTCAAAAACGGCAGTTTCGCCAATATAGCCGCTGTCACCTGCCTGACCGCCGCCTTCCGGAAAAAAAGCTGTTCTGTCAAGCACAATTTCATAACGGTTATCGCATTTTCTGCACTCCAGAACGGTAGCATCAAATGTATGTAAAAATGAATCGCTATAATATAGTTTTTCTGTCATAAATGCTTCCTCAACTCTGTTTTTTATAATTATAGCAAAATAGCTGATGATTTGCAAATATAAATTCTTAATGTTAAAATCTATTGACTTAATAAACAGAATAAGGTATAATTATAAGAGATTTTTGAAAAGGCAGGTAGCTTTTATGGAACAGGCTTTGGACTTCAAAGTCATACTTTATCTGATAAAAAAGAATATCGTATGGGTAGTTCTTGCGGCAATCTTCGGCGTTATGTGCGGATTTTTGCTTTCCAAATATATGTTGCAAGAGGAGTATACGTCTTCTGCACAGATTTATATAAGCAATACTCAGGGTGTTGACAGTAAGATTGACGCAGGCGATATTTCTGCAGCACGTTCGATGGCGATTACATATTGCATCATTCTTCAAAGTGACAAGGCAAAGGCATTGCTTAAGGACGAGCTTTCGCAGAATGAAACATATATAAACTCTAAATACAAGTCATCGTATAAGTACAGTGTTTCAATCAAGGATGAATCCGAGGTTCTGAGAATAACCGTTACCAGCGGTGAACCGGAGCTTTCTGCTGCGGTTTGTAATGAGATGATTGAGGTTTCGCAGACTCTTATCGGTGAGATCTTTGTCGACAGTGCCCGCTCTCATTCTCTCGGCTCTGCAAAACCCAACTATAATCCTACAGCACCCAATACCGAGGCAAATATGCTTACCGGCGGTGTTATAGGTCTTGCACTTGCAAGTGTTCTGTTCGTTCTTTTTGCACTTCTTGACAACCGTGTAAAGGACGAAGCGGACTTTACAACCAAAGTTAAAATTCCCGTACTCGGAGAAGTTCCGAGTATTCATGATAATACAGAGTTAAAGGATGGCTATTACTATGCTTATTCGAAAAAACAAGACGATTAACTCTCCTCTCGGACCGTCGGATCTGTTCAGTAATATGAGCGGCGGCACCGCATTCCGAGTTATAGAAACGTATAAAAGCATCCGCACGTCGCTTATGTTCACTCTTTCTGCGGGTAATGACAATACTATTCTTATTACCAGTGCCGAGCCGAACTCCGGTAAGAGCGTTACAAGTGCAAATCTGTCGCTTTCTTTTGCACAGACAGGCGCAAAGGTTCTGCTTATCGACTGTGACATGCGTAATGCTTCGCAACAAAAGATTTTTTCTGTTGACAACAGCGTGGGACTCTCAAACGTTCTCGGCGGCATGGCAAAGTTTTATGACGTTGTTAAAAAGGATATAAAAGAGAATCTCGATTTGCTTACCGCAGGTCAGGTGCCCCCAAACCCCTCCGAGCTTCTTGGCTCTGAAAACATGCGTGCATTACTTGCAGCGGTTAAAGAGAAGTACGATTTTGTGTTCCTTGACTGTCCTCCTGTAGAGTATGTTTCGGATACTTCCTCGCTCCTTTTGCACGTACCTCAGACGATTATAATTGCTAGACAGAATCATGCGGTTTACGGTGACGTTATTCACACTGTTGAATCCGTAAAAGCGGTGGGCGGCAAGATTCTCGGTGCTATTCTTACTGACGTTCGTGAGTCCAATAAGTCGTATGCATATGCAGCAGGTAATTACTCCAAATATGGCGGTAGATACGGTTACGGAAAGAAATACGGTAGCAGATACAGCCGTTACGGTTATGGTTACGGTCGCTATGGCTATGGTTATGGCTACGGACGTAGCACAAAATCTTCGAGTTCTTCTTCCTCGAAAGAAAAGAGCAAATGATAAGTTATGGATAAAGCATACATAGATTTTCATTGCCACATTTTGCCCGGCATGGATTTCGACGGCACCGATGATGTAAATGAGTCGGTTGCCATGTGCAAGACCTTGAAATCGCAGGGAGTGGCAACAATTTGTGCCACTCCTCATTTTTATCCGTGGAATGATGATGTGGACGAGTTTTTGGCGAGAAGAGAAGCGACTCTTGCTACTTTGCTTGCAGAGCACGTAGACGTTGAGATTATTCCGGGTGCCGAGGTGCAGATTTTTCAATCTCTTGCCGAATATCCTATTGACAGAATGTGTATAGGCGACTCGAATGCGGTAATGTTTGAAATGCCGCGTCGCAAATTTGATAATTGGATGATTACAGCGGTGGAAAATGCGGTATACAAGTATTCGCTTACACCCATTATTGCACATATTGAGCGCTATGGATACAGTAAAGAGGTTTTGCAGAAGTTTTCACAGATACCGAGGGTTGTCTTCCAGATAACAGTTGGTGAGCTTTCGCACAAGAGCTCCATAAAACTGCTTGACGAGGTTTCTTCGCTCGGAGTCCCCGTTATTCTCGGTACCGATGCTCACGACATGAAGTCACGTCCCCCGAAATTTAATATTGTAACAGAAAAACTTGCTGAAAAGGCAGGTATTTTCGGTAAGACTATAAAGACAACGCAGGCGATTATTGACAACTGCCTTTATGCACAGGACTATGTTGAAAAAATCATCAGAACGCCCAAAAAGGCGGAGGTAAAATAGGCACAATGAACTCAGCAAATAAAAAAATCGGCATAACACAAATGGTTTTTTGTGCTATGCTCTGGAGTATTGCAGGACTTTTGATTAATCACATACAGATGAACTCCTTTGTTATTGCCGGTGGACGCTCGTTTTTTGCCGCACTTACAGTTATCGTATTTATGGCAGTTACAAAACAGAGATTTATCATATCCCGTGATACGGTTATCAGCGGCATATTGCTTTGCGGAGTGTTTATTTGCTTTGTAGGAGCAAACAAGCTTACAACTGCGGCAAATGCCATAGTACTTCAGTATACGGCACCTATTTTCGTGCTTGTTTTCTCGCTTGTATTTTTACATAAGAAGCCACGTGCGTTTGATGTTATTGCCGTTTTGCTTACGCTTGTCGGAGTGGTGCTTTTCTTCTTTGCGGATATTGATGCAGGAAGCATGGCCGGCAATATTCTTGCGGTTGTCGCAGGTGCGTTCTTTGGCGGTATGTTTGTGGCGGTAGGCAATACCAAGGGTGAGGAGAAGATGAGCGGCATATTGCTTGCACATGTTTTTTGCTCCTGTATCGGACTTCCGTTTCTTGCATTCACCGAAAATACGGTTAACGTAAAGGGAGTATTGCTTGTTGCGGTTCTCGGTGTTGTTCAGCTTGGTATACCTTATATTCTGTATGCCCTCGCTTCAAACCACTGCTCAACGATAAGCTGCGTGGTTATCTCGGCACTTGAGCCTATTTTCAATCCCGTATGGGTTGCGATTATCGACCATGAGATTCCGAGCCCGCTTGCAATTATCAGCGGTATCTTCCTCATAGCAGTTATAACGGTTTACAGTGTACTTGATGAAAAATTTGATACAAAAAGTGCTTGCTGATGCAAGCACTTTTTGATTTATGAGGAATTGTCAGAACCTGCCCCGGAAAGGTTCCGACACCTCCAAACCTTTTTGGTAAAAATGAATTGCCTGTAGCCACAGCTACTTATTAATACTTTTCAGTTTTTCTTTGGTTCTTTCTTTTTAAGAAAGCACGCCTTCGTTCCTCCTATTTGTATGACAAAGCCCTATGCATTGCATAGGGCTTTGTTTTTTATAACTTTTCAATATCACTTACGAGCGTATCAACCGCTTCTTTTGCTGTTGCCCAGCTTGTGCAGAAGCGGACAACCTTTTTGCCGCCCTCGGCATTGCACCAGAACTCGGGCAGAGAGTTCTTTGACAAAAACTCGATTTGTTCATCTGTGAGAATGGGGAACTGCTGATTTGTCATTGAATTGCCGAAAAATTCAATTCCTTTTGCTTCAAAGGCTTCTCTTATTCTGAGAGCATATTCAACGGCATTTTTTGTGATTTCAAAATACAGATTGTCGGTGAAAAGTTCTTCAAACTGTATGCCGAGCAGTCTGCCTTTGGCAAACATACCGCCGTGACGCTTGATGGAGTAGCGGAAGTCCTTTGCATACTTTTTGTTCATGAACACAACGGCTTCACCGAACAGCGCACCGCATTTTGTACCGCCGATATAGAAGATATCGCAGTTAGCGGCAAATTCGGGAAGAGTCATGTCGCATCTTGAGTCGGCAAGACCGTAGCCAAGTCTTGCACCGTCAACATAAAGCGGAACGTCGTATTCTTTGCAAACTGCGTGAAGTGCCGCAAGCTCGTCTTTTGAATAGATTGTGCCGCATTCGGTGGGGAAGGATATGTAAACCATGCCCGGCTGAACTTCATGTTCGGCAGTTTCGCTTGCGTAGTGATTTGCAAAGCAGTCTTTTACCTGTGCAGCAGTAATTTTTCCGTTCTCGCAGGGAAGTGTCAGCACCTTATGTCCGGTAGCCTCAATCGCACCCGTTTCGTGTACCGCAATATGTCCCTCTGCGGCACAAACCGCACCCTGGAACGGGCGGAGAAGTGCAGAAATTACGGTAGTGTTTGTCTGTGTTCCGCCAACGAGAAAATGTACGTCGGCGTTCTCACAGCCAATAGCCTCACGGATTTTTGCCTTTGCGTTTTCGCAGTGAGCATCTGCACCGTAGCCGCAGGACTGCTCCATATTTGTTTTTACAAGTGCATCAATTATTCTTTTGTGTGCACCCTCGGTATAATCACATTGAAAGTTATGCATCTACTCTGTTTCTCTTTCCGCCATTTAAAAATGACTCTATATTTTGTACGATTTCATCAAGGCATCTCACTCTTGCTTCAAGTGCCCCCCACGCCATGTGAGGAGTGAGCATTACGTTTTTGCAGTTTACTATACGTGCCATGGGGTGGTCTTTAGTGAACGGCTCAACCGAGTAAACATCGCATGCAAAGCCGCCGATTTTACCGTCAAGCACGGCGTTTGCAACTGCGTTTTCATCGGTAACGGCACCGCGTGCAACGTTAATTAAAATCGCATCTTTCTTCATCAAATCAAGTTCACGTTCACCGATGAGGTTCCTTGTTGAATCGCTTAGCGGCGTGTGAAGCGATATTATGTCCGACTCTTTTAAAAGTGTTTCGAGCGAAACGCAGTTAAGCGAGTCGTCGGGAGTACGCTTGAACGCAAGCACACGGCAACCGAAAGCTTCGGCAACCTTGGCAACCTGCTTGCCGATAGCACCCGCACCGACTATGCCCCAGGTTTTACCGTAAAGCTCGTGGTTTATCGGGATAAGGCGGTTTGCTATACCGCTTTCGGTGTATCCGCCGCATTTCACAAAATCTATGTACTCATCAATTCTTTCGATGAGGTTCAGTGCCATCAGCACGGTAAGCTGTGCAACGCTGTGGGTGGAATAGCCTTTTACATTGCATACCGCAACGCTTTTTTTACGGCAATCGTCTAAATCTATATTGTCATATCCTGTTGCAAAAATACAGACAAGCTTAAGCTTTTCCGCAAGACGCAAGGACTCAGCGTTTATCTTGATTTTGTTGATAAGTATAATGTCGGCATCGGCAATTCTTTGTGCAACCTCGCTTTGCTCGGTAGAGTCAAATGCATCAACCTCGCCGAAGCGGTTAAGCACCGAAAAATCAAGCCCCTCACCGAGGGTTGCCGCATCGAGAATTTTTATTTTCATTTGTCGCTCCTCTTTTGCTCAAACAACCAATCAATAAAGCCTTCGGTGTCAGCAGTCATTTTCCATATGCCGTGTCCGGCACCCTCAAAAGCGGTAAATAAAAGGTCGCTTTTTCCTGCTTTTTCAAGTGCTTCTTTCATCACAAGAGCGTGCTTGTAGGGAACTGCACCGTCAAGCGTACCGTGAAAAATCCAGATAGCAACGTCAACCATTCGGTCTGCATGCATCGGGGTGCCACGTCCCGCAACGGGAACTGCCGCTGCAAAGGTTTTAGGTCTGCGAGCAAGGATATCCCATGTGGCAAGGCCGCCCATCGACATGCCGTAAAGATAAAGTCGGCTGCGGTCGATGCTGAATCTGTTCAAAAAGAGGTCGAACAGTTCAAGTGCGGCAGACATATGACCGCTTGCCGCCATTTCGTCGGAATCGAATGCAACAGAATCCCATTTGTCAACGTCAACCCATTTTGCCTCTTTTGGGCAACAGGGTGCTAAAATAAGCACGTTGTCTTTATATTTACCGGTTTCAATATTGCGTAAAAACTTTGCTTCACCCGTGTAGATGTGCGAGTTGTCATCGCATCTGACACCTGCTGAATGCATATACAAAATAGCAGGGTAGGAAAGTGCAGCATCATAGTTTTCGGGAACGTAAAGCTGATATTTCAAATCAACGCCGTTTGATGCTTTGTATAAAAGGTCATTCCAGCCTGCATTTAACTTCTGTGGAATCATTACCGTGCCTCCGATAGAATAATTAATAATTATTTTACCATAATTCAAGCATTATTGCAATATTTTAGTTTTAACTCCACAAGTTTTTCATTGATTCCGAAAGCTTTGGCAATCTGACTTTGCGTGTATCCGTATTCTATCAATTCGATCAGCGTTTCATCGTCTATCAGCAGTTCTGCCGCAAACAGATTGGCTTCGTATTCTCTGCGTGAGGTTTCCGAAAACAGTGAAAACTCCTCAAATCCCACACGTGCAAATTTGCGGTGTAGAGCATGATGACCGAGTTCGTGCGCACATACAAGTCTTGCCTCGCTTTTTGAAAGCGACTTGTTCAAGAATATAAAAGGAACGTCGCAGATTATCTTATAAAAGCCTTTCAGTGAGCCGAGTTCTTTTATAATAATATCGGCGTTACACATTTTCGCTATTTCAAATGGGTTACGTGTACCGCATTTTTCAACCGCTCGGCGAGCTATAGCGATAACTTCGTTTGATGCAATCATTTTTCTCACCTCCAATAGCATTTTAACATAACGTATGTCCCATAAACTGTACAGCAAAAAATGTTGCAAAAATCGCTTTTTTGGTATATAATGAAAATGTTAGGCGGTGATATGTTGGCATACGGTTTTTCTTTGGATACAATGCCGCAATGGACAAGTGCTTCATTCAGATATTTTGAAAAGCATGAGCGGCATATGACACGTGTCTGCACGCAGGACGTGCTTGTCATGGTGTTTGACGGTGTGTTGCGTTTTACTGAGGCGGGCATACCCGTGGAGGTAAAGGCAGGCGAATACTATATCCAGCAGCACGGGCTTTTGCAGGAGGGCAACTTTGAAAGCGATTGCCCCTCATATTTTTTCATTCACTTCAATGAGCAGTTTAGAGAAAGCAATAGTATATTGCCCATACGCGGAAAGATAGATTTTGCCGACCTTTTTCCGCTTTTCAGAAAGCTTGATGAACTGATTTTTTCAAATGCTACGGCTATTGAAAAGGCGGCTGTGGTATGCCAGATACTTTCGTCGCTCAAACGGCAGACCGATGCCCCACGTGCAAGCAGAATAGTGATGAAAGTGATTTCTATAGTATCTGCCGATTTCAGAAAGGCGGTTTCTATCGAAGAGCTTGCGGCTGAGTGTGGATATAATAAAAACTATTTTATAAAGACATTCAAAAAAGAAACGGGAAAAACTCCTTATGCCTATATCAATGATATGAAGATTGAAAAGGCAAAGCAACTTCTTTTGAATTCCGATGCTTCGTTGACGCAGATAAGCAACGAGTGCGGCTTTGGAGCCTATATTAATTTTTATAAATCGTTTGTGAAAGCAGAGGGAGTGCCGCCGCTTGTATGGCGCAATTCAAAACGGGTAGAACTTTAGATTGCAAAAATAGTTATAAATATTTCCAAAATATTTATGTTTATGTGAAAACTTGACTAAAAATTAATAGTATTATATTATAAACTTGTAATAATTTATTAAAACGGAGGATATTATGAAGAAATTTTTTCGTTTTTTCATTCTTGCTATGGCAATGATAACGGTACTATCTGTTACTGCTCTTGCCTTCGAGGGGGAAAAGGAGTATATTTACGTAAACTCCGAAACAGGTATAGATAGCCGTGACAGCGGTAGCGTGGATATGCCTGTAAAAACCTTCACATACGCACTCAACCTTGCAAATTTCCGCAAGGTAAACGGCGAGCTTGTTGTAGTTTTTCAGAATCAGTACACTTTTGTGAAGACGGCTGTTGAGGTATCGCACCCCAACTATTCTGTAACGCTCACCGCATTTGACGGCATAACAGACTACAGAGAAAATGGTGCAAAGGTTATTTTCCTTCAAAACCTCCGTTATATGCTCAACGGTACAACTTCATTTGAGAATCTTGATATTACATACAGCGGTACTCTTAACTTTACCGCACAGTATAACCCCATAACTTTTGGTGAGGGACTTACTATGACCCGTACCGACAGTGATCTCAGTGGTATTTATGTTGTCGGCGGCTATCAGGCACCCGATGACAGTGTTGACGTTACCAAAGATTCGCATATCACCATAAAGAGCGGTACGTTCCGTCACGTTTGCGGCGGTACAAGAGATAAGCTTGACGGTGTAAGCGGTTCTTTGTATCAGATTCTTAAATTCGAGGGAACGCATTATATAGACGTAAGCGGCGGCTATATCGAAAACCTTTACGGCGGCTCTCTCAAGACTCATTACAGCCAGAATGCGGTTATCAATATGAGTGGCGGCGAAGTGCTCAACTTCAATGTCAGCGGCGATATGTCACGCCGACTCAACGGTAACGCAACCGTTACACTCAGCGGCGGTAAGATCGGTACGCTCAACGTAAACAACGTTATCGGTACTGCTGAAATCAATTTGTGCGGTACAAACGTTGAAAAAGCAACCGTATGGTGTTATAACGATGAGGTTTCAAAGCTTGAAAAAGCGGCAAATCTCCCTGCAATTCTTAAGTACGATGCAAACTATTATACTTCCGCACAGATTGATACACTCGGTGCAGAGTTTGACGTAGTAGAAAATACCGCAAAGGTATATGCAAAAGCAGGTGCAACCGGAAGCGGTGAGAGTGAAGACAATCCTGCAAGCTTTGCAGACGCTTTTGCAAAGGCGGCAGACCTTGGCAGCACAGTATACGTGCTTGGCACAATTGACCTCGGCAGCTTTACCGAGCCTGCTCACACCGAAAAGGTGTCTGTTACGGGTGATAAGCTTGTTGCTGAGAATTATGTTTTAAATGGAGATACCGAGTTCTTTGATATCGAACTTGGCGGTATTGGCTTTGTTTCCGAAAAAGCTTGCATTTCTACAGGTGACGGTGTTGAAACAGACGGTCAAGTCACCGTTTCTGCTAATGCAGAGCTTCATAGCGGTAAGTTTGCAAAAATCAGCAACGCAAATGCTGTTATTATAAACGGTGCTTCCGTAGACACAGTTACCGACTGTGCATCCGTTGAACTTATAAGCGGTGAAATCGGCACTCTTAAAACTGCTGAAAACGCAATCGACAGCTTTGTGCTTAACATAAGCGGCGGTACTGTTAAAGAGCTTGTAATCAATAACGTTGCAAAGTCGCTTGAACTTATTGTTACAGGCGGTAAGATAGAAAAGGCAACTAAGAGTGGCACCAATGCAAAGGGCGAGCTCAGCGTTGATGAAAATACCTTTGACGTAAAGCAGCTTGATTCTGTTATAGACCTTTTCACAGTTTCTACCGAAAGAGTAGTGTACGTTAAAAACGGCGGTACAGGCAACGGCTCTACCGTTAACAACGCACTTGGCTCTATTCACGATGCATTAAGAACGCTTTCCAAGGGCGGTGTAATCGTTATCTGCGGCGAGTATTCACTTGCATCGGCAGTAATCGACATTGCACACGAGGGCAAGATTACAATAACAAGCGTTTATGACGGCGTTGACTACAGAAAAACAAACAACGCACGTATGAACTTTACGTTCAACTACTATTGCAGCGGTGATACCGAGTTCAACAATATTACTCTTGACGCCGCATGCTCGTATCCTTCGATTTACGCAAACGGTAATAACCTTGTGCTTGGCGACGGCATTGAGTGCGGCTTGTACGCAGGTATCACTACCCGTCTTTCTGTAATGGGCGGCAGCCGTAGCCCGTATACCGACGATGAAAGCTCTGTAGTAATCAATAGCGGTACATGGCAGAGAGTACGTGGCGGTACAACCGTGAACGGCTCCGAGAATTACACTGCAAAGCTTACAATTAACGGCGGTACGTTCATCGAGCGTGTAACACTCGGCTCGTCCGACTCACATGACGGTGATCTTATTGCCGAGATCAACGGCGGTGAATTCCGTCAGGGCATCTATGCGGCAACTCTTTCTGCAAACGGTGTTTATAGCGGCAACGCAACTCTTACTATTAACGGCGGTACATTCTACCACATCATCGGTGCAAATGCATCAACAAGCGGTACCTTCAACGGCAGCTTCAACGTTGTTATAAACGGCGGTGAGTTTGCTCACCTTGTTGAACTTAAGGGTACCGAAGGTCTTATCGGCAACGCTTCTTCCACTATCGTAAGCACCGTAGACCTCAGCGCAAAAGAGGTAGGCACTTATACATTTACAAGCCCCATCCGTAACGACGGTGCAGACCCGTGGCTCTTCTACCATGACGGTTACTATTACTACACCTCCACCACAGGCTCTTCCGAAACAAGACTTGTGCGTGCTACAAACTTCGGCGACCTTATTTATTACGGAGGAACGTCCATCTACAAGCCCGAAGCAGGCAAGCCCTGGTCAAACAGTACATGGTCACCCACACTTCTTCACTACACTGACGAAGAGGTAGGAAAGGGCAATGGCGGCTGGTACTTCTACTTTGGCGGTGCGGGCGAGGACAACACCAAGAGCAACGCTACACACCGTATGTACGTGCTTAAGTGCCTTGACGGTGACAATATTTTAGGACGTTGGGGTAATCCGATAACGGGTGAACTCAATCATCCTCAGGCTGTAACAGCGCCCGACATTGAGAACTTTGATACCAAATGGGCGGCAGGTCAGGGTGATATCCGTATTGACGGTAAGGTTTACGTACTTTATGTAACCGATGAACTTGCAGGCACTCGCGACCACTATCAGACTATTAATATTCTTCCCATGACTAATCCTTGGACTTTTGAGGGACAGTCAAGCGTAATCTGTTATCCCACCGAGTCTTGGGAAATGGGTGGTCACAGAACAAATAACGTTACCGGCGAAACCACTCCTAAGACCGTAGAATGTGCATCTCCGCTTTACGCAGAGGACGGTACAGTCTTTATCACCTATTCCGGTTCTAACTATACGTCTAAAGAGTACTGTGTGGCTTATCTCAAGTATCTCGGCGGCGATCCTATGGATATTAACAGTTGGGAAAAATGTAAGGCTCCTATAGTTTCGCAGTCCGAATTTGTAAGCGGAACGGGTTCAGCATGTAACATTGTTGATACCGCAGGACAGGGTTGGCTTATCTACAACGCATATGAGGGTAAGGACACAAGCGGCGCACGTCATGCCATGATTGAGCCTTATACCGCAGATAAAAACGGTATCGTAGTCGGTGACGGCAGCGGTAAGGCTGCTATAGGTGGCACGGTTTATACCGCAGCACTCAACCCCATGCCGATGCTTGATAAGATCAGCGGCTTTGACAAGGTTGACTATGAGGACAATCCTTTCGATGTAACACGTGCATATGACGGTCGCTTTACCGACGTAACCGAGAACAGTTGGTTCTACTCATATGTAAAGAATGCATATGAGCTTTCGCTTGCAAACGGTACATCCGCAACCAAGTTCAGCCCCGATAACACCTTTACCGTAGCACAGGCGCTTACTGCGGCTGCTAATATCCATACCGCTTACCACGGCAAGACCGTTCGTGCGGCGGCACAGGGAGAGGCGTGGTACGTACCGTATGTTGAATACTGCACACAAAACGGTATTATAAAGGACGGTCAGTTCAAGGATGTAAACGCCAATATCACAAGAGGTGACATGGCGATAGTATTTGCAAACATCCTTCCTGATAGCGAATATAAGGCAACAAAGGACGGTTCAAACCCCGACGTAACAAGCGACATGGCTTGCTACAGTGCGGTTGCAAAACTCTTCAAGGCAGGCATTGTCGGCGGTGATGCAGGGACAGGCAATTACCGTCCGAATGACTCAATCAAGCGTAGCGAAGCGTGCGTTATTTTCACACGAATTGCTATGAAGGACGCAAGAGCATAAAATTTAAAAAGCAAAAAGAAGGAGTCCTCCTTCTTTTTGCCGGTTAATGAGGTATATCGTGAAACATATAAAATTACTTACAGTTTTATTATTCGTGTTGCTTATGGCAACTACTGTATTCGCTGCCGAGGGCGATGTTTTCTACATCCGTGACGGCGGAAGCGGTGACGGTTCAACTGCCGCTAAAGCAGGAGCAAGCCTTGATGCTGCTTATTACTCACTTAATGATGGCGGTACTATCGTAGTATGCGGTCCGTATACAGTTTCATCCACATTCAATAAAATTGCACATAGCGGTAAACTCACAATTACAAGCGTTTACGGCGGTGTTGACTATCGCAAAACAAATAATGCGGCTATCAACATCGGCGCACACATGTATCTTGGCGGTGAAACCGAGTTTTGCAATATCGTATTGAACGGTGCAAGATCATATCCTATAATCTATGCGTTCAATCAGCCGACAGTTTTCGGCGACGGTATTGTGTGCGGCAAAACCGACGCAGCCTACCAGTACCCCTGCATTGTCGGCGGCCTTTATAAAGCACAGTCAAAACAAAGCTCTACTCTTACTATCAACAGTGGTACTTGGCAGAGAGTACGTGGCGGTCCGGGTGCAGGCGGCTCAACCAATTATACCGTTAATATCACAATTAACGGCGGTACGTTTATTGAGCGTGTGATTCTCGGCTCCTCACAGCCCGATGGTGGCAGCGGTGCACATCAGGGTGATATCAACGCCGTAATCAACGGTGGCGAATTCCGTCAGGGCATGGTAGCGGCATCGCTTGCAGAGGGAGATATTCTTAACAGTAATGTAACCGTTACAATCAACGGCGGTAAGTTCTACGGCAAGGTTGGCGTATGTGCAACCGAACTCGGTGCATATACGGGCAGCTTTAACCTCAACTTCTACGGCGGCGATTTTGCACATATCGTAGAGCTCGTAGGTCCTGCGGCACTTGCGGCACCACAGAACATGCCTGCAATGACCTCGACTCTCGGCGGTACGTATAACGTTTTTGCCGATATTGAGGGTACGTATACGTTTACCAATCCTATCCGTCTTGACGGTGCTGACCCGTGGCTTTTCTATCATGACGGCTTCTATTATTACACCTCTACAACCTCGTCTTCTTCTGTAAAGCTCACAAGAGCAGCAAACTTTGGCGACCTTATACTGTCAAACGGAAAAACCATTTATACCCCCGAAGAAGGAGCCGCATGGGCGGCAAGCACATGGTCTCCCACCATTCTTCATTATACCGATGAAGAGGTAGGAGCGGGCAATGGCGGCTGGTACCTCTATTTCGGCGGCGAGGATGAAACCGACGTAAGCGACGTAAATCACCGTATGTACGTGCTCAAGTGCCTTGACGGCGATAATCTGTTCGGTCAGTGGGGTAACCCCATAACCGGTGAGGTCAACGTTCCACAGCGTGTTACTGCTCCTGATATTGCAGGATTTGATGATACGTGGGCAGCCGGTCAGGGTGATATCCGCATCAACGGCAAGGTATATACCATTTATGTTACCGAGGTTAACAAGCACACCCAGAATTATTACCAGACTATCAACATTATCCCCATGAATACTCCTTGGGAGTTTGACGGTACGTCTACTGTAATCTGTACTCCTACATATGATTGGGAAACATACGGATACGGTAAAATCTATGATGAAAACGGCAAATGGACAGGTCTTTGGGCGCCTAAGGTAGTTGAAGCGGCAACCCCCGTTTACGGTAATGACGGCTCTGTTTTCATCGTTTATTCCGGCTCGAATTACACATCGGATTATTATTGTCTTGGTCAGCTTAAGTTCAAGGGTGGCGACCCGATGGTTGCAAGTAATTGGGTGAAGAAATCAACACCTATTCTTTCACAGGGCAACGGTGTAACCGGTACCGGCTCAGCATCCTACATCACCGACACAGCAGGACAAGGCTGGGTATGCTACAACGCATATTTTGCAGATGATGAATCCCGTGTACGCTATGCAATGCTTGAGCCTTACACGGCGAGCAGCAGCGGAATCGTTATCGGTAACGGTAGCGGTAAGGCTGCATCAAAGGATAAGGTTTACACCGCGGCACTCAACTCCTTGCCGCTTGCTTACAGAATGAGCGGCTTCCACACCTTCTACGTTCACAGCGAGGTTGTAGGCACTGATGTAAAGCTTTCGTTCTCACCCGTTGAGGGAGCAAGTTCCTATACTATCCGCAGAGACGGCAAGCTTCTCGGTGCATCTACTACGTTTGAATTTATAGATAAAAACGCACCTGTAGGCATGCATACCTACAAAGTACAGGCTATGAATAAGGGCTATGCATTGTCCACATCCATAATCCGTGCGGCAAACTATCAAGGTCTTGTTTACGGTGATATTGACGGCGACGGCGACATTGATATCGTTGATGCATTGCTCCTTATCAAATCCGTTTTGAACAAGAGTAGTGAAGCAAATCTGCTTGATGTAATGAAGCTTATGAAGTGCATATATTAAATAAAAAAGTCTGCCAAGGAATTTCCCTTGGCACACTTTTTTGTATTAACTTACTTTATAAGTGTTGCTGTGTTTGTTGCACTATCCCATGAGATGTTTTCGTTTGCTACACCGAGTGCGTTTGCAATCGCTCTTACAGGGAGA
This sequence comes from Eubacteriales bacterium, assembly GCA_045538895.1. GTDB lineage: Bacteria > Bacillota > Clostridia > Oscillospirales > CAG-272 > UMGS902. The sequence continues at coordinate 22,361 of JAZQEH010000121.1, forward strand.
TACGTGCGGTTGCTTTCGATAATCGCAGGTGAATCGAGTGCAACGGTCTGACCGTTTACGGTCATTGAGGGCTTGTCTATCGTTACAACTATTGTGGTAGTTGCATTTGAAAGAGTTGCTGTTCTTGTTGCCGCATCCCACTTGATACCGTCATTGTCAACGCCAAATGCATTTGCAAGGAATCTTACAGGAAGCATTGTGCGGTTGTTGCGGTTGATAGGAGCCGCATCAAGTGTCTGCGCTACGCCGTTTATGTAAGCGGTAGCAGAACCGATGGTGAGTTTAACGATTGTGCTTTCTTCTGTAAGGGTACCGAAGAATTCCTTGTAGCCGTCAATGTATGTGATAACCTTGCCTTCGCCGCTTATTGTAAACTGTTTTTGCGCCTCGGCAGAGAGAACTGCTACAGCACCCTTGTCAACGACAAGGTTATAGTGTTTGCCGCTGTTCACAGAAGTGAAAGTAACTGTGTTTGTAACACTAAGCACAGCACCGTTGGTTACTTTAACAGTATTTTCATTCTCACTGTGGAGAACAATGTTATCAAACGTAACGTCGCTGGAAACTGTAAATGTGGTATTGGGAGAAAGGCAGAATGCACATTCAGGCTCATTTCTGTAATCCTTGCCACCGTATACGGATGTAAAGGTTACGGGCTTTGTGAGAACGGGCATTGCGTATTCGCCGCCGATAGCAGACTTGCCGCTTACAACTACAGTGCCGCCGACAACCATGCGCTTGAACAGACCGTCACTGTAGGTCTTTACCGCTTTGTCAGCGCTCAAGCCGTTATTTGCGTTGTTGCCGTTGTTATAGTCCATATAGCAAACGATTGGTTCACGCTTTGCCGCTTCTTCTTTCTGGATTTCGGAAGCTTCGCCTAAAACTTTTGCCTTGGGACCGATTGTGATTTCACCGTCGCCGCTTACGGAGGAGAAGATACCGCCGTTGATAACCGCTTTACCGCCCTTAGTAACAACTACGTTCATGAAATGGTCTTTGTTGGACATTGCGATAACGTTTTCGTTAACGGTAAACGTAGCACCGCTTGCAACAATGATTGTACACTGTGCATTTTCCTGGAAGAGAATCATGTCATCAAGTGTGATGTCGCTCGCAACTGTGAATATGGAGCCGGGTTTAAGCTTCATAACTCCGCTTGCAGGGTTGTTTGCAGGCTCGGTGTTCTTGTAGTCTTTGCCACCGTAGTTTGCGGTAATTGTAACCTTACCCTTGGTATTCCACGTATAGCTTGAACCTACGTACATTTTGCCGGAGATTACGAGAGTGCCGCCCTTGCTGAGAAGATTTGCAACGCCGTTACCGTCTACTGTACCAAGACCTTGCTTGGGAGTAGTATCAGAAAGACCGTCGTTTGTATTCTTACCGCTGTTATAGGAAATATAAGCATATGCACCGCTGGATTCGATCAAAGACTGCTTGCTTACGGTAACGTTGCTTGCAAGCTTGATATCACCGTCACCGGTTACAGATGAGTAGGTACCTGTATTGATAACCGCTTTTGCACCGCTTTCAACTACGATGTTGAAATTGTAGGTGCTTTTTGACATAGTGCGTACTGTATCGGTAATTGTGAGTGTAGCACCGTTTGTAACTACTATAGTATCCTTTGAACCCTCGGAGAAGAGGATCATGTTGTCGAGAGTGAGGTCGCTTTTTACGGTGAGAACGCAACCGGGCTTGATTTTGAGAACACCGCTTGCGGGATTTGTGGGGTTAGATGCGTCAATATAGTTTTTGCCGCCGTAGCTTGCGGTAATGGTGGTTGCATCTGTTGCCTGCCAGGTGTAGTTGTCACCAAAGTAAAGCTTTTCGCTTATAACCATTGTACCGCCGTTTGAAATAACACCGAAAGCACCGTTTCCGTTTGCGGCACCAAGGCTCTTTTTGGGAGTCGAATCGGTAAGACCGTCATTTGCATTGTTGCCTTTATTATAGGAAATATATACAACATCGTTTGCCGCCATGACGGTAACAGAAAGTGCAGATATTATAAACAGTGCCGCAAGAAGCACATAAAGAAATCTTTTCATCTGTTATCTCCTTATTTGATTTTTTCAAGTATAGCGAGCACGTCGCCCATACCGATAGAACCGTTTGCATCTACATCGTAGTAACCGCTATAGTCGGAGTCTGCACGCATATAGCTGAGAACCTTGAGTGCATCTGCAACAGTAACAATGCCGTCACGGTTAACATCAAAGCGATATTTGTTGGAGGGCATCTTCTTAGGAGTGCTTGAAGGACCGTCTACAACAAGAATGTCAGGACCGCCGTCGGGATCTTTAACAAATTCAACAAGTGCGATACAGGTATCTCTGGTTTTTCCGCCGTTGTCGGGGGTTCTGTGGCGGTGGTGAACCATGTAGATCTCCTCACCGTCGGGAGAGGGAATCATAAGTGAATCACCGGGGCCGTCGATGATGTAGTTCCAGTTAAGAATGGGGTTGTATTCATACTTTTCATAAGGTCCGAGAGGATTCTTGGAAACTGCAACCGCTTCGCCGTAGTGACGTGAGTATGAGCCGGTTGCGTAAATGAGGTAGTAGTAACCGCCATGCTTCCAAATGGAACCGCCTTCGCAAAGACGAAGTGCACCGTCGTTATCCCATTCTCTGTCGGATACAACAACTCTTGTCAGGGTTTCGGGTTTAGCAGTAATAACACCGTCTTTGATTACTACTTCTTCAAGCCATACGGTACCGCCTTCATCATAACGGGACAATGATATATATGTCTTTCCGTCATAGCCTGAATAAATATGTCCGTCAATCTCGTTTACGTCGGGGTTGATAGGAGTAAGCGGGCCATCGTGAACGAAGGGGCCAAAGGGAGAATCGGAATGTGCATAATAAATGCGTCTTGTGTCATTGAGACCGTTCTGTTCAGCCGCAAAAGTAAGGTAAAAGAGTCCGTCACTTTCGTTATAGAATACGTTGGGGCTCCAAGGGGTGTTGCTGTTTACGTTGCTGTACTGAATGGGATCCCATTGGAAAACGTAGTTTCTCTTTGTAAAGTGAACGAGGTCGGGGGAAGTGTAAAGGCGGAAGTAGTTGAATCCGCTGTTTTCGTAAACGTAAAGGTAATATGTACCGTCGTAGTAGAGTACGTCAGGGTCAGCACCGCTGTTTACGGGGTTGATAAACCAATCGTCGGGAAGAGCAGTATCGCTTGCACCAACGTTCAAAAGCTGAGCCTTGCCGCCCTCAAGCCATACGCCGAATTTACCGTCAAGATTGTCGAGGTAGAATTCAACCTTAGGCATGGTATCGTCATCGAGGTAGAAATTGTTGTAATAAATGGAAGCAATTCCTTCATGAACGTCTATTGTAAGGTCGCAGAATCCTTCACGGATGATAAATGCTCTCTTGGAAAGAATGGAGAAAAAGCCGTCCTTGATTTCAAAGAAGGTTATTTCATGTTCCTTGCCATCGAGTTCAACTGCATAGCCGTTCTTTTCATCATCCATACCAAAGTAAAAACGGGAGATGTTCTTGTTAGCTACAGAAAAATCAATTTTGTAATTACCGGTAAGCGCCTTTTCGGAAAGCATAGCACCGTTACCGCTTACAACACCTTCTTCAACGGTAAGACCGTTTGCCTTGAAAGCGGTGCTTCCGAGAGTAACTGTGTCTTTCATTGCAGGAAGAACGTCATCTTCGATAATTGTAACCTTGAAGTTGTCGAAGTGACCTGCGTCTGAATAATACTGACGGAGACCTGTAGTGGAGGTAAGTGTATCGTAAATGTCATTTTCATGGTCGCCGGGTTCGTATCTGAATTCCTGAATAAGCTTGCCTGTCATATCGGTTACACGGAATGTCATAGCTTCCTTGTAAACTGTAACGGACATATGGAATGCATCAACGGTTATGTTGTTGGTGCTCGGTGCAAAGGTGCCGCCCCAGCCTGTTTCGCTGAAGTAGGCGATGTAAACCTTTTTGCCGGTATTGTTAGTCGTTGCTGTATAGCCGGTAAAATAGGATGAAGTGATTGGAGTCTTACTGTTTTGGGCACCCACGAGTATACCGCCCATGTTGTTACAGCCGATGTAGTCAACTTCAACACGGTAGTCTTTACCCTTGTACTGTGCAGGGAGTTCGTAGGAAACGAAAGCGGTTGAGCCGCTTCCAACTGCTTTAAGATAGCCGTTTTCGGCTTTCATTGTGCCGGTCATTTTAAAGGCAGAGAGGTCGCTGCTTGAGAAGTCGTTCTCATAGATTACGGTTTCTTTTGCAAATGCCGTAATAGAGAAGCATACTAAAACAAGCAGAAAGGCTAAAACTTTTTTCATAATAGTTCTCCTTATTTTATTCGGTGATAAAAGTATATCATACTATTTGTAAAAATTCAATAAAATCCCGTGCTTAAAAGGAAGATTTTAGTGAAAAATTTTCATTTTTTCATTTTTTTCATTGATAAATTATGGGCAGTGTGTTATAATATGCTGTAAAAATATTTCACTAAGGAGTTTTTATGAACACTTTCAAACTTTCACGTTTTGTTTTGATGCTCGCACTCTGCGTGTCGGTTATGTGCGTTTCTGCTTTTGCGGCAAACGTAGTATACCTTGCAGATGGCGGCTCGGGCGACGGTAGCTCTGCATCCGCACCCGTCGGCACCGTTACTGATGCATTTAACGCACTCGGTACAAACGGCGGTACTATCGTTGTTTGCGGTAAAGTTACTATCGGTAACGGCAGTAACGTAAACTCAAGCAACCAGTGCGTTGAGCCTTCGCATACAGGCAAGGTTACAATCACATCAAAGTATGGCAGCAAGAACTATGCAACCTCAAACGGTGCGGCAATGGAGTTTTATGCAAGCTATTACCTTACCGGCGAAACTGCTTTTGAGAACATCACTCTCCGTGCATGCACTCTCTCTGCAACTCATCCTTATAACGCTATTTTCGGCAGAGCCCGTAACCTCACTATCGGTAATGGCATTACAAGTGAGCTTGGCGAAGGTTGCAGCACCTATCTTTCGATAATCGGCGGCTCAAACGCAACTTATACCAATAAAACCGCTAACATCACCGTATCAAGCGGTATATGGCAGCGTTTCCGCGGCGGTGCTAACGGTATGAATAAAGATACTAATGATAAAGACAAAGACGGAGATAAAAGCGAATACCTCCCTCACACAAATTATAATATCAACGTTACGTTTAACGGCGGTACTTTCCGTGAAAGCGTAGTACTTGCAAGTGCGCTTGGCACTGCCGGCGCCATCTCCCATAGCGGTGATATTACTGCTGTAATTAACGGCGGCGAATTCTTTGACGGTATTTGCGTTACAAGAGCACTTTCTGAGACAGATGCGTTTAACGGTGATGTTTCTATCACAATCAACGGCGGTACTTTCTATAACAGAATTGCACTTGCGTATTATAATGTCGGCACTTATAACTGCACCTACAACGTAACTATAAACGGCGGCGAGTTTTCACATCTTCTCGGCATAGACGGCGGCAGCAACCTTTCCGGTGAGGTAACCTCCTCGCTTACCAGCAGCAAAGACGTTAACCTTGCTGCTGCTGAAACCGAAAACCTCACATTCACAAACTATCTGCGCCGCTATAACGCAGACCCGTTCATGTTCTACCATGACGGCTTCTATTACTACACCGCAACCGCTTCCACCGAGATAGGACTTATTAAAGTAGCAAACCTTTCGGATATCGAAACCGCTATTGCTACTGATATTCTTACCCCCACAGAATACACCGACCTCTGGTCACCTGAAATTCATTATTTCTCTGCTGACGAAATCGGCGCGGAAAATGCAGGCTGGTATATGTTTATCGGTGCAAAGGAAAAGGACGCAGCAACGGGTACAGTTGCATCTAACCAGCGTCAGTACGTTGTAAAGTGTCTTGACGGCGACAATCTTCTCGGCAGATGGGGCGACCCTGTAACAGGTGAAGCGAATGTGCTCCGCAAGATGACCTTTGCAAACGGCGGATATAATGAGGATGCACTTTGCGGCGGTTCCTCCGTTCTCCGTGTAAACGGTAAGGTTTACCTTACATTTGTCAGCGAAAGCGGCAGAGGCACAAGCTCCTTCCATCAGACAATCAATATTACTACAATGGAAAACCCTTGGACAATTACCGGCAACCCCGTTGCTATTTGCCGTTCGGATTACGATTGGGAAAAGCACGGCTATGGTAATAGCGGCGGAACATGGTATCCTCAGGTAGTTGAGGGAGCATCACCTGTATACGGAGAAAACGGTGAGGTTTATCTTATGTACACCGGTAGCGGATACTGGACAACATGGTATGCACTCGGCTATCTTAAACTCACAGGCACCGATCCCATGAAAGCAAGCTCCTGGACAAAGAATCCGACCCCCGTACTCCAGAGAGAAGAAACACTTACCGAGGATTCTGTAAACGGTTGCGGCCACGGTTCATACTTTACCGACCGTGACGGACAGATGTGGGTATGCTATCACGGTTACATCGGTGTTGATACCTCTTCCAAGCGTTTCTCATTCCTTGAGCCTATTTACGTAACTTCAAATGGTGTTACCATCGGTGAGGGTACAGGACATCCTGCATCTCTTGACAAGGTTTATACTATTAAAGAAAATAGTTTGTCCGTTGCTGAAAAGGCAAGCAATTTCAATAGTATAGCAATTACTGCACACACCGATATTGATGAGGGTGTTTATATCAACTTCGGCCCCGTTGAGAGTGCTACAACTTATGCAGTTCGTCGTGACGGCAAGCTTTTGTATCAGGGTACTGATTTTGCATACGTTGATACCGAGGCATCTCCCGGACCGCACACTTACAAGGTACAGGCATTTAACAGAGGTGTGCTCTGCGACTCCTCGGTTGATATGGTAGCACGCAACAATCTCCGCTTCAAGGATGCTAACGGCGATAATGCATTAGATATTCTTGACGTTCTCGAGCTTATCAGGGATATGCTTAACGAGAATACTCTTAACGCAAACCTTATTGATGTAATTCAGATTCTTAAGTGCATTTAATGTAAATAAAAAAATCCCGACCTTTCGGTCGGGAATTTTTTTGCTGTTTTAGAACAATCCTGTAATTTTTCCGTTTTCGTCAACGTCGATTTTTTCTGCCGCAGGAACCTTGGGGAGTCCGGGCATGGTCATTATGTCGCCGGTAAGAACAACGATAAAGCCTGCACCTGCGGAAATCTTAACGTTCTTGATTGTAACGGTAAATCCGCTGGGAGCACCGAGCTTTGTCGGGTCATCAGAGAAAGAATACTGTGTTTTTGCCATGCAAACGGGGAGGTTTGCATAGCCGAGGGCTTCGAGCGCATCAATCTGCTTTTTAGCCGCAGGGAGAATGTTTATGCCATCGCCGCCGTAGATACGTTTAACAACTGCTTCAATCTTATCGGCAATGCTACCGTCAAGCTCATAGGAGAATGAGAAGTCGTTAGGCTCATCGCAAAGGCGAACAACTTCTTCGGCAAGTTCCATGCCGCCTTCGCCGCCCTTTGCCCATACGTCGGAGAGTACAACGTTTACGCCAAGCTCCTTGCACTTTTCAATAACGAGAGCAACCTCGGCATCAGTGTCGGTGGGGAAGCGGTTAACTGCAACAACAGAGGGGAGCTTGTATACGTCCTTGATGTTGGAAACGTGGCGGAGAAGATTGGGAAGTCCCTTTTCAAGAGCTTCAAGGTTCTCGCTGCCGAGCTCGGTCTTTGCAAGACCGCCGTGCATCTTAAGGGCACGGATAGTAGCAACGATAACTACTGCAGAGGGCTTGAGGTCTGCAAGACGGCACTTGATGTCAAGGAACTTTTCAGCGCCGAGGTCAGCACCAAAGCCCGCTTCGGTAATTGCATAGTCGCCAAGCTTCATTGCAAGGCGTGTTGCGGTAACAGAGTTACAGCCGTGAGCAATGTTTGCAAAAGGACCGCCGTGTACAAGTGCGGGGGTACCCTCGAGTGTCTGTACAAGGTTCGGCTTGAGTGCATCCTTGAGGAGTGCGGTCATTGCACCCTGTGCGTTGATATCGCCGCAGCGAACAGGCTTGTCATCGTATGTATAGCCGATAATGATGTTTGCAAGACGGTTCTTAAGGTCGGTAATTGAGGTGGAAAGGCAGAGAACAGCCATGATTTCGGATGCAACGGTAATGTCGAATCCGTCCTCACGGGGAACACCGTTAACCTTGCCGCCAAGACCGTCGGTAACGTAGCGGAGCTGACGGTCATTCATGTCAACGCAACGCTTCCATGTTATTTTGCGAACGTCAATGCCGAGTTTGTTGCCCTGATGAATGTGGTTGTCAAGCATAGCGGCAAGCAGATTGTTAGCCGCACCGTTAGCGTGGAAGTCACCTGTAAAGTGGAGGTTGATATCCTCCATAGGAACAACCTGTGCATATCCGCCGCCTGCGGCACCGCCCTTAACACCGAAAACGGGGCCGAGAGAGGGCTCACGGAGAGCAACCATTACATTCTTGCCAATGCGACGAAGACCGTCTGCAAGACCGATGGTGGTTGTGGTTTTGCCCTCGCCTGCGGGAGTGGGGGTGATGGCAGTAACAAGCACCAGCTTACCGTTGGGCTTCTTACACTCGTTCATGATGGAAAGGTCAACCTTTGCCTTGTAGCGGCCGTACTGCTCAAGGTACTTGTCCTCGATTCCTGCGGTAGTCGCAATTTCGGTAATGGGTTTCATTTCGCACTGCTGTGCAATTTCGATATCTGAAAGATAAGCCATTTTGTATCTCCTAACATAATAAATATCAATGTATATATTTTCTCTTATTTTTCGTCTTTTGTCAAGATGAAAAACATATGATTTTATTATAAAAAGGAGGGAAGACCTTGGAAAAAGCATACAGTTATGCCGCACTTATAGAAGAAGTGACTGCCCTTGCGGAAAAATACAGTTTTGTTGAGTTTTCATACCTAACCGAAAGCTTTATGGGAAATGCTATACCGCTCATTACTTTAGGAGAGGGAGAAAAGCAGATTTATTATATCGGTGCACATCACGGTGCCGAGGGAATAACCGCAGCAGTGCTTATGAAATTTCTAAATGAGTTCTGCAGTCTTTGCACATCGGGAATGACGGTTTTCGGCATGAATCTTGATTATATTTTAAAATCACGGACTTTACGTGTTATTCCGATGCTTAATCCCGACGGCGTTGAGATTTCGCTTGGGCGAGTGCCTGAGGATAGCTTGTGGTATTCACGGATTCGTGCGATGAATGGCAGCGATGATTTTACATTGTGGCAGGCAAACGCAAGAGGAGTTGACTTAAATCACAATTATGATGCCGGATTTGAGGAGTATAAGAAGATAGAGCCAACGCTCGGTATAAACGGCGGCTGTCCTACACGGTTTTCAGGGGATTCACCCGAGAGCGAGGCAGAAACGGGTGCATTGTGTAACTATCTGCGTTTTAATGAGCCTTGTGCACTTGTAACCTTGCATACGCAGGGGAGGGAAATTTATTATACAAGCGGTGACAAATGTCCTGAAAAATCAAATTCAGTTTCAAAATATCTGTCCTATCTTACAGGATATAAGCGTGCCGTGCCGCAAGGGGCAGCCGCATACGGCGGACTTACCGACTATTGCATACAAAAACTTGGTATTCCTGCGTTCACATTAGAATGCGGCAAAGGAAAAAATCCTTTGCCGCCATGTGATACAATGCCAATTTATCTTGAAATACGCAAAGCGTTATTTATGTTTCCAACGCTTTTTTAGAATTAAAAGGCTTGCGGATGCTCCGCAAGCCTTTTTGCTTAAATTATTCTTCGATTGCTGCTTTCTGTGTGTTGATTGCCTTGATGATAGCAGGGTCAAACTTCGGCTTGCGGTCATATGTATAAAGACCGTTAACCTCCTGTTCAACGTCGGTGAGCTGAGTATAGCAGAATGCACAGATTGCCTTGTTTTCAAGCATAGCGGTAACAAGTCCGCGATAACGCTCGATAAATTCTTCCTCACTCTTGGGACGGCTGCTTACTCCACCGTAGCCCCAACCGTTTTCAAGGTCCTTGGGATTCCACCAGATACCGCCGAACTCACTCATAAACGTGGGAAGACCGCCCTGCTTGTAGCGATTGAATACTACAGGCTCGCCCTTTTCAAGGGGCAGATAGTGTTCACGGAACACTGCAGGATCCTGCTCGTAGTCGTGGATATCGAGAATATCGGTGATATCGTCCTGATGAGTCCAGCCGGATGCGTCAATGTACATACGGTCAGGGTCATAAGAACGTGTCATATTTGCAAGCTCTCTTACAAAGTCACGGTTCTGATTGGTCTGGGTTTCGTTAAGAGGACACCAACCGATAATTGCAGGGTGGTTGAAATCTCTTTCAAGAATTTCCTGCCATTCAGGCATAAAGCCACGCCATGCCTCGGGACGGGAAATATCAAGTCCCCAGTTTGCATGCTCACCCCAAACGATGTAACCTAAGCGGTCACAGTGATAGAGGAAGCGAGGCTCAAATACCTTCTGGTGGAGTCTTGCACCGTTGAAGCCCATGTCAAGTGAACGCTGGATATCATCAATGAGATCCTGTTCTGTGGGAGCGGTGTAAATACCGTCGGGATAGAAGCCCTGGTCAAGGATAAGTCTTTGATATACAACTCTGCCGTTGATATATGTCTTGCCGTTCTTATACTCTGCCTTACGCATGCCGAAGTAAGAGTAAACGGTGTCGCCGTCAAGGTCGAGAACAAGGTCATAGAGCTTACCGTCGCCAACGTCCCAGAGATGCATTTCGGAAACGTTAAGCTGGAGCATAACGGTCTTGTTTGAAACTTTTGCACTTGCTACGCCAACCTCTTTGCCGCCGAAAGAAGCCTTTGCGGTGAGTGTCTTGCCGTCTGCGTTTTCGCAAACTGCTTCGATATAAAGGCACTCGTTTTCAAGAGAGGGGCGGTACTTTGTACGCTTTATGTAGTGGTTAGGAACGTTTTCAAGCCAAACGGTCTGCCAGATACCTGTTGTACGGGTATAGTCACAGCCGTGCGAATAAAAAAGACGGCTCTGCTTACCTACAGGCTGATTACCGCTGCGAGCAATGTCCATTGCATTGATAACAACGGTGTTTTCACCTGCTTTAACAGCCTTGGTGATATCCATAGCAAAGGATACGTAGCCGCCGATGTGCTTGCCGATGTACTGGCCGTTAACCCAAACCTCGGTAGCAAAATCGCATGCACCGATGTTGAGGATGGTGCGTCTGTCGGCAGCAGCCCACTCTTCGGAAATTTCAAAAGAACGCTTGTACCAAACGCTCTCCATAAAGTCAACGTTCTGGATACCTGAAAGCTTACTTTCAGGGCAGAAAGGAACGTTGATTTTCTGTGAAAGCTTTTCTGCTTCATAGAGTTTTCTTTCTCTGCCGCTTCTGCCGTGGTCAATTTCAAATTGCCACTCGCCGTTAAGGTTGATCCAGTTTTTACGCTCAAATTGAGGACGCGGATATTCAGGACGTAAATTCATCACTTTTTCTCCTTGCAGTCTAAAAATATCGTTTTTATTTATATTATACCTTTATATTTTTAAATAGTAAATACAAAAAAGCAACTAATCTTTGCGATTTTTATACTTTCTGCTCTAATTATTTGCACAATAATAACAAACCGCCACGGATTGATCCGTGGCGGTTATATTTTACTCTGTAAACTGTCTTACGTATTCTGCAATTACTTTTGCGGCTTTTTCTGCACCGAGCTTGCCGGCATCAATAGCGAGGTCATAGTTTGTCATTTCACCCCAACGCTTGCCGGTATAGAAATTATAATAGTTCGCACGGCGGCGGTCGGTTTTAGCGATAAGCGATTGTGCCTCCACTTCGGAGATGTTTCCACGTGATGCAACGTTTTTGGTTCTGAAATCATCGCTTGCGTAAATAAAAACGTTTACGGTGTCAGCCCTGTCACGCAGAATATAATCTGCACATCTGCCAACGATAACCGCAGGGCCGCTTTCAGCGGCTTCTCTTATGATGCCCGACTGTATAAGAAACAACTTGTCGTTAACGGGCATGTTGTAGTGCGAGGAATGGAGCATTGACGTCTGCCCCATGGCGAGTGTATACAGCAGACTGCTTGCATTGCGTTCATCAGCCTTTTCGATAGCTTCTTTGCTGAGCTCGCTTTTTTCTGCAGCGAGTGAAATAAGTTTTTCGTCATAGAAAGCAAATCCGAGTTCTTTTGCAACAAGTTCACCTATGTGTCTTCCGCCGCTGCCGAACTGTCTACCGATAGTGATAACTGTATTTGCCATATACACACCCCCTTGTTAATTAATTATACCATACCTTGGCAGAATTGTAAATATTAAAATACTGTTTCTTCTGTGCGGCCTGAAGAGTCGGGGGAATATTTAAAACTGTCAATATGGCAGACCTCATCTGTGTCAATAAAGTATTTCAGCTTTTTAGGCATTTCACCGGGAGCACTGTCAACGATAACGAGCTTGATCTTCATCTTTTCGGGGATGATGCTCTTTATATAAACGCTTGCAACATCGCCGACTTTTACACCGCTCTTGTACTCTGCAAGCCCTGCGAGGTTAGGTGCAATTTCAACGAAAACGCCGTAGCTTTCGATGCTTCTAACAATTCCGGAAACTATCTGGGCAGGAGTAAACGCAGCGGCATTCTCCTCCCATGTGCCAAGCAGCTCCTTGTGTGTTACGGTTATTCTTTCGCTTGCCTTGTCAATACTCTTGATGATTACGGGTATGTACTGACCTACGTCAAAGCGGTCGGATGGATGCGAAATACGTGAAACGGAGATGCAGTCGATAGGGAGCAGTGAAGCAATACCGCAGCCGATATCAACAAAAGCACCGAAGCTGTCAAGGTGAGTTACCTTTGCCTGAATAATGTCACCGGGGATAAGGTCACCTAAAAATTCACGCTTGCACTCTGCCTGAGCTGCACGGCGTGACAGATACGCAACCGTGTCGCCGTTCTCTTCGACGATGGAGGTTACTTTAAAGCATATCGGCTTGCCTACACGTGTGATAATTGCGATGGATTTGAGTTCCTCGTCATCGCGGCACAGTGCAACCTCGCTTGGGGGCATAATGCCACGTACCTCGCCAAGGTCAACGTAAAGATTCATGTCGCTGTCGCACATCACTGCAAGTCCCTCAATGATTTTTCCGTCACGCATGGCTTTTTCAAGCCCTGCAACTGATGATGTATATTGAGTGTTTTGTGCAGTACCGTATAAAATTCCTTCGGGTGAGTATTTTCTATTCATAATTATGATCCTTCCTTTTTAGTGATATGTAACATAATATGATAAATGAAACACGGCTATGCTTTTCGCACAGCCGTATTTAAAAATTATTTTGTTTTTGAGAAAATTTTGTTCATAACCGAAGTAGCAAGAATGATAATTCCTATTACAACGAATATACCGACCATGCCTGTTGCCATATATCCGAGGTTGTTTACAAAATTCATAGGCTCAACAGTAATATCTGCGAACATAGAAGTTGTTTGTGCGGTTTCTGCCACCGTTTCAACAGCAGTGGTTACGATTTCTGTAGTTTCCATATAATATAATCTCCTTAATTACGCAAAGAAATTAAGAATCATCCCGCCTGCGATAACCGAGGCAATCTGACCTGAAACGTTAACACCGATAGAGTGCATGAGCAAGAAGTTCTGGGGGTCTTCTTCAAGACCGAGCTTGTGAACAACACGTCCCGACATGGGGAAAGCGGAAATACCGGCAGCACCTATCATAGGATTGATTTTTTCCTTTGAGAAAAGGTTCAGAAGCTTTGCAAACATAACGCCGCCTGCGGTATCGAAAATGAATGCGAAAAGTCCGAGGCCGAGGATGAGGAGTGTAGCAGGCTGGAGGAACTGACTCGCTTCCATTTTTGTGGAAATTGTGATACCGAGGAAGATAGTGATAAGGTTTGCAAGCACCTTCTGTGCAGTTTCCGAGAGGTTGTCAAGCACGCCGCACTCACGGATAAGGTTACCGAACATAAGGAAACCGATAAGTGCAACCGAGGAGGGGGCGATAACGCCTGCAACAACGGTGATAACGATGGGGAAGAGAATCTTTGTGGTTTTAGAAACCGCTGCACCCTTATAAGGCATACGGATTCTACGCTCGCTCTTTGTAGTAAGCAACTTGATAATAGGAGGCTGAATGATAGGCACAAGAGCCATGTATGAGTAAGCGGCAACCATGATAGCACCGACAAACTGTGAGTTAAGCTTTTGTGAAACTACGATAGCGGTAGGACCGTCAGCCGCACCGATGATACCGATAGAAGCGGCATCGTTCTGGGGGAAGAAGATGGAGGCAAGACAGAAAGTAAAGAAGATACCGAACTGTGCTGCCGCACCGAAAAGCATAAGCTTTGGGTTTGTGAGTATTGGTGTAAAGTCAATCATTGCACCTATACCGATAAAGAGGATGAGCGGGAAAAGCTCGTTTGAGATACCTGCATCAAAAAGTGTGGTGAGTGCACCTGCTTCTTCAAAACCGTGCGATACCTGGTCAATGGCACCCGAATGAGGAATGTTGACAAGAATCGTACCAAAGCCCATGGGGAGCAGAAGGGTAGGTTCCATATCCTTTTTAATAGCAAGGAAAATAAGAATACCGCCGATTGCCCACATTACCACTTGTTGCCATGTAATCTGTACAACGTATTCCCAAAGAAATGAAAAGTCCATGATTTTTCTCCTTATATATATTTAAAACTTTTAATCAAAGTTTTACTATTTCCGCAAATTTGGGAAATCTCGGCGAGAATTCGCAGTATTTGTCAAGCAACTTGCCAAACAAACTGATAAGCGGAGCATTGACAAGCGTAATAATAACCGTGCCTATGCCTATGCCATCAAAGCTTTTTGCAAGGAGTGCGAGCAAAATTGTTATAGCGAACATGATAATGTCGTTTGCTTGCTTTACCTTGTCAACGGCGATATTATAGCGTTTTGATATTTCCGCTACAACAAGCTCGTATACACATAGCGGAAGCGAGGTTCTGAAATAGCAGGCAATCGCAATACCCGTTATGATTTCGCCTACGCTGAACGCAATTATTCTTGCGATCACCGATTCATACGGCGTGCCGCCTCCGAGCAAAAACAGAAAGCCGTCAAGGGTAAGACCGAATATTACGGCAGTTACGAAAGAAAGCAAGTATTTGGGCTTGAATCGCTGTACGGCAATGCACATAATGATCAGCAAAAAGCCTTCCCAGATGTATTCGGATGTTCCTTGGGTATACCAAGCAAAGAAATTCTCGGCAAATTTGTGAATGATGTACGGCGGTGCCGCAATCATTGAAAGACCGAGATTCGCTTTAGTGCAAAGTGCAACGCCGAGTGCACAGAGCATAATACCGCAAAGCCATGCGGCTTCGTTCATTTTTTGCAGTTTTTTCATATCTGTTCAGCTTTTTCTTTTTTCATTTTTCTTTCTGCAGCAAGAAATATTTCTTCAGTGGCAAAGCTGAGCTTTGTAATTGCGTCACGCTTTGTGAGATAACACCAATAGCTTTCATCAGGCACTGAGATGTCTACGCAGTCACCTCTGCCTAGATAATCGTACTCGATGTGCAGACTGCTTTGATTCATTGCACTTTTATGAAGTTCCAACGGCTCGCCGTAGCAGGTACCCGTTACGGTAATGCCATCGGGAGTCTGTACAAGCTTTCCCTTGCCGTGCTTGTAGAATTTCCATGAATCGGGGAGCGTTTCAAGGCGGATCTCGTCTTCAAAATAATACGTGCCGTCTTCGATTTCTTTTCTTACGCATTCACGTTCCCAATTCGACCAGTCGGGTATGTGTGAAAACTCGGTTTCGCCGTTCAATGCACGCAAGGAGCCGTCGGTTTCCATAAACCATTTTTTACCGCATTTGCGGCAGAAAAGAGTGTCACCGCTTGAATCGGTTTCGCCCTCGCAAAGACATGCAGGGCACTTGTACAGAAGCGAATGAAGTCCCTCCGCACGCAGAGGATGGTCGATAACTATTCCTCGTTCCTTCTGCCATGCAAAATCGTCATATTCGAACTCTTTTGCAAGTCTTTCGTTAATCTCTTCAACGGAGAGGGTGCGTGTTTCTTCGGCGGTAAAGATGGGGTACATGTCGGCTTCGCAATAGCTCTTTTTGCTGTGCTTGTTCCACTGCGGAACGTCGATAAAGTTACCGTGTATTTTAAGCATAACGACGGGAACTTTCATCATGCGGATAAGGCCGCCTGTTGATTCGGCGAGAAAAGAGGTGCATCCGTCAAGCGAATAGCGTGCTTCCGGAAATATGCACATAACGTTGCCAAGCTCATTCAGACAATACCGAATGTTGCGGACAAGCGAAATGTCGGAAACGTATTTACGCTTGCCAAGCACACCGAGCGCCTGCATCAGAGGCTTTGTGTATGTATTAAAGCCCTCAATAGTCATAACGTTGTTTACGGGATAGGGGTGTGTGCTTTTAAGCATAAAGCACAGGTCAACGAGGGAGGCGTGGTTGCAAAGCAGAATATACGGCTTGCCCTCAATTTCTTCCATGTTATGCTTGTTCAGAACTGCGTTTCTGCGTTTCAGATAGGGAAAAGCAACAATGTTTTTCGCCAACCACATAAGCCACTTTACAGGAGTTCTCGGCTTCTTTTTAAAGTTGAAACGCTTGATTTTGTTTTTAGTTTTCATAAATACAAATTCCTTGCTTCGTTTTTTAGCATACCGAACCATAATATCATAAAAAAACAAAAACATCAATAATTTTAAAAAAATTATCGATGCTTTTGCGAAAAATATGTCGTTTACCGATTATATAGTTATGTGTAGGGATGATACGGACAAAAAACGTGATTATCTTATGAAATTGGTTCTCACCTTGGCTTCGTCATATTCGGGCGGCTTGACACCGTTTTTTCTGCCGCACTCGATAAGTCTTAAGAGCCACGCCACGTTTTCACCGAGAGAACGCATGGTCTGCATGCCCTCACCGTCCTGTACAACTTCGTCTGCGTTGTTGCCGTGTACCTGATTCCAATACTGCGAGGTAGCAACAACCATGTTGGAAATTCCGAAATACTTGTTGAGTTGGTCAAATGCAGCAGTTGCACCGCCTCTGCGGCATGATACTATAGCGGCACCTACTTTGCCAGCCATTTTTCTGCCCGCCGAATAGAAAAGGCGGTCAAGAAATGCAGTTAAAGTTCCGTTTGCCGCAGCATAGTAAACGGGTGAGCCTATGATAATTGCATCAAACTCATCAAGACGTGCGGCAATGGCATTTACGTCATCGTTTATTGCACATTTTCCCGTTTTGTAGCATGCTTTGCAAGCCATGCAGCCCGAAACTGCTTTTTTACCTATCTGATATATTTCGCTTTCTATGCCGTTTCTGTCAAGTGTCTTTTTGATTTCCGAAAGGGCGGTGTAGGTACAGCCTTTTTCGTTAGGACTTCCGCAAATTAAGAGTGCTTTCATGGTGTTACCTCCAATATGATCAGTTGTTGCCGTAGTAAACGGTCATTGCTTTTACAAGGTCATCAAGGTCGCTTACGCCTGCGGTTTCATAAATCGAGTGCATTGCAAGCTGTGCAAGACCTATATCAACGGTTCTTACAGGCACTAAAGTGTTTGCTATTGAGCCGAGAGTAGAGCCGCCGAGCATGTCAGAGCGGTTGGCAAAGGTCTGGTATTTTACCTGTGCTTTGTTGCATACGGTTTTAAACATTGCCGCAGAAATTGCGTCTGTGGAATAACGCTGATTTGCATTGTATTTTATAACGATACCGCCGTTCATAACGGGTGCGTTGCCTGCATCGGCATATTCGGGGTGGTTCGGATGAATTGCGTGTGCGTTGTCGGCGGAGATAAGAAAACTGTTTGCAAGACAGCGCTGATAATCTTCTTCATTTAAAGATATAGCATTTGTTATACGGCGGAGAGTGTCACGTAAGAATGACGATGCGGCACCTTGCTTGGTTTCGCTTCCAACCTCTTCGTTGTCAAAAACCGCACATATCTTAACGGCATTACTTTCGCCCGATTCAATCAAGCCCTTTGTAAGTGCATATGCACATTCAAGGTCGTCAAGCTTCGGTGACGCTATATACTCGTTGTTATAGCCGAGCAGCGTTCCCGCATCACGGCTGTATAAAAACAGATCGTGGCCGAGAATGTCTTTTTCTTCAACACCTGCGGCTAAGGCAACGAGAGTCATAAAAGTACCTTTTGCGTTTTCGTCACCGTAAAGCGGAACGGTGTCGATATTCGCTTTATAAGCCATACCGTCATTTGCATTGCGGTTCATGTGAATGGCAACGCTTGGAATTATGAGGAGATCGCGGTCAATGTTTACAAGCTTGCTTTCAAACCTATCTCCGATTTTTACAACAATTCTACCTGCAACCGAAAGGGGGCGATCAAACCATGTTGACATCAGCATACCGCCGTATTTCTCGGTGTTCAGTTTTACATAAGCACCGCCAGCTACCTCGGGATTCTCTTTTACTTTGAACGTGGGAGAATCGCTGTGAGCAGCCGCCATTAAAAAGGCATTAGGGGCACCGTCTGGCAGCGCGAAAGCGATTACCGAGGAGTCGTTTCTTGTAACAAAATACTTGCCGCCGTGCTGAATGTCCCATCTGTCAGCTTCATTAAGAGCTGCGTAGCCTGCGTCAAGAAGCATTTCTTTGATGCTTTCAACTGCGTGAAAACAACTCGGACTGCGGCTGATGAAAGAGAGTAGTTCATTTGAATGGATATTTTTCATGACTTTTCCTCACAGATACTCTTTGATTTTGCTCCACTCCGAAACCAGTCTGTCGAGTGACCATGCGGCGTTTGCAGGACTTGTGGAGGGGAGGTAAATTGCGTTTCTTTTGCATTTTGGAAAAATGTATTTTTCATACAGTGCCGATGATGCTTTTCCGTTGGTGAAGATCTGTTTTATATCGGCACCGC
This sequence comes from Eubacteriales bacterium, assembly GCA_045538895.1. Classification (GTDB taxonomy): domain Bacteria; phylum Bacillota; class Clostridia; order Oscillospirales; family CAG-272; genus UMGS902. Next base: position 41,331 of record JAZQEH010000121.1, read on the forward strand.
TTAAAATCGGCATAATATCGTTTGCAGTTGCGTTTTTGATGCTTGAATCCGATGAACCTACGATGTCACAGGACGCTATAACGTCCCACAAAGCGATATTGTGTTTTTGCAAAAACTTACGTTTTTCGGGAATGCTTATGGGTACGTTATCGTCAAAAACCGCGGCACATACTTTCCAGAATCGGTTTTGCGGATGCCCGTAAAAAAACATGGCTTCCCGTGATTTTACCGACGGAAACGAGCCGAGAATAAGTATTTTTGAATTCTTATCCCACAGAGGTGGAAAGGGGTGTTTTTGTTCCATACTTAATTATAAAATAACTATACACAAGATTGACATTTTATGAAAAATATTATATACTGAAATTGTTAAAAAATGTTTTTTAGGAGGACTACAATATGAAGATTTGTACAAAGTGTGGCGTACAGCTTAGTGATGAGGCATTGTTTTGCACTAATTGCGGCGAAAAGGTTGCAGAACCCGCTAAAGAAGAAACCGTTACCGAAGTGCCTGTAGCAGATGAGCCTGTAGTTGAGAAAACAGTAGTTGAGGAAGAACCCGTAGCGGAGGAACCCGTAGCAGAGGAACCCGTAGCAGAGGAACCTACAGCGGAGGAACCTACAGCGGAGGAACCTGTAACGGTAGTTCCCACTATTTCCAAGAAAGAAGAGAAGGCGGCAAAGAAAGCTGCGGCGAAGGCAGATAAAATTGCTGAAAAAGAAGCAAAGAAAGCGGCGAAGAAAGCGGCTAAAGAGGCAAAGGTTATGCCCACACGCAACAGCGTTGCAGCGATTGTAGCATTTGTGCTTTCTATAGTCGGTTTACTCAACTTCCTGAATCCCGTTTCGGCATTGATAGCATTGATAGCATTTATCGTTTCAATCGCAGGTATTGTAAACACGGGACGTGGTAAGGCAAGCGGCAGAGGTCTTGCGATTACCGCACTTATCCTTGCATTGATTACGCTTATCATCATTGCGGCAATCGTTACCGTAATTGTGGTTTGTGCCGGTGATATTGTAGATACATATACGCAGACATATTCGGAGCTTGAAACAGAGCTTGCAAAGACACTTGAAGCAATCAATGCTTTTATCGAAAACAGCAACGGCTTTACATTCCAGATTACAATCCCCGGAAAATAATTCATAAAAGGCTGCTTTGGCAGCCTTTTATATTATATATTCAAAAGAATTTATTGTCAACCGTAGCAGATGTAAGAAAAATGTTGAAATCGGAAAGTTTTGATGTTATAATCTAACCGTAAATCTGTTCAAGGAGGTACGATTATGGATTTGCTTAAGAAACTGTTTCCGTATTCTTTCGGCGCAAAGGACGTAGCGGCACTTGTTATCAAATGCATTGTATATCTTGTAGCAGGCTTTGTAGCAGGTGTGCTTATCGGTATTCTGGCACACGTTCCCGTTGTGGGCTGGATTGTCGGTATTGTCGGCGGTCTTGTTGACCTTTACGTAGTAATCGGTATTGTTATCGCAGTTCTCGATTATCTTAAAATACTTAAATAAAAATTGCCGCGAAAGCGGCTTTTTTATTTGCTTGATTTATTTAGTTCAATATGATATAATATTTCATCACTATCTTGCGAAAGGTGCATGGTATGGCAAACAATATTAACTGGTCAGAGTATTCCGCATATAACGGTGATAAGCCTTTTATTTTTATCAGTTATTCCCATAAGGATTTTAATGCGGTTGCTCCTGTTATTAAAGCTCTGCAAAACAGAGGATACAGAGTATGGCTTGACCTTGGAATCGAGGCGGGAACCGAGTGGGCAAATAATATTGCCGAGCATCTCGGAAAGTGTGCGGCGTTTATTGTGTTTATTTCAAAGAGCAGTATGGCGTCCGAGCATTGCCTTGACGAGATTGCTTACGCAAAGAGTAATCAGAAGCCGTCGCTTATGGTGTTTATCGAAGATGATGTTGAAATTCCGGTAGGCACAGAGATGCAGACGGCGAGATTTCAGCGTATGTATAAGAGCCGTCATTCTTCCGAAGAGCTTTTTGTTGATAAGATTTGCGAAGCGAGTTTCCTCGACGTGTGCAAGGGAGAAGTCCCCGAAAAAAAAGCAGTTTCCAAAAATAGCAAGAAAAACTATGTACCAGTGATTGCGGCATCTGTAGCTATGGCACTTGCGGTAGTTGCAATCGGTTGCGTTATGGCATTTGGCGGCGGAGAAAAACCTGCTGAAACCATAGCTGAAACAACCGAGGCAATAGTTACTACCGAGGCGGTTACAACACAGCCGGAAAAAGAAGAACTTACTCTTTCGGATAACCTTTTTGATTTTACCGTAAAGCTTGACGGCGTTGTGTATAAATTCCCGTGCGATTATGATACGCTCGTTTCAAACGGCTGGACTATCTCCACAAACGGATATAGCCCCACAACCAAGGCAGCAGGGCTTTCGGACTGCTATTATTACATGGCTAACAGCGGCAAAAAAATTGAAGTTAATGCGTTTAATTTCAGCGGAAATGCGGAGGAGATTCAGAATTGCGAAATACTCGGTGCAGAGTGGTATTTTGACGAGGTTGATTTTGAACTTCCCGGCGGAATTACTGCAGACTCCTCTGCGGAGGACGTAATCAATGCATACGGAACACCTCACGAGTTTGCCGAGCGTGATGATTATGATAAGCTTGTGTACCGCTTGAACAATTCGGATGATAATTTTATAAAGTTTAATATTTATAAGGGTGAGAACCATTACGATTATTCCACGATAAGCATTTCCAACCTTGTTCTCTCGGGAATGAAACCAACAGAAACCAATCCCGAAAGACCTGAGTATCTTGACGGGTACGTAGCTCCCACAAGCCTTGGGGATGATATTCTTTCTGGCATTGTGCGTGTTTCGGGTGATTTATACAGGGTTCCTACAACTGTTGAAACATTTCTTAACAACGGTTGGGTGTTTTATAATAAGCCCGGCTATGTTGTTTCGGGCGGTTCTGAAAGTATAGTGCTTGCACGTGGAGATGAGAAGCTTGCATTGACTATAAAGAATTATGCCGAGTATCAGACCGTTCCCGAAAACTGCATAGTTCCGAGTATTCATATTTACAACTCTGACAATATCGCACTTGAACTCCCCGGCGGTATTACCTTTGACTCTACGCACGAAGCCGTGAAGGCAGAATGTGAGGGATTTGAGTTCTATGATTACGCTACAACGTGCAATTATAATTACTATGATTACAACAATTCACGTCAGTTTACGGTGGCCATAGGTGTTGATAAGGAGAAGAACAGGGTAGGCACTATAAACGTTTATGAACAGAATTGGATATACGAATAAATAAAAGGGCTGCTTGCAGCCCTTTTTAGCCTGATGACAAAGTCATCAGGCTGACCAGAGGGTGAGAAACGCAGGCAGATTTTTGGATTTTTGTTTCGTCGGCGTACATG